>NZ_JBDPMD010000099.1:0-4201 GCF_039871875.1 Sphaerisporangium sp. B11E5 | reverse complement strand
TCGATGACCGCCCATAACTCGTCACTGACCTCCCACGGCTTCAGCCGCGCCACGACCCACCCCTCTCGCCACCGCTACAGCGAGAGATCAAAGCACAACAGAGATCATTCTGTTAGGAGCTCTAAGCGGTACAAGCAGCGCAAACCGTGGAGCGGTGCATCGGCAAGCTCAAGAGCCACCAAGCCGTGGCCTTACTCACAAATGACGCCCAAATTCGCACCGGGGTGAACGCGCCGTCGCCACCCTCAAAGCCTGAAAGATCCTGGCGAAGCTGCGCTGCTGCCCTCACCGTGCCACCGTGATTGCCCGAACCATCCTTGCCCTCCAAGCCACCGGAGCGGCCGCGACCGGGGCGACGGCGTCACCGCCGACCCCGCCGACAAGGTCACCCTCGACGAGTCGATCAATATGGCCTTCCTCGTCGTGCTTGAGTCGATGGCTCCGGCCGAGCGCGTCGCGTTCATCCTGCACGACGTCTTCCGCTACTCCTTCGCCGAAGTGGCCGGCATCGTCGGCCGGACCCCGGCGGCCTGCCGTCAGCTGGCCTACCTCGGCCCGCCTCCGCATCCGCGCGGCGCAGCCCACCGCCACCTCGACGGCCCGCCACGCCGGCATCGTCAAGGACTTCAAGCATGCATGGCAGGCCATGGACATCGACGCCCTCATCGGCCTGCTCGCCCCGACGCCACCCTCGCCACCCTCGTCGCCGACGGCGGCGGCGTCGCCGGTGCCGCGCTGCGCCCGATCGACGGCGCCGAGCGGATCGTGCGCGCACTGCTCAATCTCGCCGGCAGGCTGTCCAACCTGACGATTCTGGAGCGTACGGTCAACGGTCAGCCTGGTCTGGTGGTCCAGCAGGACGGCGTCATCGTGACGGTCGCGGCGTTCGACGTCGAGGGCGACCAGATCAAGCGCATCTGGGGGGTACGCAATCCCGACAAGCTCCGTCCGTGGACGGCGGCGCCCGAGCGAGCGGCCGGCAGGTGATGGCCTTCGCGGGGGTCGTCCGAATGGGTCGACTGGTTGAACAAGCAGCGGCTTCATAGCGCGATCGAAACATTTCCTTCAGCGAGGACGAAGCCATCTACCACGCTCAGCACCCCGACCGGGCGCCGGCAGTCAAGTAACAGAGCCGCTATCGAACCACGTGCGGGCGTACTTGACGTGAAACGGCACGTCGTCGCGGTGGAGGTCGCATTCCTCGATGTGCCGGCGGTCCCTGCTTGCCGTGGTCGTCCGACGCCGCTCCGCCCGTCTGGGTCGGCCTGGGCGGGTGATGCGGCGGGCAGCAGGCGGCCGGCACCGGCGGTAAGAACCCCACGTGACCTGGTAATTCCCGTCCCTATGGTCGCTTTGATGCTTGCGGAGTGCTGACAAGGACGAGACTTTCATCCAGGGCTCGCATAAATTTCGTCGGTTCACGCAAAAGTTTGGGTGCTATTGAGGCTATCTTTCGCCGGGACTGGCGGTTAGTGTCTGCATTCGAGACCCGGACATCTGTGATATATAGCCCCGTCCCCCCCAGTTCGCACCATCCCCCCACATTTCACAGCGAGGTGAACCTTTGTCTGTGCTGCCCTCGTCTCGTCGGAGCGCTCAACCAGGTCTGATCACGCTGGGCCTCGCCGGCGCGCTGACCGTCCATTCGGGCTTCGCCTCTCCCGCGAGTGCGGTCGCCCCCGCCCCGAACGGGGCCGTGCCCCACGCGTCCACAGCGACCGGAGTAAGGAGGATCAAGTGAGATTGCGACAGCAAAGGTCGCACCACCGGCTGATCCGGAAGGGGAGAGGTGTCGCGGGCCTGGCCCTGGGCGCGCTTCTCTCCGTCTCGTTGGCAGCGACACCCTCGCGCGCTGCCGACGAGCAGCTCAACGAGGGGCTGGTGCACCACTTCGCCCTCGACGAGACCAGTGGGACGACGCTGGTCAACTCGGGTAGCGCGGGCTCGGCGGCGAACGCCACGCTCGTCAATCCGGAGAAGGCGACCTTGACCGGCAACGGAGTCAGGTTCAACCCCGACTCCTACGCGAGCGCCCTCGACGGTGCGTACGTGGCGCTGCCGAAGGACATCACCGCCGGCATGTCGAACCTCACGGTGGACTATGACGTGTGGATCGACCCGGCGAACGTCGGCGAGCACCAGATGTGGGGCTTCGGCAGGAAGTCCGGCTCGTGCGACGTCGACACCGGCGCCCAGGGCTCCATCTTCGCGTCGAACACCCAGCGGTTCCGCGTCGCGGTGGGCTCGGCGAACCTCCAGCAGAATCGGGTCCGCATGACCGAGGGAGCCTGGACGCACGTCACCTACACCCAGTCCCTGAACGCGAACGGCACGAGCTGGACCGGCACGCTTTACCTCGACGGTGTGCAGCACGCGACGTCAACGAACCTGACCACGCCGCCGTCGGTGAACGCCGCGGGGACCAACTGTAACTTCCTCGCTCGCTCGCAGACGTCGGGCCACTACTCATTCCGCGGAACGCTCCGGGACTTCCGGGTCTACGACAGGGCAGTGAGCCCCGAAGAGACACTCGCCCTGGCGAAAAAGACCGTCTCCAATGGCGTCAGCGCCGACGCCGCCGCCATCGACCTCGGCCTGACCAGTGCGATCGTACGCGACATCGTTCTGCCCAAGGTGGGCTCCGTGGCGGGCTCGGCCATCACGTGGACGAGTTCGGACCCGTCGGTCGTCGAGGTCTACACCCCGCCGGCCGTCCCCAGCGCACGCAAGGTCGCGGTGACCGGCAAGATCACCCGACCCGCGCAGGGGCAGCCTGACGCGACGGCCACGCTCACGGCGACCGTCCGCAAGGGCGTCCAAGAGGTCACCACACGGGAGATCCCCATTGTGGTGAAGGCCGAGTTCGACGACGCGCAGGCGGTCGACCGTGACGCGTTCGACCTGGCCCTGTACGCCACCGACGACGTGCGCGGAAACATCAACCTTCCGGCCGGCGGCGAGTTCGGATCCACGATCACCTGGAAGTCGACCACCGACCTCGTCACCCCGACGGGTGAGGTGACCCGCCCGGCCTTCGGCCGTGCGGATGTCACCGCCACCCTGACGGCGACCATCACCAAGGGTTCGGCCTCGAAGACGAAGTCGTTCCCGGTGACCATCACCGCGAAGCCCCGTTCCGAGAAGCACGAGCGGTACTTCATGGGGTACTTCAAGGGCGAGGGGATCGCCGACGGCGAGCAGATCATGTTCGCGACGTCCAACGGAAACACCGCTCTGGACTGGACCGGTCTTACCGGGGGCTGGCCGTCGCTCGTCTCCCAGCTGGGCGACCAGGGGCTTCGTGACCCGCACATCGTTCGCTCGCCCGACGGCGACACGTTCTACATGATCGCCACCGACCTGAACTGGTACGACCAGGGCGGATACGCGATCAACGACACCCAGTACATCGAGGTGTTCGAGTCGCACGACCTGGTGAACTGGACTCCTCAGCGGCACGTGAAGGTCGCGCCCGACAACGCGGGCAACGCCTTCGCACCCGAGTCGCTGTGGGTCGAGGAGATCGGCGCCTACGCCGTGTTCTGGGCGCAGTCGCTGTGGAACGACCCCGTGAACCGCACCGGTCAGGGGAACGCGCAGATGTGGTACGCCACGACGCGCGACTTCCAGACGTTCTCCGCTCCCAAGGTCTGGCAGGACCCGGCCCCGCTGTCGCGGATCGACACGACCGCGATCCGGGTCGGTGACCACTACTACCGTGTGACCAAGAACGAGGCCGGCAACCAGGGTTCGGACATCTTCTCGGAGAAGCACACCGACTTCCTGGACAGCAACATCAACAACTGGACGTTGCTCGCTCCGGCTCTGGGGCGCACGACGTGGGTCGCCAACCAGGGGTACGAGGGGCCGGTCATCTTCAAGGCCAACCCCGGTGACACCTCCTGCCCCGGCCAGTTCTACCTCTGGGGTGACCGGTACACCAACGGTGGTGGGTACCAGGCCGCGTGCCACGAGAACATCGAGGCTCCGACCTGGAACGCCAAGCCGCTCACGATGACCAACGCGGGCGTCGTCCGTCCGCGTCACGGCACCGTGATCCCGCTCACCATCCGTGAGTGGAACGACATCCGCGGGATCCCGAACAGCGACGTCACGACCACCACCAAGGTGGCCGTCGAGCCGTACGCGAGCGGGGCCCAGACGACCACGGCCACCGCCACCGTCGAGGCCGCTGACGGGT
>NZ_JBDPMD010000098.1:0-4628 GCF_039871875.1 Sphaerisporangium sp. B11E5 | reverse complement strand
CCCACCCCCCATCCTCCTCACCGCCAAAACCCCCACCGCCCTCCGCAAACACGCCACCACACTCGCCGACCACCTCGAAGCACACCCCGGACTGGCCGCGAGCGACGTGGCCGCCACCCTGCTGCGCAGAGCCCGGCTGGAGCACGGCGCCGCCGTGGACGCCGAGGGCGAGGACCTGGTGGCGGCGCTGCGCGCCCTGTCCCGGGACGAGGTGCACGACGCGCTGATCACGGGGCGGAAGGTGCGGGGCGGGACGGTCTTCGTCTTCCCCGGCCAGGGGGCGCAGTGGACCGGGATGGCCCGCGAGCTCCTGCGGCGTGACCCCGTCTTCCGCGCGGAGATCGAGTCGTGCGCCGAGGCGTTCGCGCCGCACACCGGCTGGTCGCTCACCGATGTGCTCCTCGGGGCCGACGGCGCCCCGTCGCTTGAGCGGGTCGACGTCGTGCAGCCGGCGCTCTTCGCGGTGATGGTGTCGCTCGCGGCGATGTGGCAGGCCGCGGGAGTGCGCCCCGACGCCGTCGCCGGGCACTCCCAGGGCGAGATCGCCGCGGCGTACGTCGCGGGCGCGTTGTCGCTGGAGGACGCGGCCGCGCTGGTCACCCTGCGGAGCCTGGCCGTGGCCAGGATCGCGGGGGACGGCGGCATGGTGTCGGTCGCGCTCGGCGCGGAGGAGTTGGCGCCCGTCCTGGCCGGCCTGCCGGGCGAACTCGAGATCGCCGTGCGCAACGGCCCGCGCAGGACCGTGGTGGCGGGCGCCGCCGACGCTCTCGGCGCGTTGCTCTCCTGGTGCGACGAGCAGGGGGTGCGGGCACGCCGGATTCCCGTGGACTACGCCTCCCACTCCCGCCACGTGGAGCCGCTGGAGGAGCACCTGCTGGAGACGTTCGCCGGCCTGAAGCCCCGGCCGGCTCGCACCGCGTTCTACTCATCGGTGACCGGGGAGCAGGTCGACACCGGCACGCTGGACGCCGCCTACTGGTACGCGAACCTGCGCGGGACGGTCCAGTTCGAGGCCGCGGCGAACAGCCTGATCGACGCGGGCCACCGCATGTTCATCGAGGTCAGCCCGCACCCGGTGCTCACCGTGCCCATCGAGGAGATCCTCGGCGAGCGCGGCGCCACCGGTCTGGCCTGCGGCACGCTGCGGCGCGACGAGGGCGGCCCTGACACGTTCCGCCGCGCCCTCGCCGTGGCCCATCTCGGCGGCGCCCCGGTCACCTGGGCGGTGGCGCCCGCACCTCCGGTGGACCTGCCGACCTACCCGTTCGAACGGACCCGCTACTGGCTCACCCCGACCGCCGGCCAGGCAGGGACCACCCGGCTCGGGCTGGCCGCCGCGCACCACCCCCTGCTGGGCGCGATGGTCACCCTCGCCGACGGCGGCACCGTGCTGACCGGACGGCTCGACCTGGCCGCCCACGAGTGGCTCACCGGCCACCGCGTGTTCCGCACCACGCTGCTCCCCGGCACGGCCTTCGCCGAACTCGCCTCACACGCGGGAAACCTCGCCGGATGCCCCCGTGTCCGCGAACTCACCGTGCGCACCCCGATGCGACTCACCCCTGGCCGCCCGGCCCAGACACAGGTGACGGTGGACGCCCCGGATGAGGACGGACAGCGCCGCATCGACATGTACTCCCGGACGGCCGAGGACGAGCCGTGGACCCACCACGCGACAGGAGTCCTCGACGAAGGCAACGACCCGGCGCCCTCCGGACCGGTGACCGAGGCTGCCGGCTCGGTGGCGGTGCCGGCCGGAGCCGAGCCCGTCGACGTCACCGATCTGTACGAGCGGCTGTACCGGCTCGGCTACGACTACGGCCCCGCCTTCCGCGGGCTGACCGGTGCCTGGCGGGCCGGTGAAACGATCTACGTCGAGATCACCGCGACCGGCCCCGACCAGGCAGGCAGTCAGGACTTCACGGTCCATCCGGCGATGCTCGACGCCGCACTCCACCCCGTGGTCGCCGGGCTGACCGGGCCGGCCGACCCGGATCCCGGCCGTCCTCTGCTCCCCTTCGTCTTCGAGGGCCTGCGGCTGGCCGGCCGGGCCGACCGCGTGCTGCGTGCCCGCATCGACCCGCTCCCCGGTGCGCGGTTCCGCTACCTCTTCGCCGACGAGGCGGGTGAGCCGGTCGGCGCCGCCACCGTGGCGTTCCGCCCGGCCGGCCGGGCGGAACTGACCGGGGCGCGCGACGAGACGTACCGCATCGACTGGGAGCCGGTCACCGACCCGCCGCCGGGACACGATGAGGTGGTCGTGCTCGGCGGCTTCGGCGATATCGGTGCCCTCGTCGACCTCGGCGACCCGGCGACGCCCGTAGCGGACGACCTCGTGGCCACGCGCCACGCCCGGACCGTGCTGGTGCCGGTAGGCGGACGGACGGACCAGGTAGACGGACGGTCGGACGAAGAAGGCGGACGGGCGGACGAGGTGATCGCCCAGGCGCACGAGCGGGCCGCCGCCGTCCTCGGGCTGCTGCGAAGCCACCTGCGCGACCCGGCCTCGCGGGACACCCGTCTGACCGTGGTGACAGCGGAGCACGACCTCGCGTCCGCCCCGATCCGGGGGCTGGTCCGCACCGCGGCCGCCGAGCACCCGGGCCGGTTCGGCCTGGTGACCGTCGACGGCCCGGCACCGATCGCGCTGCTGGCCGCCGGCCACGGCGAGCGGGAGACGGCGGTGCGCGAGGCGGCCCTGTTCGCACCGAGGCTCGTCCCGGCCGAGCTCGCGGACCCGCCACGACGGGAACAGGACGGGAGCATAGGCGCGACCGTGCCCGCGACCGGAGGCACCGATACGACCGAGCCCGCGACCGGAGGCACCGATACGACCGTGCCCGCGACCGGAGGCACCGGTGCGACCGAGCCCGTGACCGGCGGGGCCGGTGCGACCGTGCTCGTGACCGGTGGTACCGGCGCGCTCGGTGCGCTGGTCGCGCGTAGGCTCGCCGCCGCGGTGGAGCCGCCGCACCTGCTGCTGGTCAGTCGTGGAGGGGCGGAGGCACCGGGGGCGGCCGAGCTGGCCGGGGAGCTGCGGGCGGCGGGGGCGGAGGTGACCGTCGCCGCGTGTGACGTGACCGATCGCGCGGCTCTCGCCGCGGTGATCGCGTCGATTCCCCAGGACCGGCCGCTGCGGTCCGTGGTGCACGCGGCGGGTGTGCTCGCCGACGCCACGGTCGGCGAGATGGACGTCGAAGAGCTCGCCGCCGTGCTGCGGCCCAAGGTGGACGCGGCCTGGCACCTGCATGAGCTGACGGCGGGGCTCCCCCTGGAGAGCTTCGTGTTGTTCTCCTCCGCCGTGGCCACTCTCGGCGTGCCAGGCCAGGCGAACTACGCGGCCGGCAACACCTTCCTCGACGCTCTGGCCGCGTACCGGCGCGCGGCCGGCCTGCCCGCCACGGCGATCGCCTGGGGACTGTGGCACGAGGCCGGAGCCATGACCGGCCACCTGGGCGACGCCGACCGTGCCAGGCTGGCCAGGTACGGCGTCGGGGTGCTCGACACCGGCCACGCGCTCGACGTGCTGGAACGGGTGCGCGACCCGCACACGGTGGTGTCGCCGCTGGACGAGGCCGTGTTGCGGCAGGAAGCGGTGGAGGGCCGCCTGCCGGCCCTGTTGTCCAGGATCGTCACGCTGCCCCCCGCCGTGCGGCGGGCCGAGGCCGGAGGCGCGTGGATGCGGCGGCTCGGGGCGGAGCCCCGGCACGAGTGGCCGCGCGTCCTCACCGCCCTGGTCAGGGAACAGGCGGCCGCCGTGCTCGACCACCGGGACCCGGACCGGGTGAGCGCCGACCGGCCGCTGACGGAGCTGGGCCTCGACTCGCTGACCGCCGTCGAGCTCCGCAACCGGCTGGCCACCCTGTCGGGCCTGTCCCTCCCGGCCACCGTGGTGTTCGAGTTCCCGACCGTGGCCGCGCTCGCCACACGTCTGCTGGACGGCCTCACGGCGGCCGAACCGGCGAAGGCGGCGGTGACCACGGTCGCGGCCGGGCCGGCGGACGACGACCCGGTGGTGATCGTGGGGATGGCGTGCCGGTTGCCCGGCGGGGTGACCTCGCCGCAGGAGCTGTGGGACCTGGTGGCGTCCGGCACCGACGCGACCGGCGACTTCCCCGATGACCGCGGCTGGGACGTGGACGCCCTCTACCACCCCGATCCCGACCACAAGGGGACCACCTACACGCGCCGGGGCGGCTTCCTCTACGACGCCGCCGAGTTCGACGCGGAGTTCTTCGGCATGAGCCCCCGCGAGGCCCTGGCGACCGACCCGCAGCAGCGGTTGTTGTTGCAGGTGGCGTGGGAGGCGCTGGAGCGTGCGGGCATCGACCCGACGTCGCTGAAGGAGAGCGACACCGGCGTGTTCATCGGCGCGATGTACGACGACTACGCCACGCGGCTGCGGACCGTGCCCGAGGAACTGGAGGGCATGCTGCTGGCCGGCAACGAGTCGAGCGTGGCGTCGGGGCGGATCGCGTACGTGCTCGGTCTGCAAGGCCCGGCGCTGACGGTGGACACCGCCTGCTCCTCCTCACTGGTCGCACTCGACCTGGCCGTACGCGCCGTCCGCTCCGGACAATGCACACTGGCACTGGCCGGCGGCGCCGCCATCATGGCCACCCCCGGCA
>NZ_JBDPMD010000097.1:0-4921 GCF_039871875.1 Sphaerisporangium sp. B11E5 | reverse complement strand
CACCCCCCCATCCCCACCCGACTCATAAAGCCGCATCAACTCCCCCAACACCACCGGCAACGACCACCCATCCATCAACACGTGATGACACGTCAACACCAACCACGACTCCTCCACCCCCACCCGCACCAACGCACACCGCACCAACGGCGCCACCCCCATCTCAAAACGCCGCCCCCGATCCACCCGCAAAAACTCCGCCAACCCCACATCCCCCACACCCGCAAACTCCACCTCCACCCACGGCACCACCACATCCCCCACCACCACCTGCACCGGCCGGCTCAACCCCACCCACCGAAAACCCACCCGCAAACTCGCATGCCGCCGCAACAACCCCTCCACCGCCAACCGCAACCGCCCCCCATCCACCCGCCCCTCCAACCGCACGATGGTCTGGAGCGCGTAGACATCCACGCCCGCCTCGTCATACACCGCATGGAACAGCAGGCCCTCCTGCAACGGAGTCAGCGGCCACACATCGACGATCTCGCTGGCAGGCATGGTTCAGGTACTCCAATCCGCTTGCAGGAGGTCGATCTCGTCTTGACTGAGAGCTGCGAGGGCGAAGTCGGAAGGGCTGAACCCGCCCGCGCCCGGCCGCTCGCCGTAAGCGATCAGCGCGTCGACCGCCTCAACCCATCGATCCGCGATCCGCTGGACGGCGTCGATCTCGAGCACCGCCTCCGGCCATGACCACGCGACGGTCAGCTGGGGACCGTCGGGGGTGTCCAGGACCCAGGCGTTGATGTCCAGCACGTGCGTCGCCGGCATCTCCGCGTCGACGCCGTCACCGATCGCCTGGTCCTGTCCGGCAAGAGTCCAGTCCCCTTGCTCCGCCGCCCGGAAGCGGCCCAGGTAGTTGAAGCCGATCTTCGGAGCCGGCAGTTCTCGCAGGATCGGCGCGGTGTCGGGGTTGAGGTAGCGCAGCTGCCCGAAGCCGATCCCGTGATCCGGTGCCGCTCGCAGCCGTCCCTTCACCTCCTTCAACGCGCGGCCGGCCGTGGCCCCGGCGTTCGCGAGGTCTGCCAGGTCCCAGGTGTCCATAGGCACGAACATCGGGTGGACCGTGGTGAACCAGCCGACCGTCCGGGAGAGATCGATGCCCTCGCTCTCCTGGCGGCCGTGCCCTTCGAGGTCGAACAGCAGTCCCGGACACGGCTCTTCGCGCTCTTCGCTCCACCGGCCTACCGCCGCGCACAGCGCCGTGACGAGCACGTCGTTCACCTCGCCGTGGATGGCGGCCGGCAGCGTGGTCAGCAAGGGCGCGGTCTGCTCGCAGGTCAGGGTGGTCCGGAGCTCCCGGAGCGTGCTCACGGTGTCCCGGCCGGGGTCGAGCTCCCGTTTCGTGAGCGACGTGTCGTGACTTTGGAGGAGGTCCTTCCAGTACGGCAGTTCGCCTGCCCGGTTCTCGGCGTCGCGAGTGAGGAACTCCGCCCAGCCCCGGAAGGAACACCCGATCGCGGGCAGCTCCGGCTTGCCGCCCGCGCGGATCGCCGCCCACGCGTCCGCCAGATCCGAGGTGAGGATCCGCCACGAGACACCGTCGACGACCAGGTGGTGGATCACTATGCCGAGCAGTCCCGGACGTCCCGGTCCGGCGTCCAGCCAGACGAACCTGAGCATCCTGCCCTGCTCGGGGTCGAGCCAGGTGGTGGCCTCCGCCAGCTCCGCGCTCAGTTCGGCATCGGAGGCGACCCGCTTCACGATCGACTCGGCGGTGACGCTTCCGGGCGGTGGGATCTCGATGGTCCAGGAAGACGCTGTGCGGCTGAGCGCCAGCCGCAGGATGTCGTGACGGTCGACGAGAGCTTGAACCAGGGCGAGCAGGTGCTCCAGCGACATGTCCGCCGGCGTGTGAACGATCATCGATTGGCTGAAGGATCCTATGGGGCCGCCGAGCTCGCGCAACCAGTGCATGATCGGCGTGAGGGGAAGCGCACCGACCCCGGAGAGCTCCGCTTCGACAGGCACGTCGGCGGCGGGCTTCGAGATCCGCGCGAGGGCTTGCACGGTGCGCTGCTCGAAGACTTCCCGTGGCGTGATCACGATCCCCGCCCGCCGCGCCCGGCTGACCAGCTGGATCGACATGATGCTGTCGCCACCGAGCTCGAAGAAGCTGTCGTCGATCCCGACGGGCTCCACCCCGAGCACCTCGGCGAACAACTCGCACAACCGTTCTTCGGTCGGGGTGCGTGGCGGCACGTAGTCGCGGGCCGCGCCGGCGAGATCGGGTTCCGGTAAGGCGCGCCGGTCCACCTTGCCGCTCACCGTCAACGGCAACGACTCCACCAGCATGAACACCGAAGGCACCATGTAATCCGGCAACACCCCCCGCGCCCAGGCCCGCACCTCCTCCACCTCGACCTGGCCGACCAGGTAGGCCACCAACCGGCGATCCGCTCCATATGCCGTGACCGCGACCGCATCCACTCCCGGGCAGCGGGCCAGCACATGTTCGACCTCGCCCAACTCCACCCGGAAGCCCCGGATCTTCACCTGGTCATCGACCCGGCCGACGAACTCCAGTTGCCCGTCCGCGCCCCACCGCACCAGATCCCCGGTGCGATACATCCGCTCCCCCACCTCGAACGGACACGCCACGAACCGCTCCGCCGTCAACCCCGGCCGACCGACATAACCACGAGCAACCCCCGCACCCGCCACATACAACTCCCCCACCACACCCGGCAGCACCAGCCGCAAGAACTCGTCCAGCACGAACACCCGCATGCCGCGCAATGGCCGCCCGATCGGCACCGCACCACTGTCGGCCGACAGCGGGTCACTGATCGTCGCGCACACCGTCGTCTCGGTAGGTCCATAGGCATTCACCATCCGCCGCCCGGGCGCCCACCGCTCTGCTACTCCCGCCGGGCAGTCCTCACCCGCCGCCACCAGCGTCGTCCCGGCACTGATTCCGTCGTCCGGCAGCGCCCGCAGCACCGACGGCGGCACCGTCACATGAGTGACCGCCGAGGACGCCAACACCGCGAACAGCGCCTCTTCTCCCGGCTCGGGCACCACCAACGCCCCACCTGACAGCAACGTCACCGCCATCTCCGCGAACGACGCGTCGAACCCCGGCGACGCGAACAACACCACCCGGCTCGCCGGCCCGATCCCGAACCGCTCCGCCTGACCCGCCACCAACCCCGCCACACCCGCATGCGACACCGCCACACCCTTAGGCTCACCCGTCGACCCCGACGTGAAAATCACATACGCCACATTCGCCACAACCACCGGCCCCAACCGCTCACCCGCCCCCAAATCCTCCCCCGACAAACCCCCCGCATCCACACCCGCCACATCCACCACACTCACACCCCCCACCACACCACCACCGAACTCCGCACCCCCCACCACCACCACCGGCCCAGCCGCCCGCACAATCCGCTCCAACCGCTCCCGCGGAACACCCGGATCCACCGGCAAATACCCCGCACCCGTCTTCAGCACCGCCACCACCCACACCACCAGATCCACCGAACGAGGCAACACCAACCCCACCACCCGCTCCGGCCCCGCACCCCGCCCCACCAACCACCGCGCCAACCGATTCGCCCGCACATTCAACTCCGAAAAACTGACCTCCCCCTCCCCACACACCACCGCCACCGCACCAGGCGAACACCGCACCCGCTCCTCGAACAACTCATGCACACACCGACCCGCCACACCCTCCACCAGCGCGCCGGACCATTCCCGTCCCACCAGTTCGCGTTCCGCCGCGGACAGCAGGTCCACCTCGCCCACCCGCATGTCCGGGTCGGCGACAAGCGTCTCCAGCAGCCCGGTGAACTTCTCCGCCAGCCCTTCCGCGGCTGCCCGATCGAACAGGTCCGCGGTGTAGCTCATGGCGAACTCAAGGCGCTCACCGGGGAGGACGGCGAGGCCGAGGGGGTAATGGCTGGCATTGTGAATGACCGTGTGCCTGATGACGGGAGCGTGGTGCCGGCGGAAGGGGGTGGCGTCCGCGACGAAATCCCGTAGGGCCGCGCCGTGGATGACGTCATGGGGATCGCGGGCCCGTGCGGCGACGAGGGCTTCGACCGGCAATTCGGCATTCGACGCGGCTACCACCAGGTTGCCCAGCTTGTGGTCCTGCAGGACTCCGGCCTCGGCCAGCAGGACGACGTGATCGAACACCTCGTGCACGCCGGCCAGCAGGCGGCGCGCGAAGGCCAGGTCTCCTCCGTCGGCCAGGTTCACCACCAACGTTCCCGGCTCACGGAGCAGTCGTGACAGCTCTGCCATGTAGTCGGCGGTGGCCAGCTCTTCCGGCACCTTCCCGCCGACGAACGCGTCGAGCAGGATGACATCGGCGGATGCGCTCGGGAGCCTCTCGGCCGCCTCACGGCCGCCCGAGATCATGACTCTCGTGTCGGGCAGCGATCGCAGATCCAGCTGCTCGCAGACCAGATCGACCAGGGCCTCGTCGGGCTCCACGACGAGGTGGGACGAGCCGGGCCGGGTGGCGCTCACGTAGCGGGGCAACGTGCATGCCCCGCCACCGACGTGGACGCAGTCCAGCGCCTCGCCGCCGATCGCGTCGATGACGTCACCCATCAACCGCATGTACGTGAAGTGCAGGAAGGACGGGTCGTCCAGGTCCACGTAGGAATGCGGCACGCCGTTGTGGGCCAGCAACCATCCGTGGGCCCGCTCCAGGTCCTGTATCAGCTCGACTTCGCCGAAGGCCACCGGGTACAGCCCCGCGGACGGCGCGGCCGCGGGCTCCCGCACGGCCTCCCAGGTGATGATCCGGTCGTCGCCCGTTCGCAGGGCGTCCGGGTAGCTCTCGACGACGATCGTGGTGTCGAACAACTGCCCCACACCAGCGACCTGCTGGATCTCCGCCAACCCCACATGCTGGTGATCCAGCAACTCCACCTGCTCACCCTGCAACCGCCCAAGG
>NZ_JBDPMD010000096.1:0-5346 GCF_039871875.1 Sphaerisporangium sp. B11E5 | reverse complement strand
GATAGACCCGCCCGTTGTACACCAACGGCGCCGGATCAGCGGTGTAGATCGTCTGAACCAGCGGATTGTCCGCCCGCGCCGGCCCCGCCGGCAGCAACACCACAACGCAGAGCAGACTCACGAGCCAAAGAACGCCACGCCTGAGACCGGCCCTGGCCGGTGATGCGACCGCGGATTTCATCTCTGCTCCCTGAAATGCGTGTTCACCTGAATACCTCTTCGTCGCGGAAAGCGAGCGGGCCCCGGCCTCACGCTCGGCCGGACGTCATCTGTTAGCGCTAACATTCGCTGAGGTCCGAAGGCTCGCGTGAGCGTTCGCGCTACCGCGGCCGTGGACGCCGTCTCGACCGCGGAGCCAATCCCATACCCGGCGGACGGTCAAGACGGCCGCCCTCTCCCCCGCCGGCGCCGCGTACGTCCGGCGCCTGTCGTGAGCTGCGCGCGGGAGCCGCCCGGCCGCCCCGCCGCCCCGGGGACGTCGATGAAAATTTCGCCGGGACGACACGGGTCGTCCCGGCGAGGATCACACCAAGGTCAGGCGCGGGTCCAGCGCTGGTTCGCGCCGCCGTTGCAGTCCCAGATGACCAGCTTCGTGCCGTTTGCGGTGGCATTGTTGGGCACGTCGAGGCACCGGCCCGCGCCGACCGCGGTGATGGTGCCATCGGAGTTGAAGCGCCACTTCTGGTTGTTCTGGCCGTTGCAGTCCCAGATCTGCACCGCGGTACCGTTCGCCGTGCCGGAGTTGGCCACGTCGAGGCACTTGTTCCCGTAGACGCGCAGCTCACTGGAGGCGGTCGGGGTCCACGCCTGGTTGGCCTGGCCGTTGCAGTCCCAGATCTGCGCGAGCGCGCCGTTGGCCTGCGAGGCGCCGTTCACGTCCAGACAGCGGCCGGAACTCACACTCCTGATCGCGCTCGTCGGAGCCGGGGACCCGGTCGGGGTGGGGGTCAGGGTCGCCGTGGGCTGCGGTGACGCGTTGTTGAGGACGGTGAGGACGGCGTCGTAGGCGGGTTTCTTGTTGTAGTTGCTGTCGAAGAGCAGGGGGGTGTCGCCGCTGCGCCAGGAGTAGCGGTCGGTGACGCCCCAGACGGTGATGCCGGTGCAGCGGGGGACGTTCACGCAGGCTTGGGTGACGCGGCGGTAGGCGTCGGCCTGGGTGGTGCCGGAGCCGCCGATGTCGAGTTCGGTGATCTGGACGTCCACGCCGAGTGCGGCGAACTGGGCGATGTTCTGCTGGTAGTTGCTGGGGGGGTTGCCGAAGTGGGACTGCAGGCCCACGCAGTCGATGGGGACGCCGCGGGCTTTGAAGTCGCGGACCATGTTGTAGACGCCGCGGGTCTTGTTGGCGTTGGCGTCGTCGATGTTGTAGTCGTTGTAGCAGAGTTTGGCGCTGGGGTCGGCGGCGCGTGCGGCGCGGAAGGCTTCTTCGATGAAGCCGTTGCCCAGGCGCTGCTGGAAGATGGAGCTGCGCAGGGTGCCGACGGCGCCGCCGTCGGCGAAGGCTTCGTTGACGACGTCCCAGGCGAAGACCTTGCCGCGGTAGTGGGTCATCATGCCGTTGATGTGGTTGATCATGGCGGCACGTAGGTCGTTGCCTTGCAGGTTGGCCAGCCAGCCGGGGGTCTGGGCGTGCCAGACCAGCGTGTGGCCGCGTACCGACATGCCGCGGCTCTGGGCGTGGCTGACCAGGCGGTCACCGGCGCTGAAGTTGAAGGAGTTGCGGGAGGGTTCGGTGGCGTCCCATTTCATCTCGTTCTCGGCGGTGACCGAGTTGAACTCGCGGTTGAGCACGGTGGTGTAGGCCGATTCGCTGAGCCGGTTCACCGCGACCGCGGCGCCGTAGTAGCGGCCGCTCTGCGCGGCGGCGGCGCCGAGGGTGCTGGCGGCGGCGCCGACCGGGGCCTGGATCGCCACGGCCGTGGCCAGGCCGGCGACGCTGAGCGCGGCGGCGAGCATCGCTCGGTGATGCGCGCCGCGTGTCCGCCGTCGAGTAGGGGGTGGGGGTATGACGTTTTCCGGCATGCCTGAGCCTCCACTGCAGTCGAGCGTGTAGGTAGACGCCCCGGCGGATGACGGCACGACCACGCCGAAAGCGTGCGGCATTCACCAGCGTCACAGGAACGCGGCCCCTGCCGCTCACCACCGACCCCGGCAGGAAAGAGGCCGCTTGGGGACTCAGTGTGGAAACACCCCCGAAACGTGTCAAGCGTATCCTCGCGCGATCACCTGCGCCCCGATGAGGCGTGAGCCCCGGCGGGCCCGGCGTCATGAGCCTGGTCGCGGCGGCGGCCGGCCGGACCGGACGCCCGTCGTGGGAGGCGGTCGGCGACGGTGAACGTTTCATCGCCGCGCCGCTCCCACGCGGCGCGGCCGGACGCTCGTCAGGCCAGATGAGGCCACGCCCCACGGGCCGCGGCACCGCGCGCGGGTGGGGCGCCGCGCCTTGACGGCGGTCCTCCCGGTCATGTTGGCTCCGCGCACCACCACCTCGAGCGGACCGAGAGGGGCGATCACTGGGAACACTTGCTGTTAGCGCTAACAGCTCTGACTGATGCCTGACCGCCCCAGGCAGGCACCGGCCGGCGCGGGCCGACCACCGGACGGCGGCCCGCCGCGTCCGCCCTTCACCACCCGGACGCGGGACCGGCCACCGGCACCGGATGCGGCCACCGATCTCGATGCCGGAGGTACCCCTGCCAGCAGGAACGCGTCGGCGTCCGTAATACGGCCGGCCGCGACGACGCCCCGTGGCCGGTGCCGTCGCCGATGTCGTGGGGCACCAGGAGCGGGCCGGTGCCGGGAGTGGTGCCGCCGTGGCCGCCGGTACGGTCGCGGCTCCCCATCCGCTCCCCCGGCAGACCGCGGTCTCGTTGTTATCGCTCACTGCGCCGGGCCGGCGTCCTGGCGCCGGGAGGCACGCGGGACGGCACGGCATCCCGGCGCGACGATCGTCACCGCCGCCGCGCTCGGCGCGCCGCGGCGTGACAGGCGCTGTGGCGGCCCTGGCCGCACCGCGACGAAGCGCCGCGCACCACGACGAGAGGACACCACGCGAAGGAACGCTCAGGGCGCCGGCATCGGCCGTCGTTCTCCTCCTGACGGTCGCGGGCATGTTCCTGGTGACCCGGCCGGCCCCGGCGGCGTCGCTGACGCGGGTGACGAACTCCGGCGACAACCCGGCGAACCTCGACATGTACATCTGGTGGAACGGGGTGAACACCGGCACCACCGGCGCGGTCAGCGTCCGCGACGCCGCACACCACGGCACGGTGGCCCCGAGCGGCACGACGGCCTTCGGTTTCGTCGCCGACGGTGACGGCGCCGCCGCACCGAGCGCGGTGAGTCGCACCAGCCCATGAGGGGACATGCCCGGTGAGGGTCACGTGCGTGCACAGAACACGCCGCACGACCACATCCACCGCGACGGTACCGGTCCCCGGTCACCTGCCGTGGCCGGCCCCGTCAGGTGTCCTCCCGCGCGTCATGGGCGGTGAACGACCTCCCGAGATTCTCCCTCAACCAGGTTTCGGTGGTGCTCACGTGCACGAGCGCCACCGCCTGGGCGAGGGAGGCGTCGCCGTCCGCCAGCGCCTGGTAGATGGCGGTGTGCTCGATCACGGTACGCCCGGCCACGTTGTCCTCGACCAGCCCACGCCACACCCGGGCACGGAGTGTCTGCCCCGCGATACCGCTGAGCAGCGCGAACAGCGACCTGTTGCCCGTCGCCTCGAACACGGCGCGGTGGAAGGCGTCGTCGTGGTGGTTGAGCGCCTCGACGTCGTCCTGAGCGGCGATCATCGCCTTGAGGTGGCTCTCGACCACCAGGAGCTGGGCGGCGGTGATCCGTGTGGCCGCCAGCCCGGTGGCCACCGGTTCGAACAGCCGGCGCACCTCCATGATCTCCAGGAGGTCGTCGCCCCGCATCATCTCGACCGCGAGACCGACGCCTTCGAGCAGCAACTCAGGCTTGAGACTCGTGACGAACGTCCCGTCACCCCTGCGCACCTCCAGCACGCGCGTGGTGACGAGGGAACGCACAGCCTCCCTGAGCAGATTCCGCGACAAGCCCAGCTCCACGGCCAGCTCCTGTTCAGGAGGCAACCGGGCACCCGGCGACAGCACCCCTTCCTTGATGAGCTGCCTGATGTGCTCGATCGCCTGCTCCGTCAACGACATACACAAATATTCGTCCCTCAGCACGGCGGACGACCACCCGCCCCACCGCCCCATCGGCGCACGGCACCGCTGGGGCGGGGTGTCCGCTGTCAGAAGTTCCCGGTGCGGACCGCCCAGGGGACCTGGAGGCCAGGCCCGGCGCGCGGGGAATGCGGGAGCGGGCGGTGGTGTCTTCGCCGTGGCCGTCTGTACGCAGGGCCGGGATGTCGCACGGACGCTCCCCTCCGTGGTGCGGCGCCCGCGTCGGGGACCAAGGCGCCGATCTTGTTGTTAGCGATAACACCGGCGGGGCTGTCCCGTTTCATGCACGACGGCCCGCCACTGTGCGGGAGCCAACCCCCGGCCGGGGGATCACGTCAACACGCTCCCGCCGTCCGCGCCCGTGCCGCGACCCGGCACACACCCTGAACTGGGCCGCCCGGACATGGGCACAGCCGCCGGCCGGCCGGGGTACTGGAACTTTCATCTGGATCGACGCGCTCCGCATCGAACTGCGCCCGCCGGCGCCGTCGCGGGCCGGGAGACCGCCGTATGACGAGGTGAGGGCGGAGGATGGAATCGATTCGATCGTTTTTACGGCTCCCACCCGTGGCGACCGGAGGCCCCGTCGGAGGACCGCGCGGGTCGTGACGGATCATGAAAATTTCATCGGGGCCCACCCGGCAGGAAGAGTGGGGCCGTGGTGGTCACGCCCATGCGGCGACGTCCGGCGAGCTTGACGACACGAAGCCCCACGGAGCCGCTCCTTGACGGCGCCTCTTCCGCCGTATTTGCTGCGCCATATCACTATCGATCGCCCCGGATTGTGAGCGCTAACAGCTAAGGGCACGTTTACCTGGACCGTGGCGCACGTCGACGAGACGACGAGTGGTAGCGAACCGATTCGCGGATCCCTCTCATCTGGAGGAGCAAAGATGCAGCCCTCACGCATCCTTCCATCGGGCCGCACGGCCCGCGGGCGGCGTTCGCCGGCCGTCATCGCGATGTCGGTGGTGGTGGCGCTCGCCACGGTCATGGCGGCCGTGCTGACCTGGGCGGTGCCTGCTTCGGCGGCGGCGCCTTTGGTGAGCCAGCCGTCGGGACGCTGCCTGGACGCCGCGGGCAACTCCAGCACGCAGGGAACGGCGTTGCAGATCTGGGACTGCGGCGGCCAGGCCGGCCAGTCCTACG
>NZ_JBDPMD010000095.1:0-5625 GCF_039871875.1 Sphaerisporangium sp. B11E5 | reverse complement strand
GGCGCCGTCGCCGGGGCCCGCCGGCCCGACAGACGCCCTGGTGGAAGAAGGCGGCCCAGGAGAAGGGGTGGGCGGCGGCAGGGCGGCCCGGGAGGCGCAGCATCGCGCGCGGGGCGGCGCGCAGGGCTGCCGCGCCGGAGGCGGGGGCGAGGTGGGCGTGGATTCGCGGGGTGAGCTGGGGGGATGGCGAGGGCCGGGGTGGGGGTGTGGATAACTTTGGGGTGGGGAGTTGGTGGAAAGGTGCGCGGGGGGCGGGTTGAGGGGTTAGCCTCGCGCCCGTGGAAGACGTTCTGGGGCGGGTGCTGGTGGTGGATGACGATGAGGTCATCCGGCAGCTCATCGCGGTCAATCTCACGCTTGAGGGGTTTCACGTGGAGACCGCTAGTGATGGGCAGGACTGTCTTGATCGGGTGGGTGAGGTGCGGCCGGACGTGATCACGTTGGATGTGATGATGCCGCGGCTGGACGGGTGGATGACGGCCACGCGGCTGCGGGCGGCGGAGAGCACGCGGCATATCAAGATCATGATGATCACGGCGCGGGCGCAGGAGGACGACAAGAAGCGCGGGCTTGGGATCGGGGTGGATGCCTATCTCACCAAGCCGTTCGATCCCGCGGAGTTGATCCAGGCGGTGCGGGATCTGGCGCCGGCGTCCCGCACGGGCGGCGGCTGAGCCGGAGGGGGCGAAGGGCCGGTCGGCGCCGGAGGAGAGCGAAGGGCCGGTCGGCGTCGGTGGGTGAGGGGGCGGTCGGCGAAGGGGTGCGTCGGCGTGCTGGATGTGCTCAGGGGTGTGTCGGGAGGGTCACGGCTCGCGGCGGTGGTGGTGGGCCGCGGCTTGGGTCCTGGAGGTGACGCCTAGTTTGGCCAGGATGTTGGAGACGTGGACGCTTACTGTCTTGTTGGCGATGAAGAGGCGTTCGGCGATCTCGCGGTTGGACAGGCCTTCGGCCACCAGGGACAGGACTTCCTGTTCGCGGGTGGTCAGGGTGGTCAGCGGGTCGGCGGGGGCCGGCGAGGTGGGGGGCGGGGCCGGGGTGAAGCGGGCACGGCGGCCCAGGGCTTCCAGGGCGCGGTGCAGGGGGAGGGCGCCCAGGGATTCGGCTTCGGTCATGGCGGTGCGCCATTCGGTCAGGGCCTCTTCGCGTTCGCCGGCGGCCAGCAGGGCCTCGGTGAGGCGCCAGCGGGAGCGGGCCACCTCGTAGGTGAAGCCGAACTGGAAGGCCCGGAGGACGGGACGCCAGGTGTCGGGGGTGGCGGTGCCGTGGACGCGGTGCCATTCGGCTTCCGCTCTCGCCAGCCACGCCATGCCTTCCAGACCCAGTTCGCCGCGTTTGCCGGAGCCGGGGCCGACGGTGGCGGCGTCGCGGGCGCGGGACAGGAGGTCGTCGGCCCAGGTCCGCAGGTCGGCGGGGTGGGACGGGGTGCCTGGACGTGAGGGGTGGGTGGTCAGCTCGGCCAGGGCCCAGAGACCGGTGGCGCAGATCCTGATCACTACGGGGTCGAAGGGTTCCACCATGTCGAGGATGGCTTTGATGTGGTCCAGGGCGGTGTGGGGGTCGTCGTTCCAGAGGGCGTGTTCGGCGGAGAGGCCGCGGACGATGTAGGTGACCAGCTCGTCGTGCCAGAAAGGCTTCAGCCAGGCCAGGCGTTCCTCCACCACGGCGTCGCCGCGGGCCACCTCCACGAAGAGTGCGAAGCCGGAGAGGCGGGCCTCGGGGATCCTGCCCACGCGGACGGCGAAACCGGCGGCCAGGGTGGAGGCTTCCTGCCACTCGCCGGCCACGTAGTGGATGAGGAGGCGGAGGAAGCGCAGGTCCGTGCCGTAGGTGCTCCAGGAGAGGCCGGTTTCGCGTGCCAGGGTGACGCCGGTGTCGGCGGTCCGGGCGGCGGGGACCAGGGCGCCGCGTTCGTACTGGACGCGGGCGTGGTGGAAGATGGCGCGCAGGTCGATGGAGAGGTTGCCGGAGCGGATGGCGCCTGCTTCGGCCAGGAGCTCCTGGGCGCACGCGGCGTCTCCCTCGATCTCGTGCACCATGGCCAGGGAGATGAGGGCGCTGGACTCGGCGTCGCGCACCTCGGCCGACCGGGCCGCTTCGAGCGCTTGGCGGGCCAGTTCCTTCACGTCGTCGTGCTGGGGGGACCACAGCAGGGCGCGGGCGTAGGTGGCGAGGGAGCGGGCGAGCACGCACGCGTCGTGGGCGTTGTCGGTGGAACCGGACGTGGCCAGGGTGACGGCGGTCCGGGCGGCCTCGATGGCGGCGGGGCCGGAGTCGGAGTCGATGAGGTAGTACGCGAGGCGTTCCCAGGCTTCGGCGGTCGGGCCCTCGGTGGCGAGCAGTTCGCGCATCTGGCTGACGGCGCGGTGCGGGTCGCCGCTCTCGTCGGCCGCGGCGGCGGACAGCAGGGCGAGGCGCATGCGGGCGATGCCGGCGACGCTCTCGGCGTGCTGCACCCGGGGCCACAGCGCCAGGGCCTGGTCGTAGTGGCGGTGCGCCTCGGTGGGGGCTCCGATGCTCTCGGCGCGCTTGCCCGCCTGGACGGACGCGGCGAGCGCCCCGGGCAGGTCGTGGCCCGCCAGGTAGTGGTACGCCAGCTCGGCGGGCGAGTCGCCGAGCAGCCGGGTGAACTCGCCGTGCAGCCGGGTGCGCTCGCCGGGCAGCAGGTCGGTGTAGACGGCCTCGCGCAGCAGGGCGTGGCGGAACGCGTAGCCGTAGTCGCCGTCCGGGAGCAGCAGGCCGCGGGAGACGATCTCGCGCATGGCCGCCTCCAGCTCGGCGTCGTCCAGCCCGGACACCCGTTGCAGCAGGTCGTGGTCGATGCGCCGGCCCGCCACGGCCGCGGCGCGCAGCACCCGCTGGGCGGGGTCGCCGAGGCGCTCGACCCTCGCGAGCAGCAGGTTGGCGAGGCCGTACGGCAGGCCGTCGGCGTCCAGCAGTTCCTCGGCGTAGAAGGGGTTGCCCTCGGCCCGCTCGACGATCTGGCGGATCAGCCGGGCGTCCGCGCCGCCAAGAGCCACGAGGTGGTCGGACATGTCGCCGTCGTCCAGCGGCCCCAGCTCCACGACGCTCACGGACGGCAGCCGCCCGAGCTCGGCGAGCAGCGGCCGCAGCGGGTGGCGCCGGTGCAGGTCGTCGGTGCGGTACGTGCCCACCAGGCAGACCCGCTCGCGCTGGAGCATGCGGCTGAGGAACACCAGCAGGTCGCGGGTGGACCGGTCCGCCCAGTGCAGGTCCTCCAGCACGAACAGCACCGGCCTGCTCTCGGACAGCTCCGCCAGGAACGCCAGCGTGGACCCGAACAGCCGCTGCTGCGTGAGCCCGGCCCCCGCCTCCCCGCCGGCGTCGGACCAGGTGCCGCCGACCAGGCCGTCCAGCATGGGCCGCCCCGCGATCAGCGGCCCGATGTCGTCGTCGCGCGCCGCCCCTCTCAGCGCGTCCGCCAGCGGCAGGTACGGCAGCGTGTCGCCGAGCTCGGCGCACTGCCCCGTGAGCACGGCGAACCCGAGCTCTCCGGCCCGCTCCACCAGCTCCCCCACCAGGCGTGTCTTGCCGATGCCCGCGTCGCCCCCGACGACGGCCACCCCGGGACGGCCCATCGCGGCGTCGCCGAGCACTTCGACCAGGCGCGCGAGCTCGTCCGCCCGCCCGATGAGCGCACCGCCCGACTGCCGCCACGTCACGTCCGGGAGTATTTCACGCCTCTACGACAGGTCCGCGGCGGCCGCCGGGCGGCTGAGCCGACCTAGTGCCCGGGGAGCACCTGGATGGTGTCGCCCACGGCCCGCTCCCCCGCCGCGTCGGACGGGCGGTTGACCAACGTGCCCTGGACGACCATGGCGCTGGAGCCGCCGCCGTCCAGGTTGAGCGCCTGCTCCGCGCCGAGGGAGCGCATGAACGCCGCGCCCTCCGCCAGGGTGAAGCCCTCGCTGCCGCCGGAGAGGCGGCCGTCCACGGTGACCAGCAGCAGGCGGCCCTGCCGGTCGATGCCGGCCATCGTGCGGGGCTGGCGGACGTTCGACCACGCGTAGCCGAAGGACAGGTCCAGCGGGTCGAGGGTGCCCTCGGTGGCGGCGTCGATGTGGACGCGGCCGTCCTCGACGAGGGTCGGGGCGGCGCTCACGATGCTGTCGTCCGGGCCCAGCTCGACCTTCCGTCCGCGGGTGTCGCGCACGACCTTCTTGACGGACACCTTGGCGCCGGGCACGGCGTGCTCGGTGAGCCAGCCGGACGCCGCGCCGATGCCCTGGAGCACGGTCTGGCCGGGAGTGACGGTGCCGCCGCGCGGGCCCGCCGACAGGACGCGGCCGCGGGAGTCCAGCACCGCCTGGGCACCGGGGCCGGCGGGCAGCTCGCGGACGTACTGGCCGGTGAAGGCCACCATGTCGTCGGCCAGGGTGCAGGTGACGTCGTGGCGCGGCTCGGAGGTGGGCACACCGCCGGGACGGCCGCAGTTGCGCACCAGGCCGGGGGTGCGGTTGACGCCCCCGACGTCGAAGGTGGCGTGGCCGACGCGCGCGGTGACGGTGGTGGTGAGGTCGGCGATCCGGTTGCGGCGGCCGCCGTCCTCGATGATCAGCGCCGCGCGGGCGCCCACCGCCATCGAGGCCAGTTCGCCGTCGTAGGCGGCGACGCCCGCGACGTTGCCCTGCACGCCGTCGGTGCTGGAGGTGAGGAAGAAGCCGCCGTTGACGCCTACCAGCGAGCCGAGCTTGGCGGCCACGGAGGAGGTGGTCTCCCGCTGTGCGACGTTGCCGTCGTGGGTGGCCTCGACGGTGCCGCGGAACCGGCGCGGGTCGATGACGGCGACGTTGATGTTCTCGCGGTCGGCCGGCTGGTCGGCGTCGTACCCGGTCCAGTCGACGGCGGTGCGGAAGCCCGCCGCGGTGACCTTGGACGCCGCGCCGCTCGCCTCGGCCTGCGTGGCGAAGGAGCCGATACGGACGCGCACCCCCATCAGGCCGCGCGGGGTGTCGGCGTACCCGGGCCACGTGATCGGGGTGACCCGCGGCTCGAAGCCGGCGGCGCGCAGCTTGCCCTCGGTCTCAGCGGCCCAGGCCTGCGTGCCGACCGGGGCCCAGGTGGGGGCGCCGGTGAGCCGGTTGGTGGCGGGGGCGTGGACGGTCACCGTCCAGGTGTGGACCGAGGCCGGGTTGGTGACGGTGCCGGTGCGCACCTCGACGCCGGGGGCGACGGTGCGCGACGTCCACTGCTCCACCGGCCGTACGACCGTGGGGGCGGAGGCGACCGGCGTGCTCGCCGCCGCGGTGCCGGCGAGCGACACCGGGACCGCGATGGCGAGCGCGGCGGCCGCGAAGAGACCGAGCCGCGTGCCGCGGGCCGTGCGGTTGTTCATCAATCATCCTTCAGTCCGATGGCACGCCGGAGATGTCCACGAACGGGTGGTCTCCGACGCGAATGACCAAGCCGGAAGTCCAGCGCCCGGAAGCGAACGCACGGCCGGGCACGAGGATGCGGGGGTGGTCGGCCAGGTGAACGATCGGTGCCGTACCTGGAGCCGGCCCCTGGGGCGGGGAGCCAGGCGGGGCACTGAGAGCCGGGAGCCGGTCCCCGGCGCGGCGAGCCGGGCGGGGGCGGGGAGCCAGGCGGGGGCGGGGAGCCGGGGGG
>NZ_JBDPMD010000094.1:0-6462 GCF_039871875.1 Sphaerisporangium sp. B11E5 | reverse complement strand
GCCAACCCCACCAACCGCCCATGCACCCCCGCATCCACCGAGAACTCCACCACCCCACCCCGATACGACGCCACCACCGGCCGCGGCCGATCAAACGGCAAACTCAACTCCTCCGGCAACCCCGCCAAAGCCTCCGTCCAATACGCCAACTGCTCCGACAACAGGCTTTCCGGGTCGCCCTCCTCCCCAAGCAGCTCCTGCTGCCACACCGCGTAATCCGCGTACTGCACCGGCAACGAGTCCCACCCAGGAACCCGCCCCGCAAACCGCGCCCCATATGCCACCGACAGATCCCGCAACAACGGCCCCACCGAAGAACCGTCACCGGCGATGTGATGCACCACCAGCACCAGCACATGCTCCCCGGCACCCAGCCGAAGCAGCGTCGCGCGCACCGGAATCTCGGCCGACAGATCGAACCCGCGCCCCGCCACCGCCCGCACCGTGGCCGGCAGGTCCTCCTCAGCACACTCCTGCACCGCGCACAGGACCATGCCGGCTTCAAGCACCTTCTGGTACGGCAGGCCGTCGACCTGCTCGATCACCGTCCGCAGGCTCTCGTGCCGCCCCACCACATCGGCCAGGGCCAGCCGCAACGCCGCAACGTCAAGATCACCCCGGATGCGGAGCACCGAGGGCATGTTGTACGTCGCGCCGCGATCCTCCAGCAGGTTCAGGAACCACATCCGCCGCTGCGCGAACGACAGCGGCACCCGCTCCGGCCGGACCACCCGCCGCAACTCCGGCCGCCGTCGCACACCACCGGCCACCTGCACCGCCACCCCACCCACCGTCGGATCCTGGAACAACGCCCGGACCTCGACCTCAACTCCGAACTCCGACCGGATCCGGCTCATCAACCGCACCGCCAGCAGCGAATGACCACCGAGGTCGAAGAAGCTGTCCACGATCCCGACGCGCTCCACCCCCAGCACCTCGGCGAACAGCCCACACAACCGCTCCTCGACCGCGGTGCGCGGTGGCACATAGCCTTGCGAGATTTCGGCGAAGTCCGGTTCCGGTAGGCCCCGCCGGTCCACCTTGCCGCTCACCGTCAACGGGAACGACTCCACCGCGATGAACACCGACGGCACCATGTAGTCCGGTAACACCCCGCGCGCCCAGGCCCGCACGTCCTCGGTCTCCACTTGGCCCACCAGGTAGACCACCAGCCGGCGATCCGCTCCGTGCGCCGTGACCGCGACCGCATCCACTCCCGGGCAGCGGGCCAGCACATGCTCGACCTCGCCCAGCTCCACCCGAAAACCCCGGATCTTCACCTGGTCATCGACCCGGCCCACGAACGCCAGCTGCCCGTCCGCGCCCCACCGCACCAGGTCCCCGGTGCGATACATCCGCTCCCCCACCTCGAACGGGCACGCGACGAACCGCTCCGCCGTCAGCCCTGGCTCACCGACATAACCGCGGGCGACTCCCGGCCCTGCCACATACAGCTCTCCCACCACGCCCGGAAACGCCAGCCGCAGGAGGTCATCCAGCACGAACACCCGCATCCCCGCCAACGCCCGACCGATCGGCACCACACCACCGTCGGCCGACAGCGGGTCACTGACCGTCGCGCACACCGTCGTCTCGGTCGGCCCGTACGCATTGACCATCCGCCGCCCCGGCGCCCACCGCTCCACCACTCCCGCCGGGCAGTCCTCACCCGCCACCACCAGCGTCGTCCCGGCGGCCACCCCGCCCTCCGGCAACACCCGCAACACCGACGGCGGCACCGTCACATGACTGACCGCCGAGGACGCCAACACCGCGAACAGCGCCTCTTCCCCCGGCTCGGGCACCACCAACGCCGCACCTGACAACAACGTCACCGCCATCTCCGCGAACGACGCGTCAAAGCCCGGCGACGCGAACAACACCACCCGACTGTCCGGCCCGATCCCGAACCGCTCCGCCTGACCCGCCACCAACCCCGCCACACCCGCATGCGACACCGCCACACCCTTGGGCTCACCCGTCGACCCCGACGTGAAAATCACATACGCCGTGTTCAACGGACCCACCGGCCCCAACCGCTCGCCCGCCTCCAGGTCCTCCCCCGGCAGATGCGCCACATCGACACCCGCCACATCCACCACCGCGCAACCATCAAGCTCCGCACCCGCCACCACCACCACCGGCGCAGCCGCCCGCACGATCCGCTCCAACCGCTCCCGCGGAACACCCGGATCCACCGGCAAATACCCCGCACCCGTCTTCAGCACCGCCACCACCCACACCACCAGATCCACCGAACGAGGCAGCACCAACCCCACCACCCGCTCCGGCCCCGCACCCCGCCCCACCAACCACCGCGCCAACCGATTCGCCCGCACATTCAACTCCGCGAAACTGACCTCCTCCTCCCCACACACCACCGCCACCGCACCAGGCGAACACCGCACCCGCTCCTCGAACAACTCATGCACACACCGACCCGCCCCACCCTCCACCAGCGTGCCGCTCCACCGGGTCAGCTCGCGTACCTCGTCATCGAGGATCCGCGTCCGGCTCAACGGGACATCCGGCTCGAACGCCACCCGCTTCATCAGGAGCGCCAGCCACTGCGTGATCCTCCGCGCGGTCTCGGCCTCGAAGAGGTCGCAGGCGTAGGACAGGGAGCCGTCCAACCCTCCAGCACTACCGTCGACGGTTCTGCGTTCGCTGATCTCGAAGGTCAGGTCGAACTTCTCCGCGGCCAGCTCGACGGGTTCTTCGCTGATTTCCAGCCCGTCCAGGCGGAACTCACCCTCGACGTTGTTCTGCAGGGCCACCATCACCTGGAACAGCGGATGCCGGGCAGCCGACCGTGCCGGGTTGAGCTTCTCCACCAGGAACTCGAACGGCAGATCCTGATGCGCGAACGCCGCCAGATCCGCCTGCCGCACCCGCTCCAGCAACTCCCGGAACGTCGGATCCCCCGACACGTCGGTACGCAACACCAGCGTGTTCACGAAGAACCCGACCAGATCCTCCAGCGCCTCTTCCGAACGGCCCGCCACCGGCGCCCCGATCGGCACATCGCTGCCCGCACCCAGCCGCGACAACAAGGCCGCCACCGCCGCCTGCACCACCATGAACACCGTGCACCGGCATTCGCGCGCCAACCCCACCAACCGCGCATGCACCGCCGCATCCACGGAGAACTCCACCACCCCACCCCGATACGACGCCACCACCGGCCGCGGCCGATCAAACGGCAGACTCAACTCCTCCGGCAACCCCGCCAGTGCCTCCGTCCAATACGCCAGCTGCTCCGACAGGAGGCTTTCCGGGTCGCTCTCCTCCCCCAGCACCTCCCGCTGCCACAGGGCGTAGTCCGCGTACTGCACCGGCAACGGTTCCCACCCGGGAGCCCGCCCCACGCACCGTGCCGCATACGCCACCGACACGTCCCGCATCAGCGGAGCCAGCGACCAGCCGTCACCGGCGATGTGGTGCACCACCAGCACCAGCACATGTTCCCCGGCATCCAGCCGGAACAGCGAAGCCCGCACCGGGATCTCGGCCGACAGATCGAACCCGCGCCCCGCCACCGCCCGCACCGCGGCGGGCAAATCCTCCTCGGCGCACTCCTCCACCACACCCAGCACCACGCCGGCCTCAAGCACCTTCTGGTACGGCTGGTCGCCGACCTGCTCGATCACCGTGCGCAAGCTCTCGTGCCGCTCCACCACATCGGCCAGGGCCAGCCGCAGGGCCGCGACGTCCAGTCCGCCCCGGAGGCGCACTGCGAGCAGCGCGTTATAGGTGCCGCTCGTCCCTTCCAGACGATGCAGGAACCACAGCCGCTGCTGCGCGTACGAAAGGGGAATCACTGGGCGCCTTTCGGATCTGTTCTCCTGCGGAGGGGTGGGCGCTGCTTCCGGGGACGGGAGAGCAGCCCGGCGAATTCCGCGACGGTCGGCTTGCCGAACAAGTCGCTCATGGACACTTCGGCCTCGAACTTCGTCTGGGCCCGGCTGACCAGGCGCATGGCGAGCAACGAGTGGCCGCCCAGCTCGAAGAAGCTGTCGTGGATCCCGACGCGCTCCACCCCGAGCACGTCGGCGAACAGCTCGCACAGCCGTTCTTCGGTCGCGGTACGCGGCGCCACGTAATCCCCGGTCACACCGGTGAGATCCGGTTCCGGCAACGCGCGCCGGTCCACCTTGCCGTTGACGGTCAGCGGCAGCGAATCCACCCGCATGAACACCGACGGCACCATGTACTCCGGCAACATCCCCCGCGCCCACGCCCGGACCGCCTCCAGCTCCACCTGACCGACCAGGTAGGCCACCAGCCGACGTTCCTCCCCGTGCGCGACCACCACAGCCGCCTCCACCTCCGGACAGCCGGCGAGCGCATGCTCGACTTCGCCGGGCTCGACCCGGAAGCCCCGCACCTTCACCTGGTCATCGACCCGGCCGACGAACTCCAGCACTCCGTCCGCGCCCCACCGCACCAGATCCCCGGTGCGATACATGCGCTCCCCCACCTCGAACGGGCACGCCACGAACCGCTCCGCCGTCAGTCCGGCACGATCGACATAGCCGCGCGCCACTCCCGACCCCGCCAGATACAACTCCCCCACCACGCCCGGTAACACCGGCCGCAGGAAGTCGTCCAGCACGAACACCTGCGTGTTGTCCATCGGCCGGCCCAGCGGCACCGAGTCCGGCACCGGGCGAGTGGCGTCCATCGGATGGTGCACCGCGTAGCTGGAGGCTTCGGTGGCGCCGCCGTGGCTCCTGAAGGTCGCCTTGGGGCAGGCGTCCAGGAGGGTCCGGATCACCGCCGGCGGGACGACGTCCCCGCCGGTCACGATCTCCCGGAGCCCGCTGAGGCACGCGGGGTCGGTCTCCGCGAGCACCCGCAGCAACCCGATCGGGATCATCATCGTCGTCACGCCATGCCGCTCCACGGCCTGGCGGATGTGCCTGGCGGTCAGCTCTGCTCCCGGATGCGGCACGACGGTGCCACCGGTCAGGAGCGGCAGGAACATCTCGGTGATGGACGGCGGGAAGGAGGTCGCCATGTGCATGAGCGTGCTGACACCGCCCTCGACCAGCCAGGATCGATCCAGGACCCGGCCCACCATGCCGGCGTGGGTCAAGCCGACACCCTTGGGCCGGCCGGTCGATCCCGAGGTGTACATCACGTACGCGAGGCGGCGCGGGTCCACGGCGATGCCGAGATCCGTGCCATCGCTCTCGTTCACCGCCTCGTCCACCCGCATCACCGGCAGGCCCAGCTGCTCCGCCCGCTCGGCCATCACCTCATCGGCCAGCACCAGCACGGCTTCGGTGTCCGCCAGCATCAGCTTCATCCGGGATGCGGGGAACTGCGCGTGCAGCGGGAGGTTCGCACCGCCCGCCTTGAGGACCGCGAGCATCGCCACCACCGCGTCGACCGAACGCTCCAGCAGCACGCCCACGCACGACTCAGGACCGACTCCAGCTGCCCTCAGCACCCGCGCCAGCCGGTTCGCCCGCGCGTTCAGCTCCGCATAGGTGACCTGAAGATCCCCGAGAGCGACGGCCACCGCGTCAGGCGTCCGGCTGACCTGCTCTTCGACCAGCTCGTGCAGGCATCGGTCCGGCCGTCCGGTCACCGTGGTGTCGTTCCAGTCCCGCAGGAGCATCTGCCGTTCCTGGGGGGTGAGCAGATCCACTTGCCCCACACGCAGGTCCGGGTCGGTGAGCACAGCTTCGAACATCCGCCGGCACCTGTCCGCCACCGCCTGCGCGGTCTCCCGGGTGAACAGGTCGCCACGGTAGCCGACCGTGCCGATCAGACGTTCGCCGAGGTTGACCGCCAATCCCAGGGGATAGTGCACCGCGTCCTGTGCGTCGATGCCGGCGACTTTGACACCGTGGTAGGAGGTCTCGTACAGCTCCTCGCTGTGCGGGTAGCTCTCGACGACGATCGTGGTGTCGAACAACTGCCCCACACCAGCGACCTGCTGGATCTCCGCCAACCCCACATGCTGGTGATCCAGCAACTCCACCTGCTCACCCTGCAACCGCCCAAGGAACTCCCCCACCCGCTCACCCGCACGCAACCCCACCCGCACCGGCAACGTATTGATGAACAACCCCACCATCGACTCCACACCCGCCAACTCCGCCGGACGCCCCGACACCGTCGACCCGAAAACCACATCACTCCGCCCCACCAACACCCCCAACACCAACCCCCACACCCCCTGCACCACCGAATTCACCGTCAACCCACGACCCCGCACAAACTCCACCAACGCCCCCGTCCCCTCCACCGACAACCCAAACTCCACCTGCTCGGGAAACACCGACGACCCACCCACCCCACCCGCCACCAGCAACGTCGGCTCCACCCCCGCCAACACCCGCCCCCACACCCCACGCGCAACCTCACCATCACACCCCGCCAACCACTCCAAATACCGCCGGAACGGCGTCACCCCCGCCCACCCCCCCCCCCCCCCCCCCCCCCCCCCCC
>NZ_JBDPMD010000093.1:0-7735 GCF_039871875.1 Sphaerisporangium sp. B11E5 | reverse complement strand
CGACGCCGACCCCGACCCCGACGCCCACCCCGACCGGCTCCACCGGGTGCTCCGGCGCCGTCGTCTGCTCCGGCTTCGAGGACCAGAACGGCACCCCCGCGGGTGACTGGCAGGTCGTCACCCCCAACTGCTCGGGCACCGGCACCGCCACCATCGACACCACGCAGGCGCACAGCGGCGGCAAGTCCCTGCGCGTCGCCGGCGGCGGCAACTACTGCAACCACATCTTCGTCGGCACCACCAAGAACGTCTCCTCCATCGGCCCGGTGGTGTACGGCCGCATGTGGATCCGGCACACCACCGCGCTGCCCGCCGCCCACATCACCATGATCACCATGGCGGACGCCGCCAACGGCAACCGCGACCTGCGCATCGGCGGCCAGAACGGCGCCCTGCAGTGGAACCGCGAGTCCGACGACGCCACGCTTCCCGAGCAGAGCCCGACCGGTGTCTCCCTGAGCGTGCCCCTGCCCACCAACCGCTGGGTCTGCCTGCGCTACCAGATCGACACCACCCGCCAGGCGATGAGCACCTACGTGGACGACCAGGAGGTCGCGGGCCTCCACCTGGACCAGACCCCCACCCGCGACATCGACTCCCAGTGGCTCAGCCGCACGACCGCCCCCCGGCCGGCCACGCTGCGCCTCGGCTGGGAGAGCTACGGCAGCGACTCGGACACGATCTGGTACGACGACGTCGCGCTCGGATCGTCCCCCATCGCCTGCTGACCCCCCGAAAGCCCCCGCCGCCGGCCGCGAGGCACGCCCGGCCGGCGGCGGGCCCGGGCGGGCGGTGCCCCGTTCGCCCGGGGCTGACTCCCGATGAGCTCGTCCGCGTGCCGATATAGGGTCGCGTGGGACATCGGGTCATCGGCGAAGGGCACGGCTGCAGTGGACGCTTCGGTCTACCTCTACGTCGAGGACGTCCGGGACGAAGGCGTCGGCCGGGTCCTCGACCGCGTCGGCGGGTACGGCGTGCGCGAGGTGACGGTGGCCGCCGCCTACCACGCGGCCCGCGACGTCACCCCGCACGGCCTCTCCCGGGTCACCCTGCGTGCCGAGGGCGTGCACTTCGTCCCGCCGCCCGACCTGTTCAAGGGCCTGCGCCTCACCCCGCCGGTGCGCGAGGGCGCCGCCGACGGCCCGCTGGCCGTGCTGCGGGAGGCCACCCTGGACCGGGGCATGGCGCTGCACGGCTGGGCCGTCTTCCTGCACAACCTCACGCTCGGCCTCGCCGACCCCGAGGTCACCGTGCAGGACTGCTTCGGCGGGCGCGGCTTCCCCGCGAGCCTGTGCCCCGCCCACCCCGACGTCCGGCTGTACGCCGTGGCCCTCGCCCGCTCGGTGGCGCGCCTCGGGGTGGACAGCGTGGTGGCCGAGTCGCTGCACTTCGGCGCCTTCGGCCAGGGCCACGGCCACGAGCGCAGCGTCGTGGCCCTCGGCCCCATGGACGAGTTCCTGTTCGGCCTGTGCTTCTGCGCGTGGTGCATGCGCCGCGCCACCGACCTCGGCGTCAAGGCCGAGGTGGCCCGTGAGGAGTGCGCCCGCATCGTCGGCGGCGTCCTGGACGGCGACCCGCCCGCGCAGGGCGAGGTCACCCGCGCCGCCCTCACCGCCTACGCCGGCCCCGACGTGGTGGCCTACGCCCGCGCCCGCTCGGAGACCGTGACCTCCCTGGTCAGCGAGGTGTCCGCCGCCGTGGCCGCCGAGGGCTCCCGGCTGACGTTCCTGGACGGCACCGGCCACCGCAAGGGCTACCGCGACGGCCTGCCCCCCGCGGGGCTCGCCGCCCACGACGCCTGGCAACTGGGCGTGGACCTCGTGGCGCTCGGCGACCTGGTGCCGTCGTTCGGCGTGCTCGCCTACGCCCGCGACCCCGCCCGGGTGGCCGACGACATCGGCGCCTACCGCCGCTCGATCGGCACCGACCGCGACCTGCGCGCCGTCCTGCGTCCCGGCCTGCCCGACACCGACTCCACCGACCGCCTCGCCGCCAAGATCCGTGCCGCCAAGGCCGCCGGGGCCACCGCCACCGACTTCATCGCCTACGGCCTGCTGCCGTACAGCACCCTGGCCCGCATCCCGAAGGCCCTCGGCCACACGCCGTAGCCGTCTCAGGCGGACTCGCGGACCACCAGCTCGCTCGGCAGGATGATGTGGTCGCTCACCCGGTCCTTCGGTGCGGTGAGCAGCAGCCGCACCATCGCGGTCGCCTGCTCGGTGATCGGGTGCCGCACGGTGGTGAGCGGGGGGTCGGTGTATCGGGCGGCCTCGATGTCGTCGAAACCGACCAGGGCCACGTCGTCGGGGACGCGGCGGCCCGACTGGCGCAGGGTCTTCAGCGCGCCGATGGCCATGGCGTCGTTGGCGGCGAACACCGCGTCCAGCGCGGGGTCGTCCTCCAGGAGCTGGCGCATGGCCGCCGCGCCGGACGCCCGGGTGAAGTCGCCGACCGCGACGATCGAGCGGCGGTCGGAGTTGCGCAGCGCGTCGCGGTAGCCGGTCAGGCGGTCCTGGCCGCCGATCATGTCCTGCGGCCCCGCGATGGTGGCGATGCGGCGCCGGCCGGTGTCCAGCAGGTGCCGCACGGCCGCGGCGGCGCCTCCCACGTTGTCGTTGTCGACGTACGGCAGCTCCACGGCCACCGCGGGGCGGCCGTACGACACCACCGGCACGCCCATGCGCGTCAGGGCGGCGGGCAGCGGGTCGGCGCCGTGCATCGACAGCAGCAGCACGCCGTCCACGTGGCCGCCGGAGATGTAGCGCTCCACACGGGCGTGGTTGCGGGGGGTGCTGGCGAGCATGAGAACGATTTGCTTGTCCACCGCCTCCAGCTCGCTGCTCACCGTGCGGATCACCATGGAGAACAGGCGGTCGTCGGAGAACACCCGGGTCGCCGGCTCGGAGATGACCAGCGCGATGGAGTCGGTGCGCTGGGTCACCAGGCTGCGCGCGGCCGAGTTGGGGACGTACCCGAGCTCGTTCACCGCCCGCAGGACCGTCTCCCTGATCTCCGGGGTCACGGTCGCCTGGCCGTTGACGACCCGCGAGACGGTGGCCCGGGAGACGCCTGCCCGTGCGGCGACCGCCTCCAGAGTGGGTCGTTTCATTCTGTGCGCCCTGTCTTCCTCGGCCTCCGGCGGTAACCATGGTGCCACTCGAAGTCCGCCACTGGTGACCATACGAGACGCGCCCGCTCGCACGGTACGGGCATCCCCGTAACGCCCTCGATGATGACCGTCACCCGCCTGTCTGCCCGCATGCCCCTTGATCAGGAGAATGTACCGGGGATCATGCCGGTTCGCGCGGGTGTGTTCGCCATATGCGTCATTCCATCGCATCGGCGGTGTCCGCGCGCACGCCGACCCGGCGACGGCCGTGCTCCGGCCTCGCCGCACACGCCGGTCGGCGCCGCCCGAGTTCCCTCCTTCCCGAGATTTTCGGGTGATCTTGGGGAGAGCGCTCTCGGATCAGCGTGCCGCCGGACTCGTGCCTCGTCAAGATTCGGGACGGCCGTTTCGCCGGCAATGACAGACCGTCTCCACCTGCCCGGCGCGGGTCATGCCTGGTAGCGGCCCAGGACCGGCGATATTCAGGCGCGACGCCCGGCGGCGAATAGTGGAGAGCGCTCTCAATCCGTCAAAGAAACTTTCCCCTGTGGTTGACAGCCCCTTGTCGAGGGATCTAACGTCAGCGCCCGGAGAGCGTTACATACGCGTAACACCAACGCGTGCACCCGCGCGGTGCTGTGCCGGAACGGCCGTCGGCTCCGCCGCGCGCACACGTCGCCCGGCTCCTGCCGCGGCGCCGAACCGTCGCAGTCCCTACGTCGTCCGGTGCCGTCCCCGGTCCTCCCAGCCCGGGGAACCCCGGACCCCGCTCTCCGTTCCCGCGTCGCCGCTCGTGTCCCGAGGTCCCGTCCCTCAACCCGTGCCCGCTCGTCCCCAGCGCGCGGCGCGGCCCCCCAAGAGATGAGGATGACCATGAGCACTCCCGCCGAACCACCGCCCCGCCGCCTGCGTCCACGCACCCTCGTCACCGCCCTGGCCATGGCGCTGCTGCCCGCCGCCGGGCTCGTCGTCGCCATGGACCCCGCGGGCGCCGCCGTGCCGGCCACCCCGAGCGGCTGGAGCCTGGTCTGGGCCGACGACTTCAACGGCCCCGCCGGCTCCCTGCCGTCCTCCAGCAACTGGATCTTCGACACCGGCCACAACTACCCGGGCGGGCCCGGCAACTGGGGCACCGGCGAGATCCAGCGCTACACCGCCGACCCCGCCAACGTCAGCCTCGACGGCTCCGGCAACCTGCGCATCACGCCGATCCGCGGCTCGTCGGGCGAGTGGACGTCCGCGCGCATCGAGACCCAGCGCAGCGACTTCAAGCCGGCCGCCGGGCGCATCCTGCGCATCGAGGGCCGCCTCCAGATGCCGAACGTCACCGGCAGCGCCGCCCTCGGCTACTGGCCGGCGTTCTGGGCGCTCGGCGCGCCGTACCGCGGCAACTACCAGAACTGGCCCGGCGTCGGCGAGTTCGACATCATGGAGAACGTCAACGGGCTCGACCGCGTGTACGGCGTGCTGCACTGCGGCGTCGCCCCCGGCGGGCCGTGCAACGAGTTCAACGGGCTCGGAGCGAGCCGCGCCTGTCCCGGCTCGACCTGCCAGTCCACGATGCACACCTACCGCTTCGAGTGGGACCGCGGCGTCACACCCAACCAGTTGCGGTGGTACGTCGACGGCCAGCAGTACCACAGCGTCAGCCAGGGCCAGCTCGACGCCACCACGTGGAACAACATGACCAGCCACGCGGGCTACTTCCTGCTGCTCAACGTGGCCATGGGCGGCTCGTTCCCCAACGGCGTCGCGGGCACCGGCACACCCACCGCCTCCACCGTCTCCGGCCGGCCCATGGTCGTCGACTACGTGGCCGTCTGGCAGAGCGGCGCCGGCACCACGCCGACCGCCACGCCCACCCCCACCCCGAGCAACCCCGGCGGCGGACACAACGCGCGCTCCACCATCCAGGCCGAGAGCTTCCAGGCCCAGAACGGCATCCAGGTGGAGACCACCACCGACACCGGCGGCGGCCAGAACGTCTCCCACATCGCCAACGGCGACTGGCTGCGCTACGACAACGTCAACTTCGGCTCCACCCCGGTGACGCAGTTCGTCGCCCGCGTGGCGTCCGGCGCGGGCGGCGGGGTGAGCGGCCTCGTCCAGGTCCGTCTCGACAGCCTCTCCAACGCGCCCATCGGTGACTTCGCGGTGGGCAACACCGGCGGCTGGCAGAGCTGGCGCACCGTCCCGGCCAACATCGCGGCGACCACCGGCACCCACACCGTCTACATCACCTTCAGCAGCGGCCAGCCGGCGGACTACCTGAACCTCAACTGGTTCACGTTCAGCTGACCCCCGATCCCGGCCCGCGTCCCCCCGGGGACGCGGGCCGGGATCGGCCTCAGCCCGTGACGCTCGGGCGGCCGTCCTCGATGTGGCCCATCAGGCGGCGGCCGAACGACGCGTCCTCCTCGCAGGAGACCCGCAGGTCGTACCAGCCGTGCGTGTCCCTTGCGGGCCAGGGCACCTCCCGGGTCTGGCCGGGCCGCAGCACCACCGCGAGGTCACGCTCGTCGTACGCCAGCGCGGAGACCCGCAGCTTCACCCGTACGGCGCCCTCGTTGCGCAGCACCAGGGTGAGCCGCCGCGCGCCGCCGTCCACCCGCGAGGAGACCCGCAGCCCGGCGGCGGCGCCGCCCGGTGTGCCGGTGAACTCACGCCGGAAGCCGTTCGGCCCGGTGAGCACCAGGTCGTAGCGGTCGCCGGGCACCGGGACCACGCGGGTGGTCTCGCCGAGCACGTCGGCGTGCAGCGGCTCCGGCAACTCGCCCGCGTACGGATACAGCGCCATGTGCACGCTCTCGGCGCCCCGGTTGGCCAGGGTGAGGCGCAGCTCGCCGCCGGCCAGGCGGGCCGAGGCGTCCGGCTGGTACGGCAGCGGGCGGGCCGGCCGCACGCCGTCCTCCTGCACGGGCATGCGCTGGTCGGCGGGCGGGGCCGGACGCCAGCGGCCGGTGAACGGCGGCACGGCGGCGGGGTGCGCGGGGCTCGGGCGCGGGCCCGGCCTGGTGAAGTCGAAGGCCGAGGTGAGGTCGCCCGAGACGGTGCGGCGCCACGCCGAGACGTCGGGGAAACGGACCTTCAGCCAGCTCTCCAGGAAACGGACGGTGGAGGAGTGGTCGAAGACCTGCGAGCAGACGTACCCGCCGACCGTCCACGGCGACACGACGATCATGGGGACCCGCACGCCGAGGCCGATCGGCTTGCCGTCGGAGAACTCGTCGGCCCGCTCGGCCGGGGGACGCGGCGGCGGCACGTGGTCGAAGAAGCCGTCGTTCTCGTCGTAGGTGATGAACAGCGCGGTCGAGCGCCAGACCTCGGGCGTCGAGGCGAGGGCGTCCAGGATGTCCCAGGTGACGCGGGCGCTCTGGATGGGGGACGAGGCGCTCGGGTGCTCGGAGTCGGCCGCCGAGGGCACGAGGTAGCTGACCTTGGGCAGCCGGCCCGCCTCGACGTCCGCGCGGAAGCCCGCCGCCAGGGTGCCCGGCCGGCCGCGGCGCAGCGCCCGGTCGTACAGCGAGCGCTCCCGCGGGGTGAGCGTGGCCACGCCCTCCTCCAGGCGGGCGAGCATCGCCTCGCGGTCGGCGTCGGAGGAGGCGCGGCCGAGGGCGGAGTAGAAGGAGTCCAGGCTCTGGAAGTCGCCGCGCAGCGCCTTGCGGGCGACGCGGCGGAAGGTGGCGAAGAACTCCAGGTTGTTGTCCTCGTAGTTGTCCCACTCCTGGTAGACCTTCCAGGAGTGGCCGGCGTCCTCCAGGATCTCGCCGGCGTTCGCCCAGGTGTACCCGGCGTGGGTGTCCTCGTCGTAGGCGGCGTTGTCGACGGCCCGGCGGGTGGTGCCCGGCTCGTAGCCGGTGTGCCCGCTGACGTGGTAGTTGCGGTTCGGGCTGGTGGAGGACAACACCGAGCAGAAGTAGTGGTCGCAGACGGTGAAGGTGTCGGCGAGCTCGTACTGCAGCGGGATGTCCTGGCGCTCGTAGAACGTCATGGTCGCCGGGCTCTTGGCGGCGATCCAGCCGTTGTGCCAGCCGCCCGCCGCGGCGGCCTGGCCGTCGTTCCAGCCGTGCGGCAGCGCCGAGATCCACTGCAGGTCCCTGCCGACGACCCCGGCCGCCTCGCGCACCGGGAAGGGCAGCACACGGCCGGCGCCGCCCGGCTGCTCGTAGACCGGCCGCCCGTCCGGCAGCGTGATCGCGTTGCGGTCGCCGAACCCGCGCACGCCGCGCAGCCTGCCGAAGTAGTGGTCGAACGACCGGTTCTCCTGCATGAGGAAGACGACATGCTTGATCGCCGACAACCCGCCCGCGGGCACCGGCGCCGCCATGGCGGCGTGCACGGACGGCGGCAACATCGAGACTGCGGCGGCGCCGGCACCGGCGGCGAGAAACCCCCGGCGGGACAGACCCTGGGACATCGTGGTCCTTTCTCCCTACGGCCGCCACGGTTCCCGGCGGCCCCGAGCATCCCACCCCCCACGCCCACCAAGAGAACAAAGATCAGCGACATTCCCGGTAAACCATGGACGAACCTCCACCCCACCCCTCCGCCCTCGTCCACCTCCCGACCCCTGAGCAGCACCCTTGAGCCCCAACGCGCCCCCCGCTCCCGGCTCCTGCCCTCCCG
>NZ_JBDPMD010000092.1:0-11938 GCF_039871875.1 Sphaerisporangium sp. B11E5 | reverse complement strand
GTTCGGGGGAGTGGCGCAGTACTTCGTGGTCGGTGGGGCGCTCATGGGGGGTGGGATTTGTGCGTTGATGGCGGTTCGGGTGCCTCGGGGGTGGGGATGGTGGGTTGCTTGGGGTCGGCGGGTCAGGCGGGGGGCTGTTGGGGTTGTGGTGGGTCTGGTGCTGGGGTTTGTCCCTGTCGGGGATCTTCGGGGTGGGCCGGTCACCGGGGTTGAGGCCTGTGGGGGGCGGGAGCCTTTGACGATGCGGGGGGAGTTGGGGTTTCTGTGTAATGCGCGGCGCTATTTTCCGGCCGTTCCCGATGACCAGCTTCTCGCTTATGGGCGGGAGCAGTGTGCGGCTTATCCGGATCGCCGGGTGGACCTCTCGCTGATCGCCGCCATCTGTCCGCCGGCGGCACGGCAGTGGGACCGGCGGCTTGCCGCCGAGCAGGCGGATATCGATCGGTCGAACGCGGCGAATCAGGCGGCGTGTGACCGGGCCAGGCATCGGCCGCTGATCAAGACCGTCGGTGTCGCTCGGGACATGGTGTGGTCGGAGATCGGGCTGACGGCGTATGAGGATCACGAGGCGTCGTCGGGGGAGCCTCCTGTTCTTCAGCACGCCTTGGTGGGGAGCGCGACCGGGTATCTGGTGATCGGGACCAGTGCGGAGGCGCAGATCTGCCTGACGGGGGAGACCTACCGGCGCCGGCCGCCCGTCGAGGTCGAGGGGTGGGACAGGGTGGTCGAGGTCGGCTATGAGAGTCCTACGGGGGACTTCGTGATCGTGGCCCCGATGTCGGGGCCGGGGGCGGTGCCCGATCTGGCCTTCCTGGGCAAGGGGCATTACCGGGTGCGGGTGCACTATCGCGAGCCTGTGTGGGACCAGGACCTTCCGCAGCACATCCTGGTCATGGTGTTTCCGGGGGCGAGCAAGCGCGTGATCGTTCACAAGGGCTGACTGCCCCGGCACGTCGACGTGCAACAAGAGGTTGCATCTGAAGAGGTGCTCGCGGTAGTCTTTCGCAACCAAAGGTTGCGAAAGGTTGGGTGGGATGGAGTACGGATCCATTGAGCGCGACATCCATGTCGAGGCTTCGCCTGAGGTGGTGTTCGAGGTGGTCAGCAGGCCGGAGCACATGCGGGAGTGGTGGCCGGACGACGCGCGGTTCGAGGCGGTCGCGGGGGCGCCTGGGGAGCTTGTGTGGCGGGACGGGGAGAGCGGCGAGACGACGACGGTCGCGCTGGCCGTGGTCGAGGTCGTGCCTCCGAAAAGGTTCTCCTTCCGGTGGTGTTTCTCGGAGCCTGATCGGGGTGGGGACTCGTTGCTCGTGACCTTCGATCTGGTGCCGGACGGGGAGGGGACGCGGGTCCGGATGACGGAGACCGGGTTCCGGGAGATGGGGTGGGAGGTCGCGGTCCTGGAGGAGCAGTACCGGGAGCACGCGAGTGCGTGGGAGCACTACGTTCCCGCGCTCGGCACGTACGTCGCGCGGCTGGTCTCCGCCTCGTGAGTGCGGCGGCCGATGACGATTTGTGGTCGGCGATCGGGGATCCCGTCCGGCGCACGATGATCGATCTTCTGCTGGCCGGGGGGCCGGGTACGGCGACGTCACTGAGTGAGCGGCTGCCCGTCACTCGCCAGGCCGTCTCGAAACATTTGGCCGTACTGGACCGGGTGGGGCTGGTGCACTCCGCGCCGGCGGGGCGTGAGCGCCGCTACCACGTGGACGAGGCGCAGCTCGCCCGGGCCGCCGCCCAGTTGGCGGCGGTGGGGGCCACCTGGGACGCCAGGCTCCGGCGGATCAAGCGGATCGCCGAGGCGATCGAACGCGATCGCGACAACAACCAAGATCGCGGCAACAACCAAGGAGGATGAGAAATGGTGGATATTTTGCATCGGGTCGGGGTCGTCGCTCCGCTCGACGACGTCTACCGGGCGGTGGCGACCCCGGAGGGCATCGCCGGCTGGTGGACGGCCGACACGGTGGGCAAGAGCGAGGTCGGCGGGCAGTTGGTCCTGCGGTTCGGCGAGGTCGGCGGCTTCGACATGGAGGTCCTGGAGCTCGATCCGTCCGGCAGCGTGCGGTGGCGGGTCACCGACGGGCCGGAGGAGTGGATCGGTACCGAGGTCGGCTGGCGCTTCGACCAGCGCGCCGAGTACACGATCGTCCTGTTCGAGCACGTGGGGTGGCGTGAGCCGGTGGAGTTCATGCATCACTGCAGCACGAAGTGGGCGATGTTCCTGATGAGCCTCAAGGAGTTCGTGGAGTCGGGACGCGGCAGGCCCGCGCCGGACGACGTCAGGATCAGTGACTGGCATTGAGCCTCGGCGGCCACGGGCTGATCGGTGCTTGTGAGGGCGGCGCCCCGGGTCCCTGCGGGGCCCGGGGCGGCCGGCTGCCGATGGTCTCGGTGGGGTTATGCGAACTGGCCGGGCTGGTAGTCGCCGGCGGGCTGCTGCACGATGACGTTCACGCGGTTGAAGGCGTTGATGAGGGCGATGAGGAACACCAGGGACGCGAGTTGGTCCTCGTCGTAGTGCTTGGCGGCGTTCGCCCACACTTCGTCGGTCACGCCGGTGGCCGCGTCGGCGATGCGGGTGCCCTGCTCGGTCAGCTCCAGGGCGGCGCGTTCGGCCTCGGTGAAGACCTTGGCTTCTCGCCAGACCGCGACCAGGTTGAGGCGCGTCTGGGTCTCCCCGGCGTGTGCGGCCTCCTTGGTGTGCATGTCGGTGCAGAAGGCACAGCCGTTGATCTGGCTGGCGCGGATCTTCACCAGTTCCTGTGTCGCGGCCGGGAGTCCTGAGTCCGAGATCGTTTTGTTCGCCGAGACGATGTGCTTCAAGATCTTGGTGGCGTGCTGGTTGCCGAAGAGGTTCAGCCGGGCATCCATGGGGAGCTCCTACTCGCCGATGCTGGTGGTTACACCTCTCTGACTGGACAGCTCGGCGAGATGTGACAGGGACGAGTGTGATCTGCGTCTCTCCCCGTGTGGCCGGGGTGTCGGCGGCCTCCGCCGGCGCGGGGGGGCTACTTGGCGGTGGGGGAGAGGTTCAGGCGCATGCCTTTGAGAGAGCCGGGCTTCTTGCTCAGCGCCGCTGCTATCTGGCGGAGCTCGGTGGCGGCGGGCGAGTCGGGGTCGGTGAGGACCAGGGGCTTGCCGTTGTCGCCGCCCTCGCGGAGGCGGAGGTCGATGGGGACCTGGCCGAGCAACGGGACGCGGGTGCCGAGGATGCGGGTGAGGCCGTCGGCCACGGACTGGCCGCCGCCCTCGCCGAACACCGGGATGCGTTCGTCGCAGTGGGGGCAGGGGAGCCAGGCCATGTTCTCGATGACGCCGGCGACCTGCTGGTGGGTCTGGGAGGCGATGGAGCCGGCGCGTTCGGCGACCTCGGCCGCGGCCTGCTGGGGGGTGGTGACGACGAGGATCTCGGCGGTGGGCATGCGCTGGGCCACCGAGATGGCGATGTCGCCGGTGCCGGGGGGGAGGTCCATGAGCAGGACGTCCAGGTCGCCCCAGAAGACGTCGGCGAGGAACTGGTGGAGGGCACGGTCGAGCATGGGGCCGCGCCAGACCACCGGGTTGTTGCCGGGGGGCTTGAACATGCCGACCGAGATGACTTTGATGTCATGCGCCACGGGGGGCATGATCATGTCCTCGACCTTGGTGGGACGGTCGTCCACGCCCAGCATGCGGGGCACCGAGTGGCCGTAGATGTCGGCGTCCACCACGCCGACCTTGAGGCCGTTCGCCGTCATGGCCGCCGCGAGGTTGACGGTGACGGAGGACTTGCCGACGCCGCCCTTGCCGCTCGCGACCGCGAAGACGCGGGTCAGGGAGCCGGGTTTGGCGAAGGGGATCTCCTTCTCGGGGCCGCGGTTGCCGCGCAGCCGGGTCTGGAGGTTCTTGCGCTGCTCGGTGCTCATCACGTCCAGGTCGACGTGCACGCGGGTGACGCCTTCGACCTTGGCGACGGCGTTGGTGACGTCGCGGGTGATGGTGTCGCGCATGGGACAGCCGGCGACGGTGAGGTACACGCCGACCCGCACCACCCCGTCGGGGGAGATATCGACGCTCTTGACCATGTCAAGGTCGGTGATCGGCCGGCGGATCTCCGGGTCGTTGACCGTCGCCAGAGCGGCCGTCACCAGTTCTGGGGTGGGTGCCATGGATCCATGCTACGAACCCAGGGCCGATTGGACGAACCGTGGTCTCCCTGTGGACACCCAAGACAAGCCAACGCGAAAGCTACCGGTCCTGGGCGCCGCGCCCGCGCAGCTCCTCGACCATGTGCTCCAGCTCGTCCCTGATGTACTCGCGGGTCGCCAGCTCGCCGAGGGCGTGCCGCAGCCCGGCGATCTCGCGGGTGAGGTACTCGACCTCCGCCTGGTTGCGCTCGGACGCCAGCCGGTCGCGTTCGGCCTGCACCCGGTCCCGGTCGGCCTGCCGGTTCTGCGCGAGCAGGATCAGCGGCGCGGCGTACGAGGCCTGCAGGGAAAGGATCAGCGTGAGGAAGATGAAGGGGTAGGGGTCCCACACGAGGTGATCGGGTGCCAGCCAATTCCACGACACCCAGATCACGATAAATCCGGTCATGTAGACCAGGAATCTGGCGGTGCCGAGGAACCGGGCGAACCGCTCGGACAGCCGCCCGAACGCCTCGGGGTCGTAGTGGGGCCGGATGCGGCGTAGCTCCCGCGGCTGGTCCAGCCGGTTAACCACCACCGCGCACCTCCGGCCCGGCGTGGCCGGTCGTCTCGCCCTCGGGGGGCTGCCCGTCGTGTTCGCGCCAGTCCTCGGGCAGCAGGTGGTCGAGCACGTCGTCCACCGTGACCGCCCCGACCAGCCGGCCGTTCTCGTCGACCACGGGCGCCGCGACAAGATTGTACGTGGCCAGGTAATACGTCACCTGACGGAGCGGCAGCTCCGGGCGGATCGGGTCGATGCTGGTGTCGATCGCCCCGCCCAGCAGTGAGGACGGCGGCTCGCGCAGCAGACGCTGGAAGTGCGCGACGCCGAGGAACTTGCCGGTCGGCGTCTCGGCCGGTGGCCGGGTGACGTACACGACGGCGGCGACCGCGGGGGTGAGGTCCTGCCGCCGGAGCTCGGCGAGCGCCTCGGCGATGGTGGCGTGCGGCGGCATGACGATCGGCTCACTGGTCATCATGCCGCCCGCGGTGTTCTCGGGGTAGGTGAGCAGCCGGCGCACCGGGTCCGCCTCGTCGGGCTTCATGCGGGCCAGCATCGCCTCGGCCTGCGCGGGCGGCAGGTCCTGCAGCAGGTCGGCGGCGTCGTCGGGGTCCATCGCGCCGAGCACGTCGGCCGCGCGGTCGCCGTCCAGCTTGCTGAGGATGCCGATCTGGTCGCGTTCCGGCAGTTCCTCCAGCACGTCGGCGAGCCGTTCGTCGTCCAGGGCGGCGGCGACCTCGGCCCGCCGTTTGTCCGGCAGGTGACGCAGGGCGTTGGCGAGGTCGGCGGGCCGGGTCTCCTCGAAGGCGGCGAGCAGGTTCGCGGCCCCCTGGTCGCCCTGCACGGCCGCGAAGCCCTGGACGTCGGCCCAGTCGACCACCAGCGTCTCGCCGCGCCGCCGCAGGCCACGACCGGCGCGCCGCACCGCGACCTTGGTGATCAGCCATTCGCCGGTCCTGGTGCGTTCCATGGCGACGTCGAGCACGGTCATGCGTTCACCGCCGGCCTCGACGGCGAGGTCCAGCATCTCGCCGATGACCAGGGTCTCGACGGCGCGTTTCTCGAAGCGCCGCATGTTGAGGGTGCCGGTGAAGACGACCGCGTCGGCCTCGATGCCCCGCACCCGGGTGATCGAAAGGAAGACCCGGCGGCGCGGCATCACCTCCACGACGAGGCCGTGCACACGCGGCGGGTCGTTGGGCCGCATGGCCACCACCACGTCACGGACCCGGCCGATGCGGTCCCCGGCGGGATCGAACACCGCGGTCCCCGCCAGCCGGGCGATGAAGATCCTCACCTTTGGAAGCCTACGAGCAGGGAGCGGGGTGCGCGCTACGGGGCCGCCTAAAAGCCATCTCAATCAGTCTGTGTCTCGTCCCGCGGAAGCCGGGTTGCCGCTCTCGAAGCGTCTGTGACAGCATCAAAAAGCATGAACGGTAATTACGACCGGAGAATGGGCGCGCGGGGCGCCGCACTCGTGGCGGCGGTCGTCTCGGCGTGGTGCTTCGGCTTCTCCGGGTCCGCGGCGAAGTTCGTGGGCGCGGCCGGCCTGACCCCGTTGCAGGCGGTGTGGGTACGCATGGCGGGCGCCGCGGTGCTGCTCGCCGTGGTTCTCGCCGTGGTCCGCCCGGGCGCGCTGCGCATCCCCCGGGGACGGGGTCCGTTCTTCGCCGCCTACGCGCTGATCGCGGTGGCGGGTGTGCAGGCGCTGTTCTTCCTGGCCATCACCCGGCTGCCGGTCGGCGTCGTGCTGCTGCTGGAGTACAGCTCACCGGTCCTGGTGGTGGTGTGGGTGCGGTCCGTCCGGCGGATACGCCTGCCGCGCGCCGCCTACGCGGGGGCGGCGACGGTCGTGGCCGGCCTGTGCGTGGTCGTGGAGGTGTGGCGAGGGCTGGCCCTGGACGGCGTCGGGCTGGCGCTCGGGCTGGTCGCCGCGGCGTGCTGCGCCGGATATTTCCTGATGAGTGATGGGTACGCGTCCGACGTCCACCCCCTCGGCCTGATCGCCTGGGGCCTCGCCGGCGCCGCGCTCGTGCTCACCCCGCTCGCCGCCCCCTGGGACCTCCCGTGGTCGGCGTTCGGCGGCGCGGTCACCGTGTCCGGCCACACGTTCCCCGCGGTGGCCGCCGCGCTCGTGCTGATCGGCGTCGCCACCGTGCTGGCGTACGGCACGGGTGTGTACGCGGTGCGGCACCTGTCGGCGGCCATCGGGGCCACGTTCGCGTCCCTGGAGGTGGTCACCGGCTCGCTGATCGCGTGGTTCCTGCTCGGGGAACACCTCGGCGTGCCGCAGATCGCGGGCGGCGCCGTCGTGCTGGCGGGCGCGCTGCTCGCTCAGTCGGCCACGTCGGGTGTCAGCCGCACCACCGAGGACTCCGCGGCCCAGCGGGCGGCGAGGCCCGGCGAGTCGACGGCGTTGAGCCGCTCCTTCGCCAGCAGGGCCAGCGCCCCGGCCGCCGAGGGCGACGCCTGATCGACCACCTCGGCGTCGGCGTCGAACGCGACGAGGCGGGCGCCGTTGTCCTTGCTGCGCAGGGTCACCCGCACCCGCGACGCGTCCACCAGGCCGGGCAGGGGCTGCTCGCCGCCCCCGGTCACGACGTAGATGGCGCCCTCGTGCCAGACGTGCCAGGCCGCGAGGTCCCGGCCGCCCACCGTGATCCACAGGATGCCCGACTTGCGGGCGCCCTCCTCGATCAGTGCAAGGCTCACACAGAGCACTGTACGACGGCGAAGGCCCCCGCCGGGGTCCCCGGCCGGGGCCTTCGCCGGAATCGTCAGCGCCCGGACAGCTTCCAGGCGGCGGGCAGCAGCCCCGCGGCGACCAGCACCTTGACGGTGTCCCCGATCAGGAACGGCGTGACCCCCGCGGCGATGGCGGCGGCCAGGTCCATGCCGGTGGCGACCATCAGCCACGGCACGCCGACCACGTAGATCAGCAGGGTGCCGAAGGTCATCGTCGCGACGGTGCGCAGCGGCGTGCGGTCACCCCCCTGGCTCGCCAGGGCGCCGGTCACCGAGGCGGCCAGCACGAAGCCCACGACGTACCCGAGCGTCGCGTTGCCGCCGGACGGCGCGAACCACGGCACGCCGAGCTGCCCCACCAGCAAGTACAGCGCCATGCCCAGGAAAGCCCGGGGCAGGCCGAGCGCCGCGCCGCCGAGCAGCACCGCGAAGGTCTGCAGGGTGAACGGCACCGGGGTGCCGGGCAGCGGGAGGGCCACCTGGGCGGCGACGCCGGTCAGGCCCGCGAAACCGGCCACCAGGACGACGTCCCTGACCAGCTTGCCGGGAATGAGGTCGGACAGGACGGCCGGTCTGGCCGCCGCGTGCGCATTGCTCATCGTTCATCTCTTCTCTACGCAAGTTCCAGGGTTCCATTGTCATGACATCTACCGACATATCCCTGCTACGTCCGCGCCAAGAACCGGGCGTGGGCTTTGTGACGCCCCCACAGCCCGGCCCCGCCCGCGTGAGGGGTTACGGTGATCGCATGCGTTCCCGTCGTTCCTGCCTCGCGGTGCCCGGCAGCAACCCCCGCTTCCTGGAGAAGGCGCAGGGCCTGCCCGCCGACGAGGTCTTCCTCGACCTGGAGGACTCCGTCGCGGCCGGCGCCAAGGAGCAGGCGAGGAAGAACGTCGTCGCGGCGCTGCGTGACGGCGACTGGACCGGCCGCACCCGCGTGGTGCGGGTCAACGACCTGTCCACCGCGTGGACCTACCGCGACGTGATCGAGGTGGTCGAGGGCGCCGGGGACCGGCTGGACTGCCTGATGCTGCCCAAGGTCGAGGACGCCCGGCAGGTCTCGTGGCTGGACACGCTGCTCACCCAGATCGAGCGGGCCAACGGCCTGCCCGTCGGCCGCATCGGTGTCGAGGCGCAGATCGAGAGCGCACGCGGGCTGGTCGAGGTGGACGCCATCGCCGCCGCGTCGCCGCGCCTGGAGACGCTGGTGTTCGGGCCCGCCGACTTCATGGCGTCCATCAACATGAAGACCCTCGTGGTGGGCCGGCAGCCGCCCGGGTACACCGAGGGCGACGCCTACCACTACGTGCTGATGCGCATCCTGATGGCCGCACGCGCGTACGGGCTGCAGGCCATCGACGGGCCGTACCTGCAGATCAGGGACCTCGACGGGTTCGCCGAGGTGGCCCGCAGGTCGGCGGCGCTGGGCTACGACGGCAAGTGGGTGCTGCACCCGTCCCAGATCGACGCGGCCAACGAGGTGTACTCACCCGGCCAGGACGACTACGACCACGCCGAGCGCATCCTCGAGGCGTACGAGCGGGCCACCACGGTGGACGGCCGGGGCGCGGTGATGCTCGGCGACGAGATGATCGACGAGGCGTCCCGCAAGATGGCGCTGGTCGTGGCGGCCAAGGGCCGGGCGGCGGGCATGCGGCGCACCCCGCCGTCCTGACCTCGCGTCACAGCGTTATGCCGAACGTCGTGAAGAACCAGAAGGACGACGTCAGCCAGAGCCCGACGAGCGCGGTGAACACCGCCCCGCCGAGGACCGGGAGCACCCAGCCGGGCAGGTCCCGCTTGGGCAGGCACAACATCTTGGCGACGAACACGCCGTAGAAGAACGTGCCGAGCAGGGAGTGGATCATCACCCGGGGCACGTCGAACTGCGCGCCGAGGGCGTACAGGCAGTGGAACGCGATCGGGACCGACAGCAGGAACGCGACGCGGCCGGACCACCGGTGCAGCCCGCCGATCCAGGACGGCCCCCGCACGCCCGGGATCTTCCCGTACATCACCAGCGCCGAGGCGACCTGCACGACGGCGAGCAGCAGCGTGCCGGTGGTGAGCCAGGACTTCATGGCCTGCGCGCCGGAGAAGCCGGCCAGGCCGACGGCGTAGCCCGTGGGGGTGTGGGCGCGGCCGTACACGCCGAGCGCGACGGCGACCAGGCTGCCGACGAGGAGCGGCACCAGGTACGGCGCCGCGTGGGTCTTCTGGGCGGCCGGCTGCGGCTGAGGGATGGTCATGGTGATCCTCAGAGTTCGTCGATGAAGGCGTCGGTGTCCCGCGGCACGAGCTTCACGCCGCGTACGGTGACCGGGGAGCCGGGGGTGAGGGCCGGCGCGGGGGACGGCGTGCCCGCGATGTCCACCAGGCCGACCTGGCGGCCGTCGGGGAGCCTGATCCAGCCGCCGACGACCCGGGCGCCCCGCACGACGGCACTCGCGCGGTACAGGCCGGACGGCTTCTTGACCCGCGGGGCCGCGAAGCGCCAGCTCGCGTCACCGACCTGCACGCGGCCCTCGGCCCCGCCGCCGCCGAGCGCCGCGGTGATCAGGGCGTTGTTCTTGCCGGTCAGCGTGACGGTGTTGTCCTTGGCTGTGCCCTTCAGCCAGGCCTCGATGCGGCCGTCACAGAAGTAGGCGATGGCCTTGCCGTTCTTGATCGAGAGCGCGACCAGGCCGCCGTTGCGCTGGGCGACGCCCGCGTACTCGGCGCGCTTGGGGGTGGGGTCGGCCTCGGCGGTCGCCGTGGGCTCGGGGCTCGGGGCGGGTGGCGTCGCAGGCTGGGACGTGGGGGGCGGGACGGAGGCGGCGGTGGGTTCGGTCGCCGGGGTGGTGCCCACGCTGAGGGCGGCGAGGGCGACCGTGAACATCACTCCCGCGGCCAGCGTGTGGAAGGGCCCTAGCCGTTTCATGATCTGCTCCTGGGAGAATCGGACGATGCCTTTGCAGCGTGCGGCCGTTTCACGCCGGCGTCTATGAAGAAATGCGCACAGCGGACGGTGTTCTTACCGGCGCGGCTCACCGCTCAGGTGGGGAGAATGACGGACATGCACGAACCGTCACACGGGCCTCAGCCGCAGCAGCCGTGGAAGCCCCCGGGGGAGGGGCAGGGGCGGCCTCCGGCGTATCCGGGGTACGGCCCTGGACAGCCGCCCGCGTACGGGACGCCGGCGCCAGGCCCGGCGCCGTGGGGAGGCGCGCCCGCGCCTGCGCCGTGGACCGTCCCGGTGCCGAGCGGCACGCGGTACGACCATCTCGGGCGCACGCCGTGGCACCGGTGGTGGCGGCCGGTGCTCGGGACGGTGATCGTCGCCGCGGCGTACCTGCTGATCAGTGTCGTCGTGATCACGATCGGGGCGGTGGTGGCCCAGATCGCCGGCGTGCCGGTGGTGATGTCGGAGCAGCGGCTGTTCGGCGACCCGGTGTTCGAGCTGGCCGTGGCGTTGCTGTCCATCACGCTGGTGCTGCCGGTGGTGTTCGGCGTGGCGTGGCTGCAGCGGCGCAGGCCCGGCACGTTGTCGTCGGTGGGCGGGCGGCTGCGGTGGAAGTGGCTGCTGATGTGCTCAGGGGTGGCGCTGGTGGCGATGATCCTCGGGCAGGTCGCGATGATGCTCACGTTCGGGCTGAGCGGCGAGGGGCTGGAGGGCATGTTCGGCTGGGTGGGGTGGGAGCGGTTCCTGCCCGCGCTGGTGGTGGTCCTGCTGCTGGTGCCGTTCCAGGCGGCGGCCGAGGAGTACATGTTCCGGGGGTGGCTGCTCCAGGCGTTCGGGACGTTCTTCACGACGCCCTGGCCGGGGATCGTGATCGGGGCGGCGGCGTTCACGTTGCTGCACGCCTACACCGACTGGGGCATTCTCGACGTGTTCGGCTTCGGGGTGCTGATGGGGTGGCTGGCGGTGCGCACCGGGGGGCTGGAGGCGCCGATCGCGCTGCACGTGCTGAACAACGTCGTGAGCTTCCTGCCGGCGGCGGCTTCCGGGGACCTCGGGGAGGCGCTGAAACAGGGGGCGGTGCCGTGGCAGTCGGTCACGGGGACGGTCGTTCAGTTGGCTGTGTTCGCGGTTGGGGTGCTGATAATCGCCCAAAAGCGGGCAATTCCGACGCTCTCTAGATAAATCTGACTAGAGAGGTCTCGCCAGAAAGGCCCTCGGCGTGTTGCCCTGGAAGGTGTACGGGCCGGCGGTCGGCCCCAGGGAGGTGCACGCTGTCGGCGAGGGCGAGGCGGCTCGGTCGTGTGATCAACGGGCACGGGTGGGTATCGGTACGATCACAGCGGATCTGTGGCCGACACACCGGATGCGCGGAGGTTCGGTGGAACGGTCCCGAATCACGGCTATCAAACTGGGTTAGGCTGCCGACGAGGAGGTGCTGAGCGTGGCCTCGGGCCCCCACGACCCGCTCTCGTCACGATGGTCGCCGGACGATTCCGCCGACCACCACCACACGACACCCCACCCCGGCCCTCACCCGCCCCAAACCCCCCCACCGACCCTCCACCACACCCCACCCGCCCC
>NZ_JBDPMD010000091.1:0-11955 GCF_039871875.1 Sphaerisporangium sp. B11E5 | reverse complement strand
CCGCCACACGCCGAGGACCCGCCACACGCCGAGGACCCGCCACACGCCGAGGACCCGCCACACGCCGAGGACCCGCCACACGCCGAGGACCCGCCACACGCCGAGGACCCGCCACACGCCGAGGACCCGCCACACGCCGAGGACCCGCCACACGCCGAGGACCCGCCACACGCCGAGGACCGGTCACACGTCGAGCTTGTCCCGCGTTCGAGAGCCTGTCCCGCGTCGAGGGCCGGTGACCGCGGGCCGGGATCGCGGCGTGCGTCAGGGGTGTGGTTCCTCGTCCGGGGCCTTGGGGACCCGGCAGCAGTGCTCCAGGAACAGGGCGGCACAGATCAGCACGACGCAGGCGACCAGGGAGCCGCCGGCCAGGAAGAAGTCACGGCGCGGGGTGTCCTGGTCAAGCAGCGGCAGCACATGGAGGACGAAGCCCGCGAAGATGCCCGCGCACACCGCGCCGACGTGCGCGGAAGCCTTGGCCAGCGCCGCGAGCCGCGCCACCGCGAGCGGCTCCACAGGCTTGGTGCCCGGTTCACGCCGTATGCGGGCCCGCGTCATGTACCCGCTGTAAGCCTCGCCGACGGCGAGCAGCAGCACGGTGGGAATGGCCGTCCACGGGACGGTGGGCAGGCTGGAGTAGACCTGCTGCAGCACCACCCACGTCAGCGCGGCAACAGCGGCCACCAGCAGAACGAGCACACCAGGACGGCTCGGAGTCACCCGCCCTCCTTCCTCTCATCACACCGGACGACCCACAACGGGGTCAGTCCGGGGGTTGCAGGGCGAGGTCGGGGCGGAGCCAGACGCCCTTCTGGTCGAGGCCGGTGAGCAGGGCGGCGACGGAGCCGCGGCCGGGAAGCATGGCCTCGCGGTCGATCTGCGCCCAGGGGACCAGCACGAACGCGCGCTCGTGGGCCAGGGGGTGCGGCAGCGTGAGTTCGGGGTCGTCGGACATCAGGTCGCCTACCATGATCACGTCGACGTCCAGTGTGCGGGGCCCCCACGGCTCGTCGCGTACCCGGCCGAAGGCGGTCTCCACGCCGAGCGCGCGCTCCAGGATGGCCCGCGGGCCGAGCGTCATCGTGCGGCCGATCACCACCGCGTTGAAGTAGTTGCGCTGATCGGGCGGGCCCCCCACCGGCTCGGTCTCGTACACCGGGGACACCGCGACGAACTCCAGGCCCGGCGCGTCGAACAACGCGTCGACGGCACCTTGCAGAGTCTCGAACCGGTGGCCGATGTTGCTGCCGAGCGCCAGCACGACCTTCATTCCCGCCTCCTCCTCACAGTCACGATCACGTCGCCGAACGGGACCGGGACCGGCGCGGCGGGCTTGTGCACGGAGACCTCGACCTCCTCGACCAGCTCGTCGGCGAGGCAGGCCGCGGCCAGGCGATGCGCCAGCGTCTCGATGAGGTTCACCGGCTCGCCCTCGACGATGCGGGTCAGCCGCACGGCGAGCTCGCCGTAGTCGACCGTCTTGGCGAGGTCGTCGCTCACCGCGGCGGGCGCCGTGTCCAGGTACAGCGTGACGTCCACCACGAACTCCTGCCCGAGCTCGCGCTCGGCAGGCAGGCAGCCGTGCCTTCCCCGGGCCCGGAGCCCGGCCAGCCGCACGGTGTCGGTCCCGGCGCCGCCCAGGGGGCCGGCGCCGACCGCCCGGTGGGCGCCGGCGGCGGGGCGTGCCGGCGGGGTCATTCCTCGGCCTCCTCCTCGTCGTCGCCCTGAAGGACCGGCGAGCCGTGGTGGAACCAGAGCTTCCAGCCGGCGGGGGTGCGGACGAAGGTGTTGGTGGCGACCACGCGGCCCGCGGCGAACGTGGCGTCCTCACTGTCGGCGGCGGTGAGGATGTTCTCCGCGCAGGTGACCACCGCGACATCGCCCAGCACCGTGGTGCGCACGTCGGTCAGCACGAACTGGATGTACGGCGTGTTGGCCATGATCAGCGCCCAGGAGCGCAGCACCTCGGCCCGGCCGGTCAGCATGGGCCAGCCGGGGTGCACGCACATCGCCACCCGGCCCGCCTGGTCCTCGGCCCAGATGTCGGTCATCTTGTCCAGGTCGCCGCTCTCGATGGAGCTGTAGAACGCCTCGTTGAGCTTCTCGATCTCGGCGGACGCGGTGCTCATCGGCCCCCCTCACCGGCGCGCCACGCCGCGGCGACCCGCACCGCGTCGGCGTTCGGCCGCACGTGGTGGACGCGCACGCACCAGGCACCGGCGTGGGCGGCCAGCGCGGTCACCGCGAGTGTGGCGTCGTCGCAGCCGCTGAACGGCCGCGGGACGCCGTCCGGCCCGGCCAGCAGCTTCCCGAGGAAGCGCTTGCGGGAGGCGCCGACGATGACGGGGTGGCCGAGCTCGTTGAGAGCGCCCATGGCGGCGAGCAGGGACCAGTTGTGCTCGGGGCGTTTGGCGAAGCCGAGCCCGGGGTCGAGGATGATCTGGTCCTCCGCGACCCCCTCGGCGAGCACCGAGTCGACCCGTTTGCGCAGCTCCTCGGAGACCTCGGTGACGACGTCGGCGTACACGGCGCGGCCCTCCATGTCCTGGCTGTGGCCGCGCCAGTGCATCACGACGTACGGCACGCGGGCGGCGGCGACCACGCGCGGCATCGCCGGGTCGGCGAGGCCGCCGCTGACGTCGTTGACCAGGGCGGCGCCCGCCGCCACAGCGGCCTCGGCCACCTCGGCACGCATCGTGTCGACGCTGACGGTCACCCCCTCCTGGACCAGGGTGCGGATCACCGGCTCGACCCGGCGCAGCTCCTCGGGCAGGGAGACCCGGGCCGCGCCCGGGCGGGTGGACTCGCCGCCGACGTCGACGATGTCGGCGCCCTGCTCCACCAGGTCGAGGCCGTGGCGCACCGCGATGTCGGGGTCGAACCACTCGCCGCCGTCGGAGAAGGAATCGGGGGTGACGTTGACCACGCCCATGACGAGGCAGCGCCCTCGCGCGGGCAGCCCGGGCAGCGTCCAAGTGGTCATGGCGTCCAGCCTAGGTGGTTCCCCCATGCGAACCATGCCGTGGGTCCGCCCTTGTGGATAACGAATCGGCCCGCCGCACCGGCCTCGACGGCTCGGCGGTGGGGGGCCGACGGCTCCTGCGCCACTCCCGTTGAGGCGACCCCGCCCTGGTCACGTCCGCGTGGCGGCTCCCGAGGACGGCTCTCGCGCGCACGGCGGCCGGCCCGCTCCGCCCAGCGGCGGAACAGGCCCGGCGCTTGATCAGCGGCGGCCGAGGATCAGGGCCATCGCCTCGGCGCGGGTCTTCTCGCTGTCGCGGAAGTCGCCGCGGACCGCCGAGGTGATGGTCTTGGCGCCGGGCTTGCGCACACCGCGCATGGTCATGCACAGGTGCTCGGCCTCGATCACCACGATCACTCCGCGCGGGGCCAGCACGTCCATGAGCGCGTCGGCGATCTGCGACGTCATGCGCTCCTGGACCTGCGGGCGGCGGGCGTAGACGTCCACCAGCCTGGCCAGCTTGGACAGGCCGGTGATCTGCCCCTTGTCGTTCGGCACGTAGCCGACGTGGGCGACGCCGTGGAACGGCACCAGATGGTGCTCGCAGGTGGAGAACACCTCGATGTCCTTCACGAGCACCATCTCGTCGTGGTCGGCGTCGAAGACCGTCGTCAGGACGTCCTCAGGCGCCTGGCCGAGCCCCGCGAACTGCTCGGCGTACGCGCGTGCCACCCGGGCGGGGGTGTCGATCAGGCCGTCGCGGTCCGGGTTCTCGCCGATGGCGATCAGGATCTCGCGGACGGCCTTCTCGATCCGCTCGGAGTCGACCTTGAGCGGTTGCGTCACTCGTCAGGCCTCGTCCTGCGGTCTCGGCCACGCCTCGTCCTGCGCCACCGGCCGATCGTTGCCGCCCAGCAGCCCCGGCTGGATGGGCCCGGCCGCCTGGATGGCGCCCTTGCCGTTGCCGGCCAGCTCCCGCGGGGTCAGGATGGGCGGCCGGTCGGACGGCAGCCGCTTGCCGTAACCGGAGTACGACGGGCGCTTCTCCTTCACGACCACAGGGGCGAAGATCTGGAGCACCTGCTCGCGGGACAGGGTCTCCTTCTCCATGAGCTCCAGCACGAGGTTGTCGAGCACGTCGCGGTACTGGACGAGGATCTCCCAGGCCTGGTCGTGCCCGGCCTCGATGAGCCGGCGGACCTCCTCGTCGATCGTGGAAGCGATCTTCTCGGAGTAGTCGCGCTCGTGGCCCATGTCGCGGCCGAGGAAGACCTCGCTGTTGCCGGAGCCGAACTTGCGGGCGCCGAGGTGCTCGCTCATGCCGTACTCGGTCACCATGCGGCGGGCGATCGAGGTGGCCTTCTCGATGTCGTTGGCCGCGCCGGTGGTGGGCTCGTGGAACACCAGTTCCTCGGCGGTACGCCCGCCGAGCAGCATGGCGAGCTGGTCCATCATCTCGGAGCGGGTGGCGAGGAACTTGTCCTCCATGGGGAGGGTCATCGTGTAGCCGAGCGCACGGCCCCGGGACAAGATGGTGATCTTGTGCACCGGGTCGGAGTTCGGCAGGGCGTGCGCGACCAGCGCGTGGCCGCCCTCGTGGTACGCGATGATCTTCTTTTCCTGATCGGACATGACCCGGCTGCGGCGCTCGGGGCCGGCCATCACGCGGTCGATGGACTCCTCGAGGGTGCTCATCGTGATGAGCTTCTGGTCCTGCCGGGCCGTGAGCAGCGCCGCCTCGTTGATGACGTTGGCGAGGTCCGCACCGGTGAAGCCGGGGGTGCGCCGGGCGATGACGTCGAGGTCGACGTCCTGCGCGAACGGCTTGCCGCGGGCGTGCACCCGCAGGATGCCCTTGCGGCCCTCGAGGTCGGGCCGGTCGATGACGACCTGGCGGTCGAAGCGGCCCGGGCGCAGCAGCGCCGGGTCCAGGATGTCGGGCCGGTTGGTGGCCGCGATCAGGATGACGCCGCCCTTGACGTCGAAGCCGTCCATCTCGACCAGCAACTGGTTGAGGGTCTGCTCGCGCTCGTCGTGGCCGCCGCCGAGACCCGCGCCGCGGTGCCGGCCGACGGCGTCGATCTCGTCGATGAAGATGATCGCCGGGGCGTTCGCCTTGGCCTGCTCGAACAGGTCGCGGACCCGGGAGGCGCCGACGCCGACGAACATCTCGACGAAGTCGGAACCCGAGATGGAGTAGAACGGCACGCCCGCCTCACCCGCGACCGCGCGGGCGAGCAGGGTCTTGCCGGTGCCGGGCGGGCCGTACAGCAGCACGCCCTTGGGGATCTTGGCGCCGATCGCCTGGAACTTGGCCGGCGCCTGGAGGAACTCCTTGATCTCCTGGAGCTCCTCGATGGCCTCGTCGGCCCCCGCGACGTCGGCGAAGGTGGTCTTCGGCGTGTCCTTGGTGATCAGCTTCGCCCGGGACTTGCCGAAGTTCATGACCCGCGAGCCGCCACCCTGCATCTGGTTCATGATGAACAGGAAGATCAGCACGATGACGACGATCGGGAGGAAGCTGACCAGCAGCCCGACCAGGAAGTTCTCGGTCGGCACGGTGATCTTGTATCCGCCGGGGAGCCGGCCTGCGTCGGCCTGCGCCTGGAGTTGCTTCTGCAGCTCGACACCCTGGCCCTGCACCCAGGAGGAGTAGAAGCGGTCCTCGCCGTCGATCTTGGTCTTCGTCTTGATCTCGATCCGCTGGTCCTTGTCGACGATTACCGCGTTGTCGACGTTGCCCTTCTGGATCTGGCTGATGACGAACGAAGTGTCCCTCTGGGCGTAGTTGCTGTTGCCGCTCCAGAATGTGGAAGCCAGGAGGAGCAGCACGACGATGCCCAGGATCCACAGCAGTGGCCCACGTGTAAATCGCTTGAGATCCATCCGATGCGGAACCCCTGCGGGCCCGTCCCTTCCCTCAGCACGGCCTGGCCCCGGGCGAACCCGGGGGTAGCGGCATCCCTAACCGCTCCCTCGTGAAACCCCAGGGAGCGAGGGCTCCCCGAGAGATCCGAAGGTACACCGGGGTGCCGCGCAGGATCACTGCACCGGCGACACCGGCTTTGTCCTACCAACGTACGCCAGGCAGTCCCGTGTTCCCCACGAGGAGGCGGAAAAACAGGGCATCACCCCAGTTGGCGAATGCCCGCTTCGCTCAGGGCTTACTCCGGGCTGTAGACATGGCGGGCAAGAGTGCCGATGAAGGGCAGATTGCGATAGCGCTCGGCGTAGTCCAGGCCGTAGCCGATCACGAACTCGTTGGGGATGTCGAAACCCACGTACTTCACGTCGATCGGAACTTTCACCGCTTCCGGCTTGCGGAGCAGGGTGCAGATCTCCACGGAGGCCGGGCGGCGGGACCGCAGGTTGTGGATCAGCCACGACAGGGTCAGGCCGGAGTCGATGATGTCCTCCACCACGAGGACGTGGCGGTCGGCGATGTCGGTGTCGAGGTCCTTGAGGGTGCGCACGACGCCGGAGGACTTGGTGCCCGCGCCGTACGACGACACGGCCATCCAGTCCATCTGGACCTCGATGTGCAGGGCCCGGGCGAGGTCCGCCATGACCATGACGGCACCCTTGAGCACCCCGACGATGAGGAGGTTCTTGCCCGCGTAGTCCGCGTCGATCTGCCCGGCGAGCTCCTTGATCTTGGTCTGGAGTTCTTCCTCGGAGATGAGGACCTTTTCCAGGTCCCTGCCCATGTCGGCTGCGTCCACCAGGGGTTTTCCTTCACGAGACGGTGCTGGCGAATATCAGGGTGCCATACCGCCGGACCACGCCCACCCCCCCGGGTAGCTCTACGAGCCGCTGCCCCCGCCACCCGGTCACCAGCCGCTCCACCTGCTCGATGTGCACCGCCCCGAGCGCGGAGCCCTTCGCCCCCGCCTCCAGGGCCGCCCTGAGAATCACCCTCCTGCGCACCGCCCCCGGCAGGTCACCCAGGTCCGCCACCCGCAGCCCTTCCCCGAGCGCCCGCATCCGCGCGTAGACCTCGTCGGCCCACATGTCGAGCGCGTCGGCGTCGTCCCGGCACAACGAAGCCGTCCTGGCCAGCGCCGCGGCCACCCCCGGCCCGAGCGCTCGCTCGACGACCGGCAGCACCTCGTGCCGCACCCGGACCCTCGTGTAGGCCGGGTCGTCATTGTGCGGGTCGTCCCACGGCTTGAGCCCGAGCGCCTCACACGCGGCCTTGGTGGTCGCCCGGCTGACCGTCAGCAAGGGCCGCCGGTAGATCCCCGACGCCGCGGGCATCCCCGCCAGCGACCGCGTCCCACTGCCCCGGGTGAGCCGCATCAACACCGTCTCCGCCTGATCGTCCAACGTGTGCCCCAGCAGCACAAGCCGTGCCCCCAACCTCAGGGCCGCCTCCCCCAGCGCCTCGTACCGCGCCTCCCGCGCCGCCGCCTCCGGCCCCCCCGCCGTCCCCACCGTCACGGTGAGCACCTCCCCCGGGTCCAGCCCCAGCCCTTTCCCCACCCGCACAACCTCGAGCGCCCGCCCCGCCGACCCCTCCTGCAACCCGTGATCGACACTCACAACCCCCGCCCGCACCCCCACCCGAGGCGCCACGAACCCCACTCCCGCCGCCAACGCCAGCGAATCCCCACCCCCACTGCAAGCCACCAACACGAGTGCCCCCTCAGGCACCCCGTCCAACGCCCCTCGAACAGCCCGGCGAACCTCCGCCACGGCAGGATGCGGCCCCATACCCCCAGTCTCCCGGACTCACCGGCCCACCGCCGCACACAACACCGACATCGCCCACGCGAGGGCCGCGGGGATGCGGGCCCCCGCGGAGCGGGGTGCCCGTGGAGCGGGGTGCCCGTGGACGGCGGCGGCCGGCGGTACGTAGACCCCTGGTGGGGGGTCAGGGGTGGCCGTTGGCCTTGGGGAGTTGGGGTTGGGTGCTGATTCTGGAGATCCAGAGAGAGGGGTTGGCTATCTCGGTGTGGGTGGGCAGGGTTTGGGGGGATCCCCAGACGCGGTTGAAACCGTCGATGCCCATCTCGCCCACCACCTGGCGGACGAAGGCCGCGCCTTCGGCGTATTGCTTCATTTTCAGGTCCACGCCGAGGAGGCGGCGGATGGTGCGGTCCAGGCGGGAGCCCCCTTCTCGTCGGTGCTGGAACTTGGCCCGGATCTCGGCCACGGAGGGGACCACGGTGGGGCCCACGGCGTCCATCACGTAGTCGCCGTGGCCTTCCACCAAGGTCATCACGGCCGTCAGGCGGGAGAGGATCTCTTTTTGCTCGGGGGTCTGGATGGCGTCGATCAGGTTGCCTTCGCCGCCCTTGATGGCGTCGGCCACGGCGTCCGAGGCGGCGCGGAGGCGTTCCAGCATGGTGCCGAGGTCCAGGTCGGAGGCCAGCAGGAAGTCGGTCATCTGGCCGCGGACGTACTCCCGCAGCCAGGGGACGCCGGTGAACTGCACCCGGTGGGTCTCCTCGTGCAGACAGACCCACAGGCGGAAGTCGCGCGGGTTGACGCCCAGCTCCCGCTCGGTGTGCACGATGTTGGGGGCGACGAGAGTCAGGCGGCCGGTGGGGGACCGGCCGTCGGGGTCGGGGGGGAGGAACAGTTCGTATTGGCCCAGCACCCGGGCGGCGAGGAACGCGAGGACGGCGCCGACCTCGACGCCGGTCACGCGGGAGCCCACGGCGCCCACGATGGCGGGGATCTGTGAACGGCGTTCGTTCATCCGCTCGGTCAGAGGTTCGAGCACCACCCGGAACCCGTCGACGTTCGCGCGGATCCAGCCGGGACGGTCGACGACGGTCGCCTCGACGGCAGCCGCGGCGCCGTTGATGCGTGCGAACTCCTGGACGTGTTCCTCGGCTTCCCGGGACAGCCGTCTGAGCTCTAGGACGGCATGCCTCGCCTCCTCTCGGCTCACCTGAGGGCCGGGGCGGACAAGACGGACACCGGTCGCGACGGCCAGGTCCCAGTCGATCACCTGCATGTTCACCACCGTACGTCGCGCGGCGTGTTCATGAGCAGCCGCATCGGGACACGACCGTGGCCAGCCGGTCCAGCGCGGCCATGGCGCCCTGCGGATCGGCCACCTCGTCGGCCATGAAGGCGAACGCGACCAGCCGGCCCTCGGCGGTCCTCGCCAGGCCGGTGAGTGTGTTCACTCCGTTCAAAGTGCCCGTTTTGGCGCGCACCATGCCCGCCCCGGGCCGGGTGTCCGGACGGTCGTACCGGTTGTCCAGTGTGCCGGTGAACCCGGCGACGGGCAGGCCGCTGATCGCCGACCGCAGGTGCGGGTTGCCGGGCGCGGCCGCCAGGGACACCAGCCGGGCCAGCGCCGCCGGGGTGATGCGGTTGCGGGTGGACAACCCGCTGCCGTCGTAGGTGGCGACCCCCTGCGCGGCGCCGAGCTTCTTGAGTATCGCCTGCACGGCCTGCGCGCCGCCGGGGAAATTGCCCGGCTTGCCCTCCTTGACCGCGACGAGGTGGGTGAGCGCCTCGGCCACGTCGTTGTCGCTCACGGTGAGCATGTGCTCCACCAGCTCGTACACCGGCGCCGACTCCACCCGGGCCAGTTCCGCCGCGCCGGAAGGCGCTCGTTCCCGCTTCACCGCCTTGGCCGTTTTGACGCCGTTGCGGGCGAGCAGGGCACGGAACGCGTCCGCGGTGGCGCCGGCCGGGTCGGGGTACCGCGCGTCCCCGTCCGGGTCCGTACGGCCCTCGTCCATGGTCAGCGCGGACACCGGCGCGACGCTGCCCTCGGGGATGTACCCGGGCTTCCAGCCGGGCGCGGTGCGGGGCCCGGAGAACAGCGAGTCGTCGTAGCTCAGCGTGACCGACGTCACCCCCTGCTCCTTGAGCGCCTTCGCCGTGCGGGCGGCCAGCGTGGCCAGGGTGGCGGGCCGCGGGTACCCGCCCTTGCCCGCTTTCGGCCCGGCCAGCATCGCGTCGCCGCCGCCGACCAGGACGATCGACCGGCCCTTGCCCAGCACGACCCGGGTCGCGATCTTGGCGTCCGGCCCGAGGGACGTCAGCGCGGCGACGGCCGTCACCACCTTGGTCGTGGAGGCGGGCGTGAGGCCCGTGTCGGCACGGCTGCCGAACAGCCGGTCCCCGCTCGTGACGTCCACCGCGACGGCGGCGACGTTCCCGCCGAGCGCGCGGTCACCGAGCGCCTGGGCGAGCCGGGCCCCGAGGGTGCCCTTGGACGGGGCCGTTCCCTGGCCCCCGGACACGAGCACCGGTTCTGACGTCACAATGGGCACGGGAGCGGGGGTCGGAGCGACGGCCACGGCCGGGGGCCGCGGCGTCGTGTTCAGCCCGTCACCCGCGAGCAGGGCGGCGCCGGCGGCGACGGCGAACACTTGCAGCGCGGCGAGCGTCGCCACGGCGACCAGGCGTTCACGGTGCACCACGTCACCGACCCCTTTCCCGCATGCGTCATCCTGGATATACGCCTACGAGACATTAATGCCCATCCGGGAGTGCCCGGTGGGCGCGAGCGGAGGAACCGCGGTGCAGTTCGACGTTGTCGTTGAGATCCCGAAAGGGCAACGCAACAAGTACGAGGTCGATCACAAGACGGGCCGGATCCGGCTGGACCGCCTGCTCTTCACCTCCACGCAGTACCCCGCCGACTACGGCTTCATCGAGGACACCCTCGGCGAGGACGGCGATCCGCTGGACGCCCTCGTGCTGCTGCAGGAGCCGACCTTCCCCGGTTGCCTCATCAGCTGCCGCGCGGTGGGCATGTTCCGCATGACGGACGAGAAGGGCGGGGACGACAAGGTGTTGTGCGTCCCGGCCACCGACCCCCGCATGGAGCACATCCGCGACATCCACCACGTGCCGGAGTTCGACCGGCTGGAGATCCAGCACTTCTTCGAGGTCTACAAGGACCTGGAGCCCGGCAAGTCCGTCGAGGGCGCCAACTGGGTGGGCCGGGTGGAGGCGGAGCTGGAGATCCAGCGCTCCATCAAGCGGCACCTCGACGCGCCCGACGCCGGGCACTGACGGCCCGGAGGGCTTCAGGAGAGGCGCAGGAGGCGGGTGATCCAGGGCCGCAGGTCCCCCGGGGGCGGGAGCGGCCCCCGGGGGTAGGTGAAGACCGGGGCCTCGTGGCCGTGGGCGGCGTGGAGCTCGGCGGCCTTGCACCAGTCGGCGACCGTGCGGGCGACGGCCCAGGCGGCGCCGAGGGCGGGGCGGGCCGCCTGGTGGCGTTCCCAGACCCGCATGAGGGTCACGGTGGCCTGGGCGGCGGTGAAGCCGTCGTCGGGGTAAGCCGTGCCGGCGAGGTAGGGCGCGGTCACCTGCCCCGCGAGGCGGGTGTCGAGCACCCAGGTCCAGTTCGCGACCACCAGGCCGAGCACGGGGCCGGGGACGGCGGCGGCGGCGCCGTACATGAGCTGCTGCCGCGCCCCGGAGAGCCGGCACCCCGGCCACAGCCAGCCGACGTCGTCGGGGACGTCCGCCCCCGCCAGCCAGCCGAGCACGGCGAGCCCCCTGGCGGTCTGCAACCGGCACAACTCCAGGACGTCCCGGGACGTCCTCGGCGCCGGCCCGAGCCACACCGGCCAGTCGGCCCGGTGCACCCGCGGCGCCAGCCCGGCCAGCCCGGCCGGGACCGGCCGTGGGTACACCCGCGTGCCGAGCAGTGGATCGTCCCTGACCGTGTACGCGCTCAGACCCCCGCCGGACCGTGTCAGCCGCGTGACCACGGCAGGAAGGCACGGGGCACCTGGGCGCCCTGGGTGCCTCGCCTTGCCTGGGTGCCCGGCCACTGCGAGGAAGCCTGGCGGTGGGGGAAGGCGTTGGGGCGGTGGGCTCTGAGCCAGGGGGACCAGGCCATGGCGCCGTAGGAGGCGGCGGCGCGGCGGGGGATCAGGGCGGCGGACGGGCGGGGGGACAGCGCGCCCACCGGCGTGGCGCAGGGGGTGGGGCGGCGGCCTCGGTGAGGGTCGGGGGTGGGGCGGCGTGGCGGCCGGCGGAAGCCGGACGGGGCCATGGTGGGCGGGGCG
>NZ_JBDPMD010000090.1:0-13964 GCF_039871875.1 Sphaerisporangium sp. B11E5 | reverse complement strand
CCAACTCCTCACCCAAACCCGCACCACCAACATCAACGCCTACACCCACCAAGACCTCCCCTTCGACCACCTCGTCGAAGCCCTCAACCCCAACCGCTCCCTCGCCCGCCACCCCCTCTTCCAGGTCATGCTCGTCCTGCAGAACGCGGCGACCGCCGACTATCCGGGGGTCGATGTCCAGGACAAGGAGATCTACAACCCGATCTCGCGTTTCGACATGGTCATCGAGGTCAACGAGCGCTTCGGCGACGACGGCGCGGAGCGAGGGCTGGAAGGCTTCGTCCAGTACGCCGGCGACCTCTTCGACCGGGCGACCATGGAGTTCTTCGTCGCCGCGTGGCAACGCCTGCTCACGGCCGCCGCCGCCGACCCGTCGCTGCCCGTGGACCGCTTGCCGGTCCTGGGCGACGCGGACCTGCACGACCTGCTCGTGGCCAGGAACGCGACGGCGGGCCCGGCGGCGGAGACGACGGTGGTGGAGGCGATCAGTGCGCGGGCGCGGAGCCGTCCGGACGCCGTCGCCCTGGTGACCGGCGAGGGGGAGGTCGGCTACGCGGAGCTGGAACGGCGGTCCGGGGCCGTCGCGCTCCTGCTGGAGGACCAGGGCGTGCGGCCCGGTGACGTCGTCGCGGTGTGCGTGTCGTCCCGTTCCGCCCTGGCCGAGACCCTGCTCGGCGTCCTGAAGGCGGGAGCGGCCTGCCTGCCGCTGTCCGACGCCGGGCCGGCCGGCGTGGCGGCCGTCCTGGAGGACGCCCGGCCCGCCCTCGTGGTCTGCGACGCGGGCACACACGACGCCCTGCCCGCCGGGGTGCCGCGTCTCCTGCTGACCGAGGAGGTCATGCGGGGGACGGGCACCCGGCAGGGGGACGGCAGGGGACCGGCCCTCCTGGACGCGGCGTTCGTGACGTACCCCACCGAGGGGTGGCTCCCCCTGCGGGGGACGGTGATCACGCATCGCGGCCTGGCGAACCGTGCCGGGTCCCTCGCCGAGGACCGGACGGCGGAACCGGTCCTCCACCTGCCGGGCCGGCCGGTCACGATCGACGACCACGCCGCCCTGCTGGCGACGTTCGCCCGGGGTGGCCGCGTCCTGCTCGTGGACGGCCATCCCGAGGCCGGCGTGCGCGCCGTGAGCGATCATGGTCATCCGGAGACCAGCGGCGCCTGCGTCGCCGCGCGCCACCCAGGGGAACGGCCCGCCGGCCCCGGAACGCTCACCGCCGGACGGCCGCGCCGCGACACCCAGGTCTTCGTGCTGGACGACGCGCTGCGCCCGGTGCCGTACGGCGTGACCGGCGAGTTGTACGTGGCGGGACACGGGCTCGGCCTCGGCTACCACCGCAGACCGGCGGAGACGGCGGAGAGGTTCGTGGCCTGCCCGTTCGGGCCGTGCGGTGCGCGCATGTTCCGTACCGGGGATCTCGCCAGGTGGACGCGCGAGGGCGACCTGCACGTCGTCGGCCGGGTGGAGGACCGGACCACGATCAGCGGGGTGCGGGTGAACCCGGCGGAGGTCGCGGCGGCCCTGGAGGCGTGCGACCTGGTGTCCCAGGCCTTCGTCACCGCGCGGCACGCCAGGGAGGGCGAGGACGAGCAGGACCGCCTGACGGCCTACGTGGTGCCCGCGGGGACCTCGGCCGGTCCCGAGGCGATCAGGCGCCAGGCGTCCGAGGTGCTGCCCGAGCTGCTCGTGCCGCGGTCGGTGGTGCTGCTGGACACGCTGCCGAGGACCGCCGCGGGTGTGGTCGACAGGGACGCCCTGCCCGCGGCCCCGGCCGGCGGCCGGGCGGGCGGCGGACGGGCACCCGCCGGCGAGCGCGAGAAGATCCTGTGCGATCTCTTCGCGGAGGTGCTCGGCGTTCCAACGGTGAACGCCGACGACAACTTCTTCGACCTCGGCGGGCACTCCCTGATGGCGGTCCGCCTGCTCAACCTGGTGCGCGGCACCATGGGCGTCGAGCTGGACCTGCGCGACATGATGCGGAACCCGACCGTCGCCGGCGTGGCGGAGGCCCTGGACGGAGCGATGCCGACGACCCGGCCCGCGCTGCGCCGGATGCGATGAGCGCCGCGGGAGTCACATGACACGGCCGGGCGCGCCGCGGCGGCCGAGGTCCATCGACGACAGGAGCGAGAGGGTGCAGCCGACGTGGGCATGATCAGGGTGGTGGCGCTGTGCGGAAGCCAATCGGCCGACTCGTCCACGGAGAGGCTGTTGCGGGTCGCCGCGGCCCACGCCGAGTTCCTGGGGGCCCGCGTGGTCTTCTACCGCGGTGAGCAGTTGCGGCTGCCCCTCTACGTCCCGAGGTCCCGCGAACAGGACGCGGCGGCACGCGAACTGCTGGCCGCGGTGGCGGCGGCGGACGGCCTGCTGCTGGGGTCTCCCTCCCATCACGGCTCGTTGTCCGGCCTGCTGAAGAACGCCCTGGACTACCTGGAGGAACTCCGGGACGACCCGAGCCCCTATCTCCACGACAAGGCGGTCGGATGCGTCGCCGTCGGCGCGGGTTCCCAGGGGCCGGTCAACACGCTGCGCGCCCTGCGCGACATCGTGCACTCCCTGCGCGGCTGGCCGACACCGCTCGGCGTGGCGGTGGACGTCTCCAGGGCCCTCGGCCCCGGCACGGCGAACCCGGCCGTCGAACGGCAGCTCGCGCTGGTGGGCCGGCAGGTGGTGGAGTTCGCGTCGGCGCGGCGGGCCGCGCAGGCCTGCCTGGTGGTCCCGAGGCCCGCCTGACCGGGCACGCGAGAGCACTCGGAGAGCGGACCGCCCGCCCTCTAAATGGCTCCTAAAACAGCACTAACAATCGACCGTTTTCGAAGGTAAACGCATCCATTCCGAAGGTCCTTGAAACGGCCGGCTCGGATATGGTGAGGTCGGCGCTTTTTCAAGCGGGCCGGCCGCCCGCAGATGTGTTCGCCGAGAAGTCAGCCGGAAAGTCACGGCGGATGGATTGAGGGGGCAGCTTGAGCAGCCAGCCGGGTACCGGAAACCATTTCGGGCAAGGCGGGGTCTCAGATGACGCGGTTATTCCCGGAGGCACCCTGCTCGCTTCCCCCGACTTCGATCGCACCACCTTCTCCACGGCCCCCCGTGAGGGGCGGGGCACCGCGCGCGGCCATCACGGCGAGCTTCTCCAGGGCGTGTTCGAATGGTCCGGCGGACTGCACCGGGGGCTCGTCACGCTGCCGTGCCCGACGATGAGCACCGAGGTGACCGTCCGGATCACCGAGGGGGCGCCGGCGTGGACGGTGGATCCCCCGTGGAAGACGAAGGCGTTACGCGCCGCGCTGGCCACCGCCGGCATCCTCGGGACGGGCGCCGCCGGGGGGACGGTGTCGGTGCGGAGCAACATCCCGTCCGGCTTCGGCATGGGGTCCTCCACCAGCGATGTCACCGCCACGATCAGAGCGGTGCTGAACGCCTTCGGCCGCGACCTGCCGACGAGCCGGATCGCCCGGATCGCGGTCGAGGCCGAGCGCGCCGCCGACCCCCTGATGTTCGACCGCATGCTGCTGTTCGCCCACCGCGAGGGCATGATCATCGAGGATCTCCACGTGCGCATGCCCCCGATGAAGGTCCTGGGGTTCGTCGCCCGCCCCGACCCGGTCGAGACCCTCGCCTTCACCCCGGCCAGGTACAGCTCCTGGGAGATCGAGTGTTTCCGGGCGCTGCGCGGCCTGTTGCGCCGGGGCGCCCGCGAGGGGTCCGTGCAGGCACTCGGACGGGTGGCCACCGCGAGCGCCCGCCTGAACCAGCGGTTCCTGCGGGTGGACCGGTTCGCGTCGCTGCTCCAGGTGATGGCCGACTCCGGGGCGGCCGGCATCCAGGTGGCGCACAGCGGCAGCGTCGTCGGCCTCGTCTTCGACGCCGCCGACCCCGATCTCGCACGGAAGACCGCGCTGGCCTCGCGAGGGCTTCTCCGGGTCGGCATCTCCCGCACCTGGGAGTTCTGCACCGAGGGAGACGATGAGCACCTTCCGGATCCGTGAGCCTTTCGCGGACGCTGTCGAGTCGGCCGTCCTGCCCCGCCTGATCCGCCTGTCGGGGGGCCTGTACGCCGCCGCCTTCCAGTTGATGAAACTCCTGCCGGCGCAGTTCGTGTTGCGGCGTGCCATGGAACAGGGGCTGCTGACCGAACGCACCACGGTCATCGAGACGACGTCGGGCACCTACGGGCTCGGGCTGGCGATGGTCTGCCGCCGGCTCGGCCTCCCGCTGATCCTGGTGGGCGACCCGGCGATCGAGAGCCCGCTGCGCCGCCGCCTGGAGGACCTCGGCGCCCGGGTGAGCATCGTGAGCGGGCAGGCGGTGCGCACCGGCGGCATCCAGCAGGCACGGCTCGACCGGGTGGAGCGGATCCGCCAACGGCACCCCGACTCGTTCATCCCCGGGCAGTACGACAACCCGATGCACATCAACGCCTACGGCCGGGTCGCCGAGCTGATCACCGAATCGTTCCCGCGCCTGGACGCCCTCGTGTGTCCTGTCGGCTCGGGCAGTTCCTCCACCGGCATCGCCGGGTTCCTGCGCATGGTGTGGCCCGAGCTGATCCTCATCGGCGTCGACACCACCGGCAGCGTCCTGTTCGGGGCGCCGAACGGGCGGCGGCGCCTGCGGGGGCTCGGGAACGGGCTCCTGCCGCAGGTGCTGGACCACTCCCTGTTCGACGAGGTGCACTGGATCCCGGCCAAGGACGCCTTCGCGACCACCCGGCGGCTCCACACCGACCACACCCTCTTCATGGGGCCGACCAGCGGTGCCTCCTATCACGTGGCCCGCTGGTGGGCGGAGCGCAACCCGGGCGCCACGGTGCTCGCCGTGATGCCGGACGAGGGGCACCGCTACCAGCGGACGGTCTACCACGACGCCTGGCTGGGGCGGGAGGGGTTCGCCGGCGACGAGGTCGCCAAGGAGCCGCTCGACATCGCGCACCCCGGTGAGCTCGGACAGGTCTGGAGCCGCTACCCCTGGGGACGGCGCACCCGCGCGCAGGTCGTCGAGGAACGAGCGACGCTGGACGCGCGATGAGCGGGCGGGTCCTCGCCCTCGTGGAGAGCAACACCTCCGGCACCGGCCGGCTCTTCGTCCGCAGGGCACGGGACCTCGGCCTTCGTCCCGTCCTGCTGACCGAGGACCCCTCCCGGTACCGCTTCGGCGGCGACGAACCGGAGATCCTCCGCGCGCCGACCGGCGACGTGGCCGAGGTCGCCGCCGCGTGCCGCGGCCTCGCCGGGACGGCCGGGCCCCTGGCCGGCGTGGGCACGAGCTCGGACTACTACGTGGAGGTCGCCGCGGCCGTCGCCGCCCGCCTGGGACTGCCCGGCGGGGACGCCGCCGCGATCGAGGCCACGCGGGACAAGGAACGGCAGCGGAACCGGCTGCGCGACGGCGGCGTCCCCGTCCCGCGTTTCGCCGCCGTGAGCACCGCGGACGAGGCGGCGGCCGCCGTCGCCGGGATCGGCACGCCGGTCGTGGTCAAGCCCGTCACCGGCAGCGGCAGCCGGGGCGTGCGGCTGTGCGTGTCCGCGGAGGAAGCGGTGCGGTACGCGGACAAGCTCCTCGGCGTGACGGCCGACGAACGCGGGCGGCCGGTGCCCCGGCGCGTCCTCGTCGAGCGGTACGTGCCGGGCGAGGAGTACTCCGTCGAGGTCTTCGGCGAGCTGGCCGTGGGCGTGACCCGCAAGCATCTCGGCTCGCCCCCCACCTTCGTGGAGGTGGGCCACGACCACCCCGCCGACCTCGCGCGCGAGGACGAGGAGGCCCTGTGCGCGGCCGCCCTGGCGGCGGTCTCCCGGCTGGGGCTGTCCTTCGGCCCCGCGCACGCGGAGCTGCGCCTCGGCGCGGACGGACCGGTGATCATCGAGGTGAACCCGCGGCTGGCGGGCGGATGGATCCCGCGCCTCGTGCACGAGGCGACCGGCGTCGACCTGGTCATGGAGACCGTCCGCGCGTTCGCCGGCCGTCCGCCGCGGCGCTCCCCCCGCCCCCCGGCCGTCGCCCGGGCGAGCTCGATCCGCTTCCTCCTGCCGGACCGGGAGGGAGACCTGGTCGCCGTCCACGGCACGGACCGCGCCGCGGCCGTCCCCGGCGTCGTGGAGACCGAGATCTACAAGGAGCCCGGGAGCGTGGTCCGGCTGGAGGGCGACTTCCGCGACCGGATCGGCCACGTCATCACGCGGACCGGCACCGCCTCCTCGGCCGCCGCGGCGGCCGAGGAGGCGCTGGCCAGGCTCGCACCAGAGATACGGACGGGACCCTGAGGTGACGGACACGACCGGGGGAGCGGACACCGGACGCCTGACGACCCCGCTGGACCCCGCGCTCCAGCGCATGCTGCTGGAACCCCACTGGGAACGCACCGCGCCGTGGAAGGCCGAGCTGGAACGGATCACGCGGGTGGACCTGGCCCATGTGGTGATGCTCGCCGAGCGGGGCGTCGTCGGACGCGGGGAGGCCGCGGCGCTGCTGACCGCCATATCCGGCCTGCGCGACCAGGACTTCCGGCCCATCGAGGGACGCCCCGCGCCCCGCGGCCTGTACCTGGCGTACGAGGGGTACCTGATCGGCGTCCTCGGCGAGGAGGTGGGCGGCCTGCTGCACACCGGCCGCTCACGCAACGACCTCAACGCCACGTGCCTGCGGCTCGGCCTGCGCGAGCCCCTGGCCCGGCTGCTGCGCCGCCTGATCCGGCTGGAGCTCGTCCTGGTGAACCGGGCCAGGAGGTACGGCGCGACCGTCATGCCCGCCTACACGCACCACCAGCCCGCCGTCCCCGTCACCTACGGGCACTACCTGACCGGCCTGGCCGGCGCCCTGTCCCGGGAGGTGGACGCGCTCCTGCACGCGGGGGAGGGCCTGGCGTCCTCCCCGCTGGGAGCGGGCGCGGTCGGCGGCACCTCCATCCCCGTCGACGCGGCCAGGACCGCCGAGCTGCTCGGCTTCGACGCCGTCGTCCCCAACTCGATCGACGCGGTCGCCGCACGCGACATGGTCCTGCGGCTGCTGGCCGCCGCGACCACCCTCGGCGTCGTCCTGAGCCGGGCCGCGACCGACCTGCTGCTGTGGTCGTCGGAGGAGCACGGCCTGATCAGGCTCCCCGACGACCTGGTGGGGTCGAGCTCGATGATGCCGCAGAAGCGCAACCCGTTCGTGCTGGAGCACGTGCGCGGCAAGACGTCCGCGGCCCTCGGGGCGTTCGTGGCGGCCGCCGCCGCGATGCGCAACGAGCCGTTCACCAACTCCGTCGCCGTCGGCACCGAAGGCACCAAGCCCGTCTGGGACGCACTGCGGGAAAGCGAAGAGGCCGTCACGATCCTGCTGAAGGTGTTCTCCGGCGCCACGGTGAACGCCGCCGCCATGGAACGCCGCGCCGGAGAAAGCATGATCACCGCGACGGCCGTCGCCGAGGAGATGGTCCGCCGCGGCGTCCCCTTCCGGCGCGCCCACCACGAGGTCGGCCTGGCCGCCCGTCTCGTCCTCGACGGCGCGGCGCCCTCCCTGGCGGACGTGCTACGCGACCGCGGCCACTTCGAGACACCCGGCGACGTGCCCGCCGACCCGGCCAAGGTGTGCGAGGCCGCCGAGTACGGCGGCGGCCCCGGCCCCCGCTCCCGCGCCCGGGCGATCGCCCAGGTCTGCGGACGCGTGACGGCTCACCGCGCACGGCTGCGCGCCTGGACCGAGTCGTGGCGGGAAGCGGAGGCACGCACGACCCGGGCCGTCCACGCCGTCACCGGCACGCCGCCGGCGTAGGCCGGCGCGGGTCGCCTCACAGGCGCCAGCGGAGCCAGCGGGCCGACACGGTCAGGCCGAGCAGGGCCATGCCCGCGAGGACGACCAGATCGGTGGTGAGGGCCAGTCCGAGGTCCCCGGCCATGCTCCTGCGCAGGGCGTCGGCGGCGTAGGTCGGGGGGAGCAGCCATCCCACGGCGCGGAGCGGTGCCGGGAGGGCGTCGGAGGGGATCATGACGGGGGCGATCAGCAGCAGGGCGAAGACGAGGATGTTGGTGACGATCGCGATGACGTCGACCCGGGCGAACAGGCTTCCGATCATCATGCCGAGGGACGCCATGGACAGTGCGGCGAGCGGCAGGACCAGCAGCATGAGGGCGGACGGCGCCAGGTCGAGGTCGTACATCAGCGCGCCCGCCACCATGGGGGTGACCAGGCCCGGGGTGATCAGCAGCAGGCGTGACAACATCAGCGCCGAGATGAAGGACACCTTGCTGATGGGCAGGGAGGCGTAGTAGATGATCGTTCCCTCGGCCTTGAGCATGCCGACCCGCTGGGCCAGGTTGTTCACGTTCTCGGTGGCGAGGGCGAAGACGGTGGCTCCGCTGATGATGTAGAGCAGGCTCTCCCGGTCCGTCAGACCTGTCCCGATCTTCGTCATGCCGAACACCATGGCGAGCGGCATGACGACCCCGAACAGCGCGGTCCACGCCCATGTGGTCCTGGCGCCCATCATCTGCTCCAGCCACAGCTGGCTCAGCTCCCGTCCCCGCCGCCGGACCGCGGTGCGGACGAGGGACCAGGAGGGACGGCCGCCGCCGGCCGCGCCGAAGGGGCGGCGCGCGGGGGGCGGCGCGGGGGCCGGCCGCCGGGTGGCGTCAGGGGCGGCCGGTGCCGCCTCCAACTGGAGGTAGGCCTCCTCCAGGGTGGGCTTGGCCACGCGGAAGTCGTCCACCCGCTTCAGATGGATGTCGGACACCACCACGTCCATCAGATCGCCGACGCGATCCGGCTCCGCGTGGATGACGTACCCGCCCTCCTGGCCGGTGGCGGTCATCGTGCCGAAGGACGACAGGCGCCGCGCCTCGGCGGGGGTGAGCGCCTGGCCGTCCTTCATGCGCAGGTCCAGGCGGATCTGCAGACCCAGATGTTCCTTGAGCTCGCCGGGTGTGCCCTCGGCGACGATCCGGCCCCCGTTCATCACGGCCACGCGGTGGACCGCGCGTTCCGCCTCGTGCACGTTGTGGGTGACGAGCAGCACGGTGGTGCCGTCCGCCTCGTTGCGGCGCCGCAGCGCGTCCCAGACCATGCGGCGGCTGCGCGGGTCCAGCTCGTTGGTCGGCTCGTCCAGGACCAGCAGCCGCGGCCGGCCGATGAGCGCCATGCCGAGGTTGACCAGGCGCAGCAGGCCGCCGCTCAACCGGTGCACGTACCGGTCGGCGTACGCGCCGAGCTCCAGCTCGTCGAGGAGGTCGTCGGTCTGCCGCCGCGCGGCCTCGTGGGACAGCCCGCGCAGCCGGCCCGTGTAGGAGAGCGCCCGGCGCACCTCGATGAGCCGCATCGCGAGCCCCGTCTGCGGGAGGAACCCGGCGATGTGCTTGACCGCCTCCGGGCGCCGTACGACGTCCACGTCGGCCACGCGGATCGACCCCGACGACGGCGTGAGCAACCCCAGGATCTGCATGACCATGGTCGTCTTGCCCGCGCCGTTCGCGCCGAGCAGGCCGAAGATCTGCCCGGGCGCGACGGTGAGGTCTATCCCGGCGTTGGCGTGCACCAGAGTGCCGCCCTTGCTCTTGTAGGTGCGGGTGAGGCCGCTGATCTCGATGAGTGCCTGGTCCATGGCCGGCCCGGCTAGGCCACGGGGAAGAAGCCGTGGACCGGGCTTCCTCCGCCGCGCTCGATCGTCCGGTCGTAGACCCACTTCCCGACGGCCAGGTCGAGCACGCCCAGCCCGAACGGCGAGAAGACCGCGGCCCGGCCCGGGTCCCGGGCGAGCCGGCCCTCCATCACGTCGGCGAGCGTGCCGTCGACGAAGCCGCGGTGCCCGAGCCGCTGCTCGGTCAGGTGCAGCGACGTGCGTTCCCGCATCACATGGTCCACGTCGTCGGTCACGTTCTGGGCCACGGCGATCACGGACGGGTCCAGGTCCCGCAGCGAGACGTGCAGCACGGTCGGCGCGTGGCGCAGGATCGCGGGATCGTCCAGGTGGGGCGTGCCCGCCACCGTCGCGAGCACGACCAGGTCGCACGAGTCGAACACCTCGCGGGCGTCGCCGGCGACCTCGACGTCCGGCATGTCGCTCTCCCGCAGCGAACGGGCGAACCGCCCGGCGGCCTTCTCGTCGACGTCGAACAGCCGGAACCCCCCGATCTTCCACCCGAGTTCGAGCAGGAAACGCCGGATGTGGTCGGCGATCAGGCCCGTGCCGATGAAACCGGCCCGCTCGGCGTGCCTGGCGCCGATCAGCTCCTGCGCCCCGAGGACGGCGGACGCGGCCGTACGGGTGGCGGAGATGACCGAGGACTCCAGGCAGGCGTACGGGAACCCGGTGCCGGTGTCGTTGAGGACGAGAACGGCCGACGCCCGCGCCAGACCGTGGCGGACGTTCTCCGGCCAGCTCGCGATCCACTTCACGCCCGAGACGTCGAAGCGGCCCCCGAGGTAGGCGGGCAGGGCGATGACGCGTTCCCGTTCCCGGCCGGGAAGCCGCAGGAACGCGCTGTGCGGCAGGGACGAGTCCCCGCGGGCGTGCGTCAGGTAGGCGTCGCGCACCGCCTCCACGCACGCGTCCCGGTTCCCGTCGATCAGCTCGGCGATCTCGGTGCCCCGCACGACGAGGAAGGAGTCGGGGGGAGCGAAGGGCATGTTCACGCTTCTCCAATCACACCGGTGCCGGTGAGGAGATCAGGACGTTGTCGGCCCGCTCGGGGTAGGTCTCGGCGACCCACTGGGGGTTGTAGACGGTGTCGGCGTAGGCGTTGCCGCGGTCGGCGCACAGGAACACGACACGGGGCCGCGGCCCGCGGTAGTCGGCGAAGTGGCGCCGGATCGCGGCGTAGACGCTGCCGCTCGACCCGCCCGCGAAGATCCCGTGCCGGCGCCAGAGCAGATTGCAGCCGGCGATGCTCTCGGCCTCGGAGACGACCATGACGTCGTCGATGAGCGCCCGCTCCAGCAGGGGAGGCACGATGCTGGACCCGATCCCGGGGATGCGCCGCCTGCCCGGCGCCCCGCCGAAGATGACCGAGCCCGCGACGTCCACGGCGATCACCCGCAGGTACGGGTACGCCTCCTTGAGCCGCCGGGACAGGCCGGCGATGGTCCCGCCCGTCCCCACGCCGACGAAGAGATAGTCGACCCGGTCCAGCGTGTCGCACAGCTCGGCCCCGGTCAGGCGGTAGTGCGCGTCCGCCCCGTCCACGTTGGCGTACTGGTTCGGCCAGTAGCAGTCCGCCAGTTCCGCGCGCAACTGCTGCACACGCCTGAGGCGTGACTTGAGGTACCCGCCGGTGTCGTCGAGGTCGTGCACCTTGTCCACACGGGTGCTGATCGTCCGCAGGAAGTTCTCCGTCGGCCTGTTCACGTTGGGGTCGATCACCGGGACGAAACGCAGGCCCAGCGAAGCGCAGAAGGACGCCAGCGCGATGGCGAAGTTGCCGGAGGAGGACTCCACGAGAACGGAGTTCTCCGTCACCTGGTCGCGCAGGATCGCCTGACGCAGGATCCACAGGGCCGACCGGTCCTTCGCGCTTCCGGAGAAGTTGCTGAACTCCAGCTTCGCGAAGAGGTCGAGCCGCTCGTCGTGCAACGGCATCAAGGGCGTGGGCGGCATCGACGCGGACAGCGACCTCACCCGCTGTTTCAGTCCTGAACTCATCCGTGTCCGTTCCTGGCTCGGCATCAGGCCAGCTTCCTGGCGAGGACCGCGCCGATCTCGGCGACGGCCGGGTGGTCCAGCATGTCGTTGTGCTCACCCGGCACCGGGTGGCGTTCCACACGTCCCGCGACGTAGGGCTCCCAGCCGCGGCAGGGGTCGTGGTGCCCGGGGCCCGTCCGCTCGGCGGAGAAGAAAAGGACGTCACCGGTGAAGACCTCGGGGCGGGACTCCCGGACGATCCCGCGGGTGTTGACCGCGGCGTCCAGGAACGCCCCGAACACCCAGTCGCCGACGACGTGCTCCCAGCCCCCGTGTTCCTCCCGCAGGAGCGCGAGCACACGCTCCCTGTCGCAGGCCTGGCCGTCGTCACGTCCGAGGAACTCGACGATCCGGCGCAGGACCTGTTCCTCGTCGTCGTCGCCCCGCCCGCGGTGCCACTCGGGGACGTAGGAATCGAGCAGCGCGAGGAAGCTGACCTCCTCGCCCTGGCGCTGCAGCGCCGTGGCCACGGCATGGGCGACGTTCCCGCCGGAGGACCAGCCCAGCAGGCGATACGGCCCGCTCGGGGCGACCGACCTGATCCGGGCGGCGTAGTCGAGCGCCATCTCCTCCAGGGAGCGGGGCATCAGGTCCGGTTCCAGGATCCCCCGCGCCTGGAGGCCGTACACCGGGACGTCCTCGGGGATGTACTCGGTGAGCCGGCGGTACACCCAGCTCAGGCCGTACAGCTCGTGGACGCAGAAGAGCGGGGCCGCGGTGCCCCGCGCCCTGATGGGCAGCAGGACGGCGGCGTCGTCCCTGCCGGCTCCCTCACCGATCCGGCCGGCGAGCGAGGCGACCGTCGGGCACTCGAACAGCACCCTGATGCCGAGGTCGCCGCCGAGCTCGGCCCGGATCCTGCTCATCAGGCGGATCGCGAGCAGCGACTGGCCGCCGAGCTCGAAGAAGTCGTCGTCGACCCCCACCTCGGGCACGCCGAGGATCTCGGCGTACAACCGGCACAGCACCTCCTCGCGGCGGTCCCCCGGCGGCCTGCGCGGCCCCCGGTCCGTGCGCCCCGGGGCGGGCAGCGCACGGCGGTCCAGCTTCCCGTTGGGGGTCAGCGGCAGCGCGTCCAGCACGACCAGCGCGTCGGGCACCATGGAAAGCGGCAGCCGTTCCCGCAGGTGAGCGCGCACGTCCTCGGCCAGGAGCGCCGGGTCGGACCAGTGCGCGGCGGGTGCCTCGGGGGTGCCGGTCCCGCGTGGCTCCCGCACGGCGTAGAGCGTCACCAGCCGGGTCCGGTCCAACTGGGAGGTGCTGTGCTCAGTGACGTGGAAGCCCTTGCCGCGCAGGAGGGAGGTGATCTCGCGCACGCGGTCCCCGATGTCGTGCACCTCGGCGACGATCTGGCCGATGATCGGCCAGTGCTCGTCCTCGATGCCGTCCAGGATGTCCTTCTCGCTCTTCTCGGCGTCGATCTTCAGCAGGTCGATCCGTTCGACGCCCTCCTCGCGGATCGTCCGGGACAGCGTGCGCACCCGGCAGGACACGACCTCCCGCCGCATCCGCTCGGTCACCAGCTCGTCGAACAGGGCCCGCTCGTCCTGTGCGCCCGGCGCCGTGATCCCGTCCCACGCCTGCTCGGTGTACGTCGTGACCACGGCCCGGTCCTGGTCCTCGTTCGCGTAGCGCCCGGAGAGGATGGAGAGCTGCGGATAGTGGACGAACTCCACCGTCCCCTCCGCGTCCGACAGGCCGACGGGGTGCAGCCGCGCGTTGACGCCGTGCAGCTCGGTGTTGAGGCCGAGCACGCGGAACAGGTCCGGGATGGGCTCGAAGGAGTGCACGACCCCCTTGGGTGCCCTGGCCGCGGCGTACAACGTGAACATCCCGATGTGCGCGCCGACGTCGAACACGCACGCGTCCTCGGGGATGGTGACGCCGTGCCGGAGGTACTCCTCGTTCGCCCAGATCTCCTCGTACAGGAACTCGGTCTCCGCCCGGTTGCGGTAGAAGACCCGTGTGCCGTTCGGGAACGTCATGCGGGGCACTCCCTCGGCGCGCCCGGACCTCTCCAGCGCCAGCAGCGTCCGCACCGGGGCCGCCGTCGTCCGGCTGGGGACGAGGTAGCCGATGAGACGTTGTTCCCCACGCGCGTCGGTGTCGGCGACGACGGCGGCGTCACCCAGGCCGTCGTGGGAGAGCATCGCGCTCTCGATCTCCCCGGGCTCGACGCGCATGCCCCGGAGTTTGACCTGGTGGTCGACGCGGCCGAGGAAGTCGAGTGTTCCGTCGGGGAGTCGGCGTGCGAGGTCTCCGGTGCGGTAGAGGCGGGTGCCGGGGGTGCCGTGGGGGTCGGCGGTGAAG
>NZ_JBDPMD010000009.1:0-216733 GCF_039871875.1 Sphaerisporangium sp. B11E5 | reverse complement strand
GCTTGGGGTGGGTGGTGGGGGCTTAGGGGTTGCGTTTTGTGGTGGTGTGTCGAGGGTGTGTGCCGGTGGGGCGTTTGGTGGTACCTCGTTCAGGGCTTGGGGCGCGGGGGGTGTTGGGGTGTCGGGCGATGTTGGTGGGGTGGTGGCGGTTGGGTGGGTGAGCATGGGTGGGTGCCGTTTCGTTGGTGAGGTTTGTGTGGGGTGGGTGGGGTCATTCGAGGCCGGTCCACATGGCCAGGGCGGTGGTGGTCTCGGGGAGTTCGGGTTCGGGTTTGCCGGTCAGGTCGGCGAGGGTCCAGGAGATACGGAGGACGCGGTCGAGGCCGCGGGCGCTGAGTTCGCCGGTGTCCAGGCAGCGGTAGAGGGGGGACATCGTCGGTAAGGGGAGGCGGAAGCGGCCGTGCAAGGCTTGGGAGGGGACTTCGGCGTTGCAGCGCCAGGGGGTGCCTGCCAGGCGTTTGGCGGTGCGTTCTCTTGCGGCAAGGACACGTTCGGCGACGGTCGCGCTGGTTTCCAGGAACTGGCGGTCGGCCAGGAGCTCGCGCCTGGTCGATCTGGCGAGGCGCACCTTGACGTCGACGCGATCGAGGAGCGGGCCGGACAGGCGGGCCAGGTAGCGGCGGCGCTCGCTCGGGGTGCAGCGGCAGGGGTTCTCGGGGGTGGCCGGCTCGGCGCAGGGGCAGGGATTGGCCGCCAGCACCAGCATGAAGCGGGCGGGGAACGTGACCGTCATCGCGGCACGCGCCACTGTGACCTGGCCTGATTCCAGGGGTTGCCGCAGGGAGTCGAGGACGCGGGCGGGGTACTCGGGGGCTTCGTCCAGGAAGAGGACGCCTCGGTGGGCGAGGGAGACGGCTCCGGGGCGGATCATCGTGCTGCCGCCGCCGACGATGGCCGCGACGGTGGCGGTGTGGTGGGGGGCGATGAAGGGGGCGTGCTCCAGCAGGGGGCGGCCCGGTGGGAGGGTGCCGGCGACCGAGTGGATGGCGGTGACCTCCAGGGCCTGGTCGCGGTCGAGTGGCGGGAGGAGGGCGGGGAGGCGCTCGGCGAGCATGGTCTTTCCTGTGCCGGGCTGGCCGAGCATCCAGAGGTTGTGGCCGCCTGCCGCGCAGACTTCCAAGGCGCGGCGGGCTATCGCCTGGCCGGCGACGTCGGCCAGGTCGGGTGGGCAGGTCATCTGGTCGGTCGCCGGGGCGGGGGGTGTGAGCGCGGGTTGGGAGGCGTAGGGCGGTGCGGGCAAGGGGTCGGGGATGCCGTCCAGCGGGGCCAGGTGGGTGGGGTCGGAGGTGCGCATGGACTCGATCAACTCGGCCAGGGTGAGGGCGGGGATCACGCGGACGCCGGGGACGAGAGCGGCCTCGGGTGCGTTGGCCATGGGGACGACCACCGTGCGGGCGCCCGCCTCGGCGGCGGCGATGACGGCGGGGAGGACGCCACGCACGGGGCGGAGTGTGCCGTCCAGGCCCAGCTCGCCGATGAAGAAGGGCTGGGAGAGGTGACGGCGGGGGACGATGCCTGCGGCGCCGATCAAGGCGACCGCTATGGCGAGGTCGAACAGGCTGCCGCGTTTGGGCAGGCTGGCAGGGAAGAGGCTGATGGTGACGCGGGCGTCCGGCCAGGGGTATCTGCTGTTGATGACGGCGGAGCGGACGCGGTCGCGGGCCTCGCTCAGGGCGGTGTCGAGCATGCCGATGAGGCTGACGCCGGCGAGGCCGTGGCCGACGTCGGCTTCCACCTCGACGACGTGGCCGCTGACGCCGATGAGGGCCACCGAGCGGGTGCGGGCGACGGCCATCTCAGGACACCCCCCGGTCGTGGCGCAGCACGAACTCACCCGCGAAGCGCTCGATGGCGATGACGTCGACGCGGATGGCGGAGAACCATTTCTTCTGGGTGCTCAGCCATTTGCCGGCCAGGGTGCGCAGGCGGGCGAATTTCGCGCGGGTCACCGCCTCGAACGCGGTGCCGTGGCTGCGGCCTGAGCGTGTCTTCACCTCGACGACGACGAGCACCGAGCCTTCGCTGGCGAGGATGTCGATCTCGCCGCTGTCGCACCGCCAGTTCTGTTCCAGGATCTTCAATCCTGCCGCTCGAAGGAAGTCGACGGCGAGCCGCTCGCCGTGTCTTCCCAGGTCATGTATCTCGGCCATAGGACCACCTCCGGCCCTGACCTTGCCTGATGCACACAACCGCCGCCGGCCTCGAATTCGGTTCTGTGGATAACGTGTCCGGAGGCGGCCAAGGATGTCCCGCATCCCCTTGTCGCCCAGACCTTGCCACGCCTCCTCGGCGCTCAGCCGAAGGACTTACCGCCTCTTGGGCGGCCCTTGGAGCTCTCAGCGCCGTAGCCTTTGCCACTGGTTGAGGGGCTGGGTCTTGTTCGAACGGCCCGCTGCTGACTATCCGGCGCGGGAACTTCGGACGCTGTACGGCGGCCCCACCGTCGCGGCGCCGGAAGAGGGGGCCGGGACCGGAAGACCAAGGAAACCCGAAAGCGGGCCGCCGTACAGCGGCGCCGGAATCGCCGTACCGCTCCTCACCGTCGCGGCGCCGGAACAGAGAGGCGCCGTGCTCGCGGAGGCGAGGGAATACCGAGGCGGGCCACCGCCCGGCGGCACCGAGTACGCCGTACCGCCTCTCGCCGCAGCGGCGCCGGAACAGGAAGGGCGGTGGCCGGGAAGCAAAAGACACAGAGGTGGGCCACCGTAGGACGCCGAGAACGCCGTACCACCTCTCACCGTCACCGCGCCGCAACAGAGAAGCGCCGCGGCCAGGAGACAAGAGAACACAGAGGTAGGCCACCGCACGACACCGAGAACGCCGTACCACCTCTCACCGTCACCGCGCCGCAACAGAGAAGCGCCATGCCCAGGAGGCGAGAGAACACGGAGGTGAGCCATCGCACGACGCCGAGAACGCCGTACCGCCTCTTACTGGCATCGCGCCGCAACAGGGAAGCGCCGTGGCCAGGAGACAAGGGAACACGGAGGTGGGCCGCCGTAGGACGCCGAGAACGCCGGACCGGCTCTTACTGGCACCGTGTCGGCACAGGGAGGCGCGGTGATCGGGAGGCGAGGGGGCACGGAGGAAGTCGCCGGGTGGCGGGGCCGGGGGCGCTGTGGATGTCGCGCCGTTCTGGTGGCGTGGAGATAGGGCCCCTGGAGGTGGAGGGGGGCGTTCCTGGGGAGTGGGAGCGTTGGACGGCAGGAGGGTGGAGGGTGTGTACCTCGGAGAGGGTTAGGAGGAGAAGCCCTCCTTGGGCATTTCTAGGTCGGGTTTGGCTAGTTCTTCTACGTTTACGTCCTTGAAGGTTACTACTCGGACGTTTTTGACGAATCTGGCTGGGCGGTACATGTCCCAGACCCAGGCGTCTTGCATCTTGACGTCGAAGAAGACGTCGCCGTTCTCGGCGGTGCGGACGTCCAGGTCTACCGAGTTGGTCAAGTAGAAGCGGCGTTCGGTTTCCACGACGTAGGTGAACAGGCCCACCACGTCGCGGTACTCACGGTAGAGCTGCAGCTCCATCTCGGTCTCGTACTTTTCGAGATCCTCCGCGCTCATCCCGGCCCTTCCCCTTCCTGCTTGCACCGGTGCGGCCTTCAGGCGACACCGGCCCCCACACCATTGTCGCCTATCTCGATGGCTGGCCCGGACCGCATCACCGAGTTCACGGTCACAAAGGAGAACCGATGATGCGGGGTGGGGCCATGGGACGCCAGTGCTTGGCGGTGGGCGGCGGTGACGTAGCCCTTGTGGTCGGCGAAGCCGTACAGGGGGTACCGCTCGTCCAGTGAGGTCATGATGCGATCCCTGCTCACTTTGGCGACGATGGACGCCGCGGCCACGCACGCGGAGACCTGGTCGCCCTTCCAGACGGCCAGGGACGGAGCGGGCAGGCCCGGCACCGGGAACCCGTCGATCAGAACGTACCCGAGATCGCAGCCGAGACCCGCGACGGCCCGCCGCATGCCGGCGATGTTGCATTTGTGCAGGCCACGGCGGTCGATCTCGTCGGAGGGGATCACCACGACGCTGACGGCGCGGGCGCGGGCGACGATCTCGTCGTGCAGCGTCTCGCGGCGGGCGGGGGTGAGCAGCTTGGAGTCGGCCAGGCCCTCGATGGGGGCGCCGAGCACGACGGCGGAGATGACCAGCGGGCCGGCGCAGGCGCCTCGGCCCGCTTCGTCGACGCCGGCGACGGGTGAGAAGCCGCGCCTGGCCAGCGCGCGTTCGTAGCCGTAGAGGCCCGAGTCGCGCCGGACGATGCTCGGGCGCGGGCGATAGAGGACGCTCATAAGGCTGCCGGCTCGCCGCCCCACCGCAAGTCGACCGGCCTGCGAGCGGGCCGGGCACCGGTGCCGTCGAACGACAATTCGAGCACGACCATGCGGCCAAGCCTACGCCCGTATGGCCCCGACGGGTACGGCTATCGGCACCACCGAGCGCGTGGCCGGTTCAGGGGACGCGTGAGAAGGCGCCGGGGACGGGGAGGGTGGTCAGGCGGTCCAGCGGCCAGTAGCGGGCCACGGCGCGGCCGATCACGGCGTCGACGGGGATGACGCCCTTGCCGGGCTCGTTCAGGTGGGCGCGGGCGTCCTCGGAGGCGGCGCGGTGGTCGCCCATCAGCCACAGGTGGTCCTTGGGCACGGTGACGTCGAACTTCTCCTGGGAGGGGAAGTCCTGGGGGTGGAGGTAGGCGTCCTCGTGCAGAGGGGTGCCGTTGACCGTGATGCGGCCGTCGGCGTCGCAGCACTTCACCCGGTCGCCGCCGACGCCGATGACACGCTTCACGGTGGGAGTGCCGTCCCAGCCCTTGAAGACCACGATCTCGCCGCGGCCGATGTCACCGGAGAGCTTGTTGACGATCAGGCGGTCGTTGATCTCGAGCGTCGGCTCCATGGACTCCGACGGGATGTAGAACGAGTCCAGGACGAACACATGGACCAGCAGCGCGGCGACGACGCCGCCTGCCACCAGCAGCACCGACTCCAGCCACCCGGACCGGCGCCGCTTCCCCCCAACGGGAGGGGAGGCGTCCTCAGGTGGTGCGGGAGGGGAGGCGCCCTCGGGCGAGGTGGAAGAGGCGTCGGGGTCCCCGGATGGCGGCCCGTCTGTGGCGGTGCCCCCGGGTATCCCGGCGGCACCTGCGGACGCCGCGGCAGAGGCCCCGGGTGTCCCGGCGATCCCCTCGGGCGTCCCGGCAGTGCCCTCGGATGTCCCGGTACTGCCTGCGGACGCACCGGGAGTGCCCCCGGGTGTCCCGGCAGTGCCTGCGGACGTCGCGGCAATGGCCCCGGGTGTCCCGGCGATCCCCTCGGGTATCCCGGCAGTGCCCCCGGGTGTCCCGGCAGTGCCTGCGGACGCACCGGCAGTGCCCTCGGACGACCCGGCGGCACCTGCGGACGTGCCGGCGGTGCCTCTGGGTGTCCCGGCAGTGCCTGCGGGCACCTCGCCGGTGTCTGCGGACGGCCTGGCGGTACCCGCAGACGCGCCGGCGGCAGCCGCGGACGGCCCAGTCACGACTACAGACGGGCCAGTAGCAGCCGTGGACGACTCAGTCACGACTGCGGGCAGCCCAGCGGCAGCAGGGGTCCGTGTGGCCGCGGTCGTGGACGGCTCGGCCGCGGACGGGGCGTGGCCGGAGGGGGGTACGGGTGGGCCGTCAGGGACGGCTTCGTCGGGGGGAGGGGTGGTTACGGTCATTTCTTGGTGTCGGTGGTGCTGGGGGGCTTGAAGATGCTGGGCTTCTGGGAGCGAAGGGGGCGGCGGCGGCGCAGGGCCATCAGGGGTACGGCGCCGGCGAAGCCGAGCAGCAGGGGGGTGGCGGCGGTGGTGAAGGCGGCGGCGTGGTGCAGGGCCGGCTGGGTGAAGGTGTCCGGGATGGGGAGGATCGCGGCGCGGGAGAAGGGCCAGACGATGACGAAGGCCCGCCCGACCACCTTGTCCATCGGGATGGCCCCGCCGCCGGGGTCGCCCTGGTGGGACCGGGAGTCCAGCGACACCGACCGGTGGTCGCCCATCACCCACAGCCGGTCCTTCGGCACCTTGATCTCGAAGAACTTCTGGGACGGCTCGTCGTCGGGGAAGAGGTAGGCCTTCTCCTCCAGCGGCACCCCGTTGACGGTGATGCGCCCCTTCGCGTCGCAGCACTTCACGACGTCGCCGGGCAGGCCGATGACCCTCTTGATGTAGTCCTTCTCGCCGGGCACCACCCCGAAGGCCGTGCCGACCCAGCGGAAGAAGCCCGCGACGGGGTTGGCCGGCTCGGGCACCACCACCTCGGCGGCCCAGGAGTCGACGCCGGAGAACACGACGATGTCGCCCCGCTCGATGTCCCGGGTGTGGTAGACGAGTTTGTTGACGAGAACCCGGTCGTTGACCAGCAGAGTCGGCTCCATCGACTCCGACGGGATGTAGAACGCCTGCACCACGAAACTCTTGATGATCAGCGCCAGGACCAGCGCCACCACCACGAGGACGGGCAGTTCACGCCAGAAAGAGCCCTTTTTCTCCTTGCCGCCCTTGGCTGACGGCTTGGTGTCTTCCGCGACCACGCTCTACCTCGTCTTCGACAGGGCGGCACGGCCCGCCGTCCCCCGGATGTAGCAAGTCATCGCTGTCGAGCCTAAATGATGTCTCCCGCCCGGCGGGTCGCCGACTCGGTATAGCGGCCGAGAAACCGCGTCGCCCGGGCAGCACAATGGCCCGCATCCCAGGTGGGTGCGGGCCACACGCCGGACCCTACTTGCCCGCGGGCAGCGCGTCGCGCTTCTCGCGGATGCGGGCGGCCTTCCCGCGCAGCTCACGCATGTAGTACAGCTTGGCCCGGCGGACGTCGCCGCGGGTCACGACCACGATCTTCTCGATGACCGGGCTGTGCACCGGGAAGGTGCGCTCCACACCGACGCCGTAGCTCACCTTGCGGACAGTGAAGGTTTCACGCAGCCCCCCGCCCTGGCGGCGCAGCACGAAGCCCTTGAAGACCTGCACGCGGGAGCGGTTGCCTTCGACGACGCGCACGTGAACCTCGAGCGTGTCACCCGGGCGGAACTGCGGGATGTCACTGCGAAGGGAGGCTTTCTCAAGCTCCTGGATCTGCGTGTGCATGACGGCGTTCCTCAACTTGTGTGAAGCGAGCACCCGGAGGTCCGCCCGGCCATGCCCTGGGCATGGCGGCGAGGAAGACGCGGGCGCTGGACTGAATTCGTCTCGGCTGCCGGGTCGCTCGGTCCCGGCCCCGCCGACCGCAGGGCAGTCGGCAACAGCGATTCAGTCTGCCATATCTTCGGGCGTGAAGCGAAACGAAGCCTCGCGAAGCACCTCGTGGTCCCGCTTGTCCAGCGCGCGCGGGTCGAGCCGGGCGGCCAGCTCGGGCCGGTTCGCGACGGTGCGGCGCAGCGCCTGGTCCCGGCGCCAGCGGGCGATCGCGCCGTGGTTGCCCGACAGCAGGACGGGCGGCACGTCGTGGCCGCGCCACACCGGCGGCTTGGTGTAGACGGGGCCCTCCAGCAGGCCGGACATGGCGCCGGGCGCGAAGGAGTCGTCCGCCGCGGAGTGCACGTTCCCGAGCACGCCGGGCAGCAGGCGCCCCACGGCTTCCACGATCACGAGCACGGCGGCCTCTCCCCCGGCGAGCACGTAGTCGCCGATGCCGACCTCGTCGACGCGCAGCCGGGTGCCGTACTCGGCCATGACACGTGCGTCGATGCCCTCGTAGCGGGCGGGCGCGAACAGCAGCCACGGCTCCTTGGCGTACTCCAGGGCCGTCTCCTGGGTGAACGGCCGTCCGCTCGGCGTCGGCACGACCAGCCGGGGCAGGCCGGCGGCGTCGCCGATGACGGCGTCCAGGGCCTCACCCCAGGGTTCGGGTTTCATCACCATGCCGGGCCCGCCGCCGTACGGCGTGTCGTCCACGGTGCGGTGGACGTCGTGGGTCCAGTCGCGCAACTGGTGCACCCGGATGTCGAGCAGCCCCTTGGCGCGGGCCTTGCCGATCAGGGAGACGTCCAGCGGCGCGAAGTACTCGGGGAAGATCGTGATGATGTCCATGCGCATGGCGGCCCCCGTCACAACGCCTGGTCGGGGTCGAGGAGACCGGGCGGCGCGTCCACCACGAGACGCCCGCCGGAGAGGTCCACCTCGGGCACCAGGGCCTTGACGAACGGCACCAGCACCTCGTCGCCGCCGCGGCGGATCACCAGAAGGTCCTGCCCGTGGTGGCGGACCTCGGTGACCTCGCCCACGGGCTCCCCGCCGACGGTCACCACCGCGAGGCCGATGAGCTGGTGGTCGTGGAACTCGTCGGGGTCGGTCGGCGCCGGCACGTCGCCGGAGTCGATGACGAGCATGGTGCCGCGCAGTTCCTCGGCGCCCTCGCGCCCGGCCACGCCGGCGAAGCGCAGCAGCAGGATGTTCTTGTGCCAGCGGGCGCCCTCGATGACCAGCGGCCCGGCCTGCGGCGGGTCGGTGGCGATGGACGTCCCCGGGCTGAACCGCGCCTCGGGGTCGTCGGTGCGCACCTCGACGGTGACCTCACCGTGGACGCCGTGCGGGCGGCCGATGCGGCCGACGACCAGCTGCACGTCGCTGTTCCTCCAATGGATGTGGCCGTGGAAAGCACGACAGGGGACCGCCCGGCAGCCGGGGGTCCCCTGTCGCGAGGGTCTCGCGCGCGTCGCCGCGTTACCGGGCTTCGTTCAGGTCGAGCAGGTCGACCCGGACGTACTTGCCGTCGGCGAGAGCGTTGACGACGGTGCGAAGCGCCTTGGCCGTGCGGCCGCCGCGCCCGATGACCTTGCCGAGGTCCTCCGGATGGACCCGGACCTCAAGGACGCGGCCGCTGCGGATGCGGCGCCCGCGCACGAGGACGTCGTCGGGATGTTCGACGATGCCCTTGACCAGGTGCTCAAGGGCCTCCTCAAGCACCTCAGGCCTCGCCTTCCGGCTTCTCCTCCGCGGCGGCCGGCTCGGCCGGGGTCGCGGCGGTGTCGTCGGCCTTCGGCGCGGCGGCCTTCCTGCTCTTGCGCTGCGTCGTGGCGGTGTTGCCGCCGGCGTCGGCGGCGAGCGACTCCTTGGCCGCGGCCTCGTATGCGGCGTGGCGGTCGGGCTTGGCCTCGGCCACCAGCAGCGGCGCCGGGGCGGGCTCGCCCTTGAACTTCTGCCAGTCGCCGGTGAGCTTGAACAGCTTCAGCACCGGGTCGGTCGGCTGCGCGCCGACACCCAGCCAGTACTGCGCCCGCTCGGAGTTCACCTGGATGAGCGAAGGGTTCTCCTTCGGGTGGTAAAGGCCGATCTCTTCGATCGCACGGCCGTCACGCTTGGTGCGGCTGTCCGCCACCACGATGCGGTACTGCGGGTTGCGGATCATGCCGAGCCGCTTGAGCTTGATCTTGACTGCCACGGGTGTGGTCTCTCCTGGGCGATAAAAGCGTGGGTGAGCGGGCGTCTCGCCGAGTGGGGCACGGCGGGAAGACCGCCCGAGGGACAGTCCGTGACGCGCGGAGGTGAGAGGGCATCCACGGTCACGGTGTTCCAACGTGCCATTGTGCCAGACAACCGGCGTGGCGCCGAATCGACGCCCCGCTTCGCCCGCAGGTGCCTACTTCTGCCCGGGTAGCTTGAGCTTGGAGGGGTCGAAACCTGGAGGAAGCTCCAGGCCGGGGGGCAACTGGCCCGCGCCGAGCCCGCCGAGGCCCGGAGGCAGCCGGGGCGTGTCGCCGGACCCGCCGGGCGACGCGGCCTTGCCGAGCGCGGCCTTGCGCGGGTCGCCGCTGACCCGGCGCCCCTTCTTGGCCTTCTTCTGCGCCGCCTTGCCCTTGCGCCCGCCCGGCATGCCGGGGATGCCCATGCCGCCGGCCATCTGGCGCATCATCTTCTGCGCCTCGAAGAAGCGGACCACGAGGTTGGCGACCTCGGTGACGGTGACGCCGGAGCCACGGGCGATGCGCGCCCGCCGGGAGCCGTTGATGATCTTGGGTTCCGCGCGCTCGCCGGGGGTCATCGAACGGATGATGGCGGCGACGCGGTCGAGGTCGCGTTCGTCGACCTGGTTGAGCTGGTCGCGCATCTGGCCCATGCCCGGCATCATGCCGAGGAGGTTCTTGATGGGCCCCATCTTGCGGACCATCATCATCTGCTCGAGGAAGTCGTCGAGCGTGAAGCCGTCGCCGGAGACGAGCTTGCCGGCCATCTTGGCGGCCTCTTGCTCGTCGAAGGTGCGCTGCGCCTGCTCGATCAGGGTGAGGATGTCACCCATGTCGAGGATGCGGGACGCCATGCGGTCGGGGTGGAAGGCGTCGAAGTCCTCGAGCTTCTCACCGGTCGAGGCGAACATGATGGGACGGCCGGTGATGTGACGCACCGACAGGGCCGCGCCGCCGCGGGCGTCGCCGTCCAGCTTGGTGAGCACCACGCCGTCGAAGCCGACGCCCTCCATGAAGGCCTGGGCGGTGGTGACGGCGTCCTGGCCGATCATGGCGTCGACGACGAACAGGACCTCGTCGGGCTGGACCGCGTCGCGGATGTCGGCGGCCTGCTTCATCAACTCCTGGTCGATGCCGAGGCGGCCGGCGGTGTCGATGATGACGATGTCGTGCTGCAGGCGGCGGGCGTGGTCGACGGAGCCGCGGGCCACCGCGACCGGGTCGCCGACGCCGTTGCCGGGCTCGGGCGCGTGGACGGCGACCCCCGCGCGCTCACCGACCACCTGGAGCTGCTGCACGGCGTTCGGCCGCTGGAGGTCGGCGGCGACCAGCATGGGCGCGTGGCCCTGCTCGCGCAGCCAGCGGGCGAGCTTGCCCGCGAGGGTGGTCTTGCCGGCGCCCTGGAGGCCGGCGAGCATGATGACGGTCGGCGGGTTCTTGGCGAACCGCAGCCGGCGCGTCTCGCCGCCGAGGATGGTGACCAGCTCGTCGTTGACGATCTTGACGACCTGCTGGGCGGGGTTGAGTGCCTGGGAGACCTCGGTGCCGCGGGCCCGCTCCTTGACGTGGGAGACGAAGTCGCGGACCACGGGCAGCGCGACGTCGGCTTCCAGCAGGGCGATGCGGATCTCTCGACAGGTCGCGTCGATGTCGGCGTCGGACAGCCTCCCCTTGGACCTCAGGGAGGAGAAGACCGATGTCAGCCGGTCGGAAAGCGTCTCGAACACGTGATTGGCCAGCCTCTGCGCTACGGGTCGTCCGGGGTCGTGCGGTGTGCGACTCGACCTCCCAGCCTAGCCGCTTCCGGGGCCCGTCACGCGTGCCCGCGAGCGGCGGCGCCGTCAGCCACGCCAGCCGGGCACGGACACGCGCATGGTCAGCGCGTGCTCGACCAGGGAGATCAGTGTGCTCTTCACCAGTTCACGCTGCCGCGCGTCGGTGCGCACGATGGGGACCTGCGGCGCCAGGGTGAGCGCGTCGCGCACCTCCTCCTCCTGGTAGGGGTGCTGGCCGTCCCATCCGTTGAGCCCGATGACGAACGGCAGCTTCGCCTCCTCGAAGTAGTCGATGGCGGGGAAGCTGTCGGCCAGCCGCCGGGTGTCGACCAGCACGACGGCGCCGATGGCCCCGCGCACCAGGTCGTCCCACATGAACCAGAAGCGGTGCTGGCCCGGCGTGCCGAACAGGTACAGGATCAGATCACTTTCCAGCGACACCCGGCCGAAGTCCATGGCCACGGTGGTCGTGGTCTTGGTGGGGGTGAGCCCCAGGTCGTCGATGCCCGCGCTGGCGTCGGTCATCACGGCCTCGGTGGTGAGGGGGACGATCTCCGACACGGCGCCGACGAAGGTCGTCTTGCCCACGCCGAAGCCACCGGCGACGACGATCTTCGTCGAGGTCAACCCGCCACGGTTAGAGCCTGCGAAGTCCACTGAGAACCCTTTCGAGCAAGTTGAGGTCCGGCTTTCCGGCGTCCAGTTGCGGCTGGTGCAACTGGACGAGGTTCTCGGCGGCCATGTCCGAGATGAGGACACGAGCCACGCCGAGCGGCACGCGCAGCAGCGCGGAGATCTCGGCGACCGAGCGCACCTGGCGGCATAGCGAACAGATCGCCTGGTACTCGGGGATGAGCCCGGAAATGTCGTGGTAAGCCGGAATTGTGGAGTGAACCAGCGTCTCCATGGCCAGATGCGTCCGCGGCGCCGACCGGCCGCCGGTCACGGTGAAGGGGCGCACCGGCGATGACGGCTCCGGCTGGTAGGGCCGTAGACCGTCCTCCCAGCCAGGACCGCCGCCCATGGAGGTCACCGCGGCGACGACGCCTGAAGCTCGGCGCGCACAGCCGGGGTCAGGACTTGACCGGCGCGCTCGACCATCAGCGTCATCTGGTAGGCCACCAGACCCATGTCGCAGTCGGGGGCCGCCAGCACCGCGAGACACGAGCCGTCGCTGATCGACATGATCAGCAACAACCCACGCTGCATCTCCACCACGGTCTGCGTCACCGCACCCCCCTCGAACACCCGGGAGGCACCCTGCGTCAAACTGATCAACCCCGCGGCCACCGCCGCGAGCTGATCGGCCCGGTCCTTCGGAAAGCCCTCTGAGTACGCCAGCGGCAACCCGTCGGAGGAGACGACCACCGTGTGTGCCACTCCTGGCACCCCCCGGACGAAATCGGTGATCAACCAGTTGATCCCGCGGGCGGCCTGGCTAAGCTCCCTCACTGCTCTTCCTCCATGCGACGCAGCTCAGTGTTGTACGGCACCTCGTCCTCGCTCAGCTCGCCCCGGGCGACCGCGCGGCCCTGCCGGATGCCCTGCTGGAAGCTGGAGAGGCGGTTGCGCGCCCGCTCGGGGGACAGCGGCGGCATGGCCGGCGCGGGCGACGACGGCCCCTGCTCGGCGGCGCCCGCCGAGCCGGGCACAAGATTGGCCTTCGGCACCCGCTTGGGCAGGCCGGCGGAGGTGGTGCCGTCCCGCGCCGGCTCTTGGACGGCCGCGGCGGCCTGCCAGCCGGCGTCCGCGGCGGCCTGCCAGCCGCCGGTCACGGGCGTGTCCGGCTCCTGTGGCTCGGCCCGGCGGAACCAGGCCGACTCGACGGCGGCGAAGATCGGCAAGTACTCCTCCTGATCCATGGGCGCGTTCCGCACAGCGGGAAGCGGGCCGGTGGCGGCGTCATGGTCGGAGGTCTCGTAGCGGCGCGGGCGCATGCGCACCGGCAGCTCGCCCGGCCCGGTCGGCGGGCCGGTGGGCGGCCCGTACCGCTCCGGCCCGGTGGGCGGCCCTCCGTACCGCCCGGGCCCGGTGGACGGGCCGGAGAACGTGCCGTGCGTGGACGGACCGAACCGATCGGAGTTGAACCGCTCGGGGCCCGTGGAAGGGCCGCCGAACGTGCCGGGCCCGGACGGCGGGCCGCCGTACCCGCCGAAACCCCCGGTGCTCCCGAACCCGCCGGTGCCCGAGGGCGGGCCGCCGTACCCGCCGAAGCCGCCTCCTGTGGTGGGGCCCATCGGCCCCATGCCTCCCATGCCGTTGGCCGCGCCGGTCGCCGCGCCGTAGGGGCCGGTCACCGGGCCGAACGACGCGGGCCCTGCCGCGGCGGCGGCGGGGGTGAACAGGCCGGCGGGCTGCGCGTTCGAGGTCCAGGCCGGCGCCCCCGCGGCGGCGGGCCCGCCGGGCGCGTGCGTGGGCGCGCCCATCAGCGACTCCGGCAGCAGCACCATCGCGGTGAGCCCGCCGCCGTCGTGCCGCCGTAACTGCACCCGGATCCCGTTGCGCAGCGCGAGGCGGCCGACCACGAACAGGCCCATGCGGCGGGACACCGACACGTCCACGACCGGCGGGTGGGCCAGGCGCCAGTTGGTCTGGGCGAGCTCCTCGTCGGTCATCCCGATGCCGGCGTCGGTGATGGAGATCATCACGCCGCCGCCGTCGATGCGGTTGGCCGACATGGTGACCCGGGTCTCGCGCGGCGAGAACGAGATGGCGTTCTCGACCAGCTCGGCCAGCAGGTGGATGACGTCGTTGACCGCCTGGCCGGCGATGGACACCCCGGTCGGGACGTGCATCGCGACCCGCTCGTAGTTCTCGACCTCCGACAGCGAGGCGCGGGCGACGTCCAGCAGCGCCACCGGCTGGCTCCACCGGCGCGCGGGCTCCTGACCGGCGAGGACCAGCAGGTTCTCACTGTTGCGGCGCATGCGGGTGGCCAGGTGGTCCAGGCGGAACAGGTCGCCGAGCCTGCTGTCGTCCTGCTCGCCCTGCTCCAGGCCGTCGATGAGGCTGATCTGCCGTTCCACCAGCGTCTGGGTGCGCCGGGACAGGTTGACGAACATGGCGCTGACGTTGCTGCGCAGCTGCGCCTCGTCGCTCGCGAGGCGGATCGCCTCGCGGTGCACCTCGTCGAACGCCCGGGCGACCTCGCCGACCTCGTCGTTGGACATCACGCTGATCGGCCGCACGTCGGGCGGCCCCTCGGCGGCCTCGGACTCGCGCAGCTTCTGCACCAGCTCGGGCAGGCGCCGCCCGGCGATCTCCAGCGCCTCGCGGCGCAGACGCCGGAGCGGGCTGACCAGGGAGCGCGCCACGACGGTGGTGATGACGAGGACCATGATGAGCAGCGCCGCGAGGACGCCGATGTCGATGGCGGCCTGGCTCTGGTCCTGCCTCGCGAACTCGGCGGCCTGGTCGACGACCGTGCGGCCGAGCGCCCGCTGCACCACCTGCATTCGGTCCAGGCCGTCGCTGGCGGCCTCGAACCAGTAGTCCACGTCGCTGCCCACGCCGCCGCTGAGGCCCCGCAGTTCCGCGCCGTCCCGGCTGAGGGACAACACGCGGTCGACCACGCCGGCGGCGCGGTCGATCAGCGGGCTGGTGACGGTGTCGGAGTAGCGCTGGCGTTCGGCGGCGGCGGCGCGGAACAGGAAGGTGGCGAGCTCGCTGGCCTGCTGCGCGCGGGCCGCGTTGAACGCCTCGAGCAGCGCCTGGTCGAACGTGTGGAACGTGAGCGCGATGGACATCAGGCCGCGCTGGCGGGACGCCTGCTCGGCCACGCGGGCGAGGGAGGCGATCGCCGCGGCCCGGGAGCTCAGCGCCTCGTCGCCGCTGCCCCGGCCCGTCTCGTCGAACAGCACCAGGATGTCGTCGATGACCAGGTTGTACTTGAGCATCGAGGGCAGCGGCGGGAGCTGGGTCTCGCCGACGGTCTCGCGCAGCGTGCGCAGCTCGGCGAGCCGGCCGAGCACACGGTTGTACGCCTGGCGGCCGACGTTGCCGAGGCTGGGCTCCACTGTCTTGCGCCGGTCGATGACGATCTGCGCGGCGGTGTCCACGGCGTTCTGCTGCTGGCGGATCAGCAGGCGGGCCTGGTTGCCGCGGCGGCCGTTGGCGACGAACCGCACCGAGAGGTCGCGTTCCAGGTCCAGCTCGTGGACCAGGTCGGCCAGGTTGATGGCGAACTCGGCGACCGTCTGGATGCGTTCGTACTCCGACGCGCTCTGGATGGACCCGTACACGCGGAGACCGCCCAGCAGGACGGCGACCATCGTGGGCACCAGGATGAGCGCGATGAGACGGGTGCGCACCCGCCAGTTGCGCAGGGCCAGCGACCTTCTGGACGACTGCACCGGAGGAGCGGCCTGCCCGCCCGGGTCGGAGAAAGGCCGGTCTGCGTCCGGCGTATCGCGGCGACCGCTCTCGATTGTTGCTGTCCTCACTGGTCGCAACCTCTCGCGGCTGGTCTGCGGTGGGGGAACCATGCGCTTGGTGTGACACATGGCAAGTCAGGGGGCAATTGGAGCATATAGCTGGGAGTTCGACCAAGCAGAATGGCCATTTAGAACGCTCCAAATCATTATTCCGTCCCACTACGCCCCACGATCGGCCAGGTGTCCGAGTTCACCGTCATCGCAAGGGTGCGCCCGGCGCGAAATGACACCAAATCCACTTTTGCCGCGCTCCAACCCCCCAGAAGTCGCAGAGTTCGCATACTCCGCAAAGTGGACTTTTTTACGAGTTTCGTGACATAGGCGGCTTAGCGGTGTAAGGCGGGTTTGCTGCACGCTAGGCTTCACGCTCGCCCAACTCAGCTTCACCGTAGGCACCTGCAGTCACACACCCCCCACGCAACCCAAATAAGGACACCTCAATGAGACGATTTAGGGGTCGTACCTTCATCATCGGCGTCGGCGCGGCGGTGAGCCTCGCGCTCACGGCATGCGGCGGCGGATCCGGCGCGTCGCCTGCCCCCTCAAGTGGCGGGAAGACACTGGAGAAGACCACGATCACCATCGGCGCGCTGCCGATTCCCGACGCCGCGTCCATCCACCTCGCCAAGGCTAAAGGCTTCTTCGCCGCGGAGGGCCTGAACGTCAACATCACGCAGCTCCAGAGCAGCGCGATCGCCGTCCCGAACCTGCTCGGCGGCAGCCTGGACATGATCCTCGGAAACTACTTCGCGATCCTCAATATCCAGGCGAAGAAGGGCGGCGACTTCCGTTTCGTCGCCGACGCCTACCAGGCCAAGCCCGAGTGCTTCGTCCTGGTCGTCCCCAAGGACTCGCGGATCCAGACCGCCAAGGACCTCAAGGGCGCCACCATCGCCGTGCCCGCCGTCAACAGCATCGGCGAGCTGGCGACCGGCTCGGCCCTGCGCACGGTGGGACTGGACCGGCAGAAGGACGTGAAGTTCCAGCAGTACGCCTTCCCCGACATGCCGGCCGCGCTGGCGACCGGCAAGGTCGACGCGGCGTGGATGACCGAGCCGGTCCTCACCGCGGTGCAGAAGAACAGCGGTGCCCGGAAGATCGCCGACACGATGACGGGCGCGATGGCCGACTTCCCGATCGCCGGGTGGACGATCACCAAGAAGTGGGCCGACGCCAACCCCAACACCGTCGCCGCCTTCCAGCGCGCCTACCTCAAGGGGCAGCAGCTCGCCGCCTCCGACCGCAAGGCGGTCGAGCAGATCCTGCCGACGTACAGCAAGATCACGCCGCAGGACGCCGCGGTCATCACCCTCGGGGCGTTCCCGACCACGCTGAGCGCCAACCGCATCCAGCGCGTCGCCGACCTGATGATGGAGTACGGCTACCTGACCGAGAAGATGGACGTCACCCCGCTCCTCATACCGCTGCCTCAATGATCGGACGGCGAGTGGCCCGCGGCGCGACCGGCGTCGCGGGCCTGGTGGTCGCGGCCGAGATCGCCGGCGCGTCCGGGCTGCTCGACCCCGCGGTCCTGCCGCGGATGTCCACGATCCTGCTGGAGGCGGTGCGGCTGCCCGCCGACCCCGAGTTCACCGCCGACCTGGTCGCGACGTTGCGCGTCTGGGCCATGGGCCTGCTGATCGCCGTGCTCGGGGCCGTCCCCCTCGGCCTGGTGCTCGGCAACCTGCGGCGGGCGGAGACGGCCGCCCGCCCGCTGGTGGAGTTCCTGCGGCCCATCCCCTCCATCGCCCTCATCCCCCTGGTCACCCTGCTGGTGCCCTCCACCGAGGCCGTGAAGATCATCGCGGTGGTCTACGCGGCGTCCTGGCCCGTGCTGATCAACACGATGTACGGGCTCAAGGACGTCGACCCCGTGGCCAGGGAGACGCTGCGCAGCTTCGGCTTCGGCAGGCTCGCCGTGCTGCGCCGGGTCTCGCTGCCGAGCGCCGCGCCGTTCGTGATGACCGGGGTCCGGCTGGCGTCGTCCATCGCGTTCGTCGTCACGGTCAGCACCGAACTGCTCGCGGGCGGCGTCAGCGGGATCGGCGTCTACATGATCCGCGCCGGCTCCGGCCTGCGCACCGACCTCATCATCGCGTGCGTCCTGTGGACCGGCGCGCTCGGCCTGGTGGCCAATGTCCTGCTCGTCCGCCTGCAACGGCAGGCCTTCCGCTGGCACGCCGTGAAGGCGGTGGGCGAGCCGTGAGCCTCACCGAAGCACCCGCCCGCCCCGGCCCCGCCGCGCCGGCCCCCCGGCGCCTGCGTCGCGCGCGCGGCACGCTGTGGGCGCTCGCCGCGCGGGTGTGGCTCGTCCCCATCGCCCTCGTCGCGTGGGAGATCGCCACCCGGCGCGCCGACACGGTGTACTTCCCCCCGCCCTCCCAGATCGCGGCCCGGATGCACGAGGTATGGCTGTCCGGCCCGGTGTCCCGCCTCTTCCTCACCGACGAGGCGCTCGGCACCTTCGGCCCGAGCCTCGGACGGCTGTTCGGCGGATGGCTGCTGGCCTGCGTCCTCGGCATCACGCTCGGCATCGCGGCCGGCCGCTCCCGGACCCTGGCCGACTACATCGACCCGATCATCGAGTTCTGCCGGGCCATCCCGCCCTCCGCGCTGATCCCCCTGTTCATCGTGCTGTTCAAGACCGGCACCCAGATGCAGGTGGCCACCATCGTGTACGGCGTGATCTGGCCCATCCTCATCAACACCATCGACGGCGCGCGGTACGTGGACCGCCTCCACACCGACACCGCGCAGGTCTTCGGAGTGCGCGGCGCGCAGCGGCTGCTGCGGGTCGTGCTGCCGTCGGCCGCACCGAAGATCTTCGCGGGCCTGCGCCTCAGCCTTTCCCTGGCCGTCGTGCTGATGGTCGTCTCCGAACTCGTCGGCAGCAGCGACGGTGTCGGCTACCAGCTCATCTACACCCAGCAGACCTTCGACATGTCCGCGATGTGGGGCGCGATCGTTGTGCTCGGCATCTTGGGGTATCTGCTGAACAGTTCGTTCCTGCTCGCCGAGAGGCACATCCTCTCCTGGCACCGGCGAGCCCGGCAGACCACCTGAAGCGCCACCGCGCCGCGGCACCCCGAGCCAGCTCAAGTCACCTGAGGAAACACCGTGCTCGATGTCGTCAACCTCACCCACACCTACGGACAGGGCCCGACGGCCCACCACGCTCTCGGCGGGATCGACCTGAAGGTCTCCGAGGGGGAGCTGGTCTGCGTGGTCGGCCCGTCCGGCTGCGGCAAGTCCACCCTGCTGCGGTCCATCGCGGGTCTCATCCAGCCGACCGAGGGCCACATCCGCATCAGGGACACGGCGGTGACCGGCATCCCTGGCGACCTCGCCGTGGTCTTCCAGGACTACAGCCGGTCGCTGTTCCCCTGGCTGACGGTCGGCGACAACATCGCCCTGCCGCTGCGCCGCCGCGGCATGGACCGGCAGGCCAGGCACCGCGCGGCCGCCGAGGCGCTGCAGGAGGTCGGGCTGGACGGGGCCGCGGCCAAGTACCCCTGGGAGCTGTCCGGGGGCATGCAGCAGCGTGTCGCCATCGCCCGCGCGCTCGCGTACCGTCCCGCGCTGCTGCTGATGGACGAGCCGTTCGGCTCGGTGGACGCCCAGACCCGGGAGGACCTGGAGGACCTGCTGCTCAAGGTGCGTGAGCACCACCGGATGACCGTCCTGCTCATCACGCACGACATCGACGAGAGCGTCTACCTCGGCGACCGCGTGGTGGTGCTGACGAGCGCCCCGGCCCGGGTGGCCGGTGAGCTGCCGGTACGGCTGCCGTCCCCGCGCGACCAGATCGCCACCCGTGAGCTGCCGGCGTTCGTGCACCTGCGCGCCGAGGTGGGGCGGCTGGTGCGCGCCAAGGACCGGCGGGGCTGAGGAGCGCGGCCGCGCCTCGCGGGGCCGCGCTCCCCCGCCCGGCCGCACGACCGTGCGGCCTTGTACGACCAGTACGACCTCTACGACTGGAGGAAGACATGACCGATCCGGCGAGCCCCATCTGGGACGTGCTGCGCAGTAGCTGGCGCGCCTCGGCGATGCGGACGATGGCCGAACTGCGTGTCGCCGACCACCTGGCGGACGGGCCGCTGGCCCTGGCCGAGCTGGCCGCCCGCTGCGAGGCGCACGCGCCCTCGCTCGGCCGGCTGATGCGCACGATGGCGTCGGTGGGCCTGGTGGAGACGGTCGGCGAGGACCGCTACGGGCTGACCGAATCAGGCGCGCTGCTGCGCTCCGACGCGCCGTTCTCGCTGCGCAGCGGTGTGCTGTTCAACACCGACCCCACCGTGGCGCCCGCGCTGGAGGGGCTGACGAGCACCGTGCGCAGCGGCCGCTCCTGGTGGGTGGAGAACAAGGGCGTCCTGTACGACTACATGTCCGGAGACCCCGAGCTCCTCGCGCTCTTCAACGACTACATGACCAACCGCGCCGTGCCGATGGCGGCGGGCGTGGCGGAACGGTACGACTTCTCCGAGGTCCGCACGCTGGTGGACGTCGGCGGGGGGCGCGGCCACATCACGGCGGCGATCCTGCGTGCCAACCCGCGGATGAGGGCCACGCTGTTCGAGCTGGAACAGGTGCTGCCGGCGGCACGGACGGCGTTCGAGTCCTGGGGGCTCGCGGACCGGTGCGAGCTCGTGTCCGGCGACTTCTTCTCGGCCGTCCCCGCGGGCGCCGACGCCTACCTGCTCGGCAGCGTCGTGCACAACTGGGACGACGCCGACGCGCTGCGCATCCTCGGGACGGTGCGGGCGGCCGTGCCGGGGCACGGGCGGGTGCTGCTGGTGGAGATGGTGCTGCCCGACGACGACGAGCCGCACTTCGGCAAGGATCTCGACATCCGCATGATGAGCATCTTCGGCCAGGGACGCGAGCGCAGCAGGTCGGAGTACACCATGCTGCTGGAGAAGGCCGGGCTGGCGATGACCGGCGTGACCGCGCTCCCGTTCAACGCGAGCCTCATCGAGGCCAGGCCCGTCTAGCCGTCCGCGGGGCGTGCCGGGAGCGGGGAACCGCCGGTGGCGGTTCCCGGCCGGAGGCTCAGCGGCCTCCCCAGCCGGGAACCGCCACCCGCATGGTGAGCGCGTGTTCCACCAGGGCGATCAGCGTGGACTTCACCGAGTCGCGCGACCGGGCGTCGGTGCGGACCAGCGGGATGTGCGGCGCGAGGGTCAGCGCCTCGCGGACCTCCTCGTCGGCGTGCGCGTAGTGCCCGTCCCAGCCGTTGATGCCGACCACGAACGGGAGCTGCGCCTCCTCGAAGTAGTCGATCGCCGGGAAGCAGTCGGCGAGCCGCCGGGTGTCCACGAGCACGACCGCGCCGATCGCGCCGCGCACCAGGTCGTCCCACATGAACCAGAAGCGGTGCTGGCCCGGCGTGCCGAACAGGTACAGGATCAGGTCGCGGTCCAGCGACACCCGGCCGAAGTCCATGGCCACGGTGGTCGTGGTCTTGTTCGGGGTGAGGCCCAGGTCGTCGATGCCCGCGCTGGCGTCGGTCATCACGGCCTCGGTGGTGAGGGGGACGATCTCCGACACGGCGCCGACGAAGGTCGTCTTGCCCACGCCGAAGCCACCGGCGACGACGATCTTGGTCGACGTCAGCGCCGGGGCGCGGCTAGAGCCTGCGAAGTCCACTGAGAACCCTTTCGAGCAGGTTGAGATCAGGCTTACCCGTGTCCAGTTGCGGCTGGTGGAGCTGGACCAGGCCCTCTGCGGCCATGTCGGCGATCACGACACGGGCCACCCCGAGGGGCACGCGGAGCAGGGCGGCGATCTCGGCGACCGACCGCACCTGGCGGCAGAGCTGGCTGATCGCCTGCTTCTCCGGGGTAAGGGTCGAGAGGTCTTGGTGGGTCGACAACAAGGAGGAGACCAGCGCTTCCAGGGCGAGCGCGGTCCGGGGGGCCGTGCGGCCCCCCGTCATGGCGTAGGGACGCACCAGGGAGCTCTGCTCCACCGGCCCGGGGCCCGGCCCCGGTGGGACCGGCGCGTCGCCGGGATACCGGCGCGCGTCGTTGATCGACGGATAGGACGGCGGCCCGCTCAGCGGGTCACCGTCATCCGTCCAGCCGCGGGGTGCCACAGCCTTCTCCTCTCATCGGCGTCTCATCGAGGTTGAGACGCCTGGAGCTCGGCACGCACCGCCGGAGTCAAGACCTGACCGGCACGCTCCACGAGCAATGTCATCTGGTAGGCCACCAGACCCATGTCGCAGTCGGGGGCCGCCAGCACCGCGAGACACGAGCCGTCGCTGATCGACATGATCAGCAACAACCCACGCTGCATCTCCACCACGGTCTGCGTCACCGCACCCCCCTCGAACACCCGGGAGGCACCCTGCGTCAAACTGATCAACCCCGCGGCCACCGCCGCGAGCTGATCGGCTCGATCCTTCGGAAAGCCCTCGGAGAACGCCAGCGGCAACCCGTCGGAGGAGACGACCACCGTGTGGGCCACCCCCGGCACGTTGTTCACGAAGTCGGTGATCAACCAGTTGACTCCGCGAGCAGCCTGGCTCAGCTCCCTCACGAGTCCTCCTTGTTCCGTTCACTGTTTCTCATGGATGAAGAAGAGTCCTCGTCGAGATGTTCGCCCCGGGCGACGGCCCGGCCCTTGCGCACACCCTGCTGGAAGCTCGACAGCCGGCTGCGCACCCGGTCGGGCGACAGCGACGGCGGCGGGCTGAACACCGAGGGCGTCGGGTCCGCGGACCCGGGCACCAAGTTGGCCTTGGGGACGCGCTTCGGCAGGCCCGAGGAGGTGATGCCCCCCAGGGACGGGTCGCTGGCCGCCCGCGCCGCCTGCCAGCCGGCGTCCCCTGGGGACGACCAGGCCCTCGACTCGGCCCCCACCCGCTCCTCGCCCAGCCGGTCGGCGGCGGGCGGTACGGGCTGCTCCTCGCGGACCACGACCTCCGCCTCGCTCTGCGGCTGCGCGGAGGGCTCGCTGCGGCGGAACCAGTCCGACTCGACCGCGGCGAAGATCGGCAGGTACTCCTCCTCGCCGCCGTCCAGCGCTGAGCTGTGCACGGCGGGCAGGGGGCCGGTGTGGTCCAGGTCGGGTGTGGCGCCGAAGCGGCTCGGCCGGTCGAGCGGGCCGGTCACCATGGGCCCGGTGGACGGGCCGCCCGGCGAGCCGCCGGTGGGAGGGCCGCCGTAGGACGAGCCACCTGTCGGCGGGCCGCCGTAGGACGAGCCGCCCGTCGGCGGGCCGAACATGGATCCGCCGGTCGGCGGGCCGCCGGGGGACGACGGGGCCTGCGCGCCGCCGGGCACGGCCGGCCACGACGCGGTGTCCTGGTCGGCGAGGCCGGGCCAGGCGTTGCCGGGGCCGGTGTGGCCGGGTCCACCCCCGGGGGGCGGCACGTCCGCGGGCCACGGGGTGTCCAGCGGTGGGTTGGGGTTGAAGTACTTGTCGAACGGGTCCTCGTCGCCCCGCTCGAACGGGTTGCCGCCGGGCGTCTGCGTGGGGGCGGGGCTCTCGAACATGTTGCGGGGGCCGCCGGGGCGCTCGAAGGGCGGCCGGCCCGCGGCGGGGCGCTCGAACGGGTCGCGCTCGAACCGCTCGAAGGGGTCGCGCTCGAACGGGTCGCGCTGGAACGCCCCCTGGCCGCCGGGCGGGGTGGCCGCGGCGGGGTCGTCCGCGCCGAACACCGGGGGACGCCCGCCGCCGCGCGTCCCGGCCGGCTCGAAGCCGCCGGACCCGCCGAACGGGGCGCCGCCGAACGACGGCGCCTGCTGCGGTGCGCCGTACTGCCCGCCGGTCGCCGGGCCCATGGCCTCCGCGGGCATGCCCGCGAACTGGGGCGCGCCGCTCGCCGACAGCAGGGCGTCCGGCAGCAGGACCATGGCGTTCAGCCCGCCGACGTCCTGCTGGCGAAGCTGCACGCGGATGCTGTGGCGCAGCGCGAGGCGGCCGACCACGAACAGGCCCATGCGGCGGGACACCGACACGTCCACCACGGGAGGGTTGGCGAGCCGCCAGTTCGCCTCGGCCAGTTCGTCGGCCGTCATGCCGATGCCGCTGTCGCTCACCGAGATCATGACGCCGCCGCCGTCGATGCGGTTGCTCGACACCACGACCTTGGTCTCGCGGGGCGAGAAGGAGATGGCGTTCTCCACCAGCTCGGCGACCAGGTGCACGACGTCGTTCACGGCCTGGCCGATGACGGAGGTGCCGGACTGGACGCGCACGTCCACCCGCTCGTAGCTCTCGACCTCGGACAGCGACGCGCGCACGATGTCGACCAGCGGGACCGGCTGGCTCCAGCGGCGCGCGGGCTCCTGCCCGGCGAGGACCAGCAGGTTCTCGCTGTTGCGGCGCATGCGGGTGGCCAGGTGGTCGAGCTTGAACAGGTTGGCGAGACGGTTCTCGTCCTGTTCGCCCTGCTCCAGGCCGTCGATGAGGCTGAGCTGGCGTTCCACCAGCGTCTGGCTGCGCCGGGACAGGTTGACGAACATCGCGTTGACGTTGCTCCGCAGGCGGGCCTCGTCGCCCGCCAGGCGGATCGCCTCGCGGTGGACCTCGTCGAAGGCCCGTGCGACTTCTCCCATCTCGTCCCGCGAGTTGACGCCGATGGGCACGACCTCGGCCGAGGGATTGCTGTCGCTGGTCTCGCGCAGGCGCTGGACGGTCTCGGGGAGGCGGACGCCCGCGATCTCCAGCGCCTCGGCGCGCAGGCGGCGCAGGGGGCGGGTCAGCGAGCTCGCCACCACCGCGGTGATGATGAGGACCAGGAGCAGCAGCACGAGGATGAGGCCACCGGAGATGAGGGCCTGCCGCTGGGCCTCGTCGCGCAGCGCCTGGCTCTGCTGGACGACCGAGCCGACCAGCCGCTCCTCGACCTGGCGCATGCGGTCGACCACCGCGGACGACGCGGCGTACCACACCGAGGTGTCGTCGCGGCGCAGCGGGTCCAGGTCCTGGATCTCCTTGTACTGCCGGAGCTGGGACAGGGCCAGGGCGCGCATCGAGTCCGCCTTGTCGACCTGCTGCCCGCTGACCGTGTCGTCGTAGAACTTCGCGTCGGCCGGCGAGGCTTCCGCGATGAACCTCGCGGTCTGGCTCTCCTGCCGGCTCCAGGAGCCGGGGAAGTCGACGAAGTCGTCGTAGTCGAAACCGGCGCCGCCGGCGGCGCGGGAGGTCAGGGCGACCGTCATGAGGCCGCGCTGGCGGGCCGCCTCCTCCTTGGCCTGGCTCAGGGCGTTGAGGGCGATGCTGTCGCCGAGGAGGCGCTGGTCGAAGCCGGAGGTGCCGAGCTCGCCCTGCATGCGCTGCAGCACGCTGATGACGGCGGAGTACATGCGGAGCGCCGCTCGGGGGGGCACGGAGGGCTCGGCGATTCGTTCGCGCAGACCGGGAAGGCCCTCAAGCCAGCGGCGGATCTCGTCGGCCTCGGCGCGGACACGCGCGGTGTGGGAGGCGTCCATGTCGGACACCAGGGACAACACAGGCTCCCTGGCCTGGTCCACGGCGTCCTGCTGCTCGCGCACCTTCTTGAAGCGGGCCTGGCGGCGTCCCTCCGCGATGTACCACGCGGTGAGGTCGCGCTCCTTGTCCATCTCGTGGATGAGGACGTCGATCCTCTCCACCAGGGCGGCGACCTCGGTGAGGCGGCTGTACTCGGCGGAGGTGCCGACCGCGTTGGTGAGCTGCACAGCGCCGAGGATCACACCGACGATGGTCGGGATGATGATCAGGGCGATCAGTCGTGATCGCACACGCCAGTTGCGCAGCCGGAGCCAGCTTCCGCCCTTCTGCGTACGTGGCATGACGGGCGCGGACCGCTCCACGCGGCCACTACGACCCGGATTGCCCCGAGGGTCCTGTGTGCTCACTGGATTACGCAACCTCTCACCGGGCCTGGCGTGTAGGGGGGTACGTCACGCGCGGGGCGCATGAGACGTCCGAAACATCCATCAGGCGAGGGTAATTGCAACACACCTGTACCAGATCGGCCAACAGCACATTGATTGACAAATGTCACCAAACACCCATCTAAGCGGATAAATCCCCCTTCTCTCTTCCGTAACTATGCGGAGCGGAGAGCTGCAGGGGGCCGGGACGCACATGTTCCTGACCCGGCGACGGATCAACTGACATCGCCCATCATGGCCCAACCACTCCCGTTCCGGCACCGGTTCCGGTCCGGCGCCGGGGGATTCACGGGAGTGGCGGAACATGACCCAAATGGCACTTGGGGCGTGTCACAACCCCTCAGGCGGGGGCCACGGCGCCCTCGATCAGGTCGGCGGCCTTGCGCAGGCCGTCCCGGCGGCGGATCTCCTCGCCGGCCTCGGCGAGCCGCGCCCGCAGGTCCTTGTCGGCCAGCAGCCGCTCCACCGCGCCGGTGAGCTCCTCGTCGGCGAAGGTGTACGTCGACAGGCGCACCCCGTACCCGAGCTCGTGCACACGCTGCGCGTTGTCGTACTGGTCCCAGAACAGCGGGAGCAGGATCATCGGTTTGCCGAAGTGCAGGGACTCGGTGGTGGTGTTGTTCCCGCCGTGCGTGATGACCAGGTCCACCAGGGGGAGGATCTTGGTCTGCGGCACGATCTCGGCGCCCCACATGTTGTCCGCCAGCTTGATCTCCTCGTGCAGCGGGCCCTTGGAGACGATGTAGCGGTGCGGCGTGGTGCCGAGCAGGTCGATGACCCGCTGCATCAGCTCGACGTCGGCCGAGCCGAGCGAGCCGAGCGAGAAGTAGACCAGCGAGCCCTCGCCGCCCGCGAGGGTTTCCGGCAGCTCGAACTCCCCGTCGGTCTCCCGCACCGAGGAGTCCAGCCGGTGCCAGGACGGGCCGAGCGGCCGGGCGTCGGTGTAGTCGAGGATCTCCGGGTACACGTAGAGGTTCAGGTCGCCCTCGTGGATGAACTCCAGGTCGGGCAGCGCGGGCGCGCCCTGCTCCATCACCCAGGCGTTGAACGCCTCCCAGATCTCCCGGTGCGTGCGGTCGTACTCGGCGCGGAACGCGTCCCACTGCGAGGTGTCCTCGGCGGGCAGACCGGAGAACACCGGCGCCACGCCGTCGCCCTTCACCTCCAGCGGGTTGCAGGACACGATGCGCACGTACGGCTTGCCCGCGGTGAGCAGCGCCGGGAACGCGATCACGTTGTCCTCGACGACGACGTCGGGCCGCACGCGCTCCATGATGGCCTTGAGCTGCGGCTCGCAGTACTTGGCGCCGTCGATCAGGGCGTCCCAGATGGGCTTGGTGACGGTCTCCAGCTGCTCCAGCGTGGACTTGCGGTACTCGGGGGCCGTGTCGCGGATGAAGTCCTTCCAGAACTGACCGGCGTCCTGCTCCTCCTCCGCCGGCGGCGCGAGGTCGACCAGGTCCTCCTCGAAGCCGAGCGCGGTGAGCTTGCCCTTCCACGACGCCTCGGCGGCGAACACCACACGGTGACCACGCTTGCGCAGGATGTCGGCGACGCCGATGCAGTTGTTCGTCGGCCCGTAGGCGCTTTCCGGCATGAACAGAATGGTGGCCATCGGCCCTCCGTTAGTTGAAGGTTGGTTCAAATAGTGCGGATGGGGTAGACGAATATGCAGCTATCGCTGGCACGGGGCAGACAGAGCACTTTAGACTCCGTCTTCAACATCGGGGTGAACGGGGAGGGACGGCATGAGCGCGCGCAAGAGCCGGGCCGATCGGCGGGTGGACCTCATCGAGGCCGCGCGGCGTGCCATCCTGCGGCACGGCACCCAGGGCGTGCACCTCAACCACGTCGCCGAGGAGGCGGGGCTGACGTCCGGCGCGGTGCTCTACCACTACCCCGACCTCAGCGAGCTGCTGGTGGAGGCCCACCACGCCGGCATGGAGCGGTTCTACGAGCTGCGCGTCAAGCGCGTCGCGGGGGTCAGCGACCCGGCGCGCAAGCTCGTGGTGACGGTGCGCTCGGGGCTGCCGGTCGGGCCGGACGACCCGGGCGTGCGCCTGCTCAACGAGCTCGGCGGGGCCGCCGCCCGCAACCGCGTGTACGCCGTGCTGCTCACCACGCTGTACGACCGCCAGGTCGCGCTGTACCAGTCGATCCTGGACACCGGGGCGGCGCTCGGGGTGTTCCGGCTCAGCGACGACTCGGTGGTCATCGCCCGCAACCTGGTCGCCCTCGAGGACGCCTACGGCTACCGCATCACGGCCAGGCACCCGGTGATCGGCCCGGAGGAGGCGGCCGGCCACATCCTCAGCTACGCGCGCACCGCCACCGGCAACTCGCTGAACGGCGACTGAGCTCACCGCGCGATCAACACCGCGTCGGAGGGCCGCCAGTCCAGGCCGACCGCGGCGCCCGCCTCCACCCGCGCGGGGCCCTGCGCGGCGACCAGCACCGGCCGGTCGTGGCCGGGCACCCGCACGGCGATGTGGGACACGCCGCCGTAGAAGCTGACGTCCGCCACGACACCCTTGAGCACGCCGCCGCTCGTGAGGCGCACCGACTCCGGGCGCACGCCGAGCAGCGCGGGGGCGCCCGCGGCGAACCCGCCCTGCGCCGGCAGGGTGCCGAGGCCGGGCACCTCCAAGCCGTCCCCGGCCGCGGTGCCCTCGAACAGGTTGTTGTCCCCGATGAAGCCGGCGACGAACGGCGTGGCGGGCCGCTCGTACAGCCGCACCGGGGCGTCCACCTGCTCCACCCGGCCGGAGTTCATCACCGCGATGCGGTCGGCCAGCGACATCGCCTCCTCCTGGTCGTGGGTGACCACGACGAAGGTGATGCCGACCTCGTGCTGCAGCCGCTTGAGCTCCAGTTGCATCTCCGCGCGCACCTTCTTGTCCAGCGCGGACAGCGGCTCGTCCAGCAGCAGCAGCCGGGGCCGCTTGACGATGGCGCGGGCGAGCGCGACACGCTGGCGCTGGCCGCCGGAGAGCTGGTGCGGGCGGCGCCCGGCCTGCGCGGCGAGGCCCACGGTGTCCAGCACCTCGGCGACGCGGGCACGCACCTTGGCGCGCGGCAGCCGTTCGCGCTCCAGGCCGTAGGCGACGTTCTTGGCCACGGTCATGTGGGGGAACAGCGCGTAGGACTGGAACATCAGGTTGACCGGGCGGCGGTGCGCCGGCCGGGTCAGCAGGTCGGCGCCGTCCAGGGTGACCGTCCCCGAGTCGGGGCTCTCGAAGCCGGCCAGGATGCGCAGCAGCGTCGTCTTCCCGCATCCGCTCGGGCCGAGCAGCGCGAAGAACTCCCCCTGCCTGATGTCGAGGGTGACGCCGTCCAGGGCGAGGACGTCCCCGAACCTCCGCGAGACCCCCTCGATGCCCACCAGCGTCTGGGACGCGGCGGGCGCCTGGGCGGCCGGTGAAACAGCGGTCATCGAAGCGACTCCGTCAGTCGGGTCATGCGCTGGGCGGCGATGACCACGGTGAAGCTCACCGCGAGCAGCAGCGTCGCCAGCGCGTTGATCTCAGGGGTGACGCCGAAGCGCACCATCGAGTAGATGACGATGGGCAGGGTCGGCTCGGTCGGGGCCGCGGTGAAGAACGCCATCACGAACTCGTCGATGGACAGCGTGAACGCCAGCAGCGCACCCGCCGCGATGCCCGGCGCCAGGGTGGGCAGCGTGACGCGCGCGAACGTCGCCACCGGCGTCGCCCCGAGGTCGCGGGACGCCTCCTCCAGCGAGGTGTCGGCGTGGGTGAGGCGGGTGCGCACCACCGCGGCGACGAACGCCATGCCGAACACCGCGTGCGCGAGGATGATCGAGTGCAGCCCGAGCGTCATCCGGATCGCCGAGTAGAAGACCAGCAGCCCGATCGCGAGGATCAGGTCCGGCAGCACGGCCGGCAGCAGACCGAAGGCGTCCAGCAACCGTGACCTGGTGTAGCGGGCCAGGCCCACCGCGAGCAGGGTGCCGAGCACCGTGGACAGCACCGTCGTGCCCGCGGCCACGATCAGCGTGTTGACCAGGCCCTGGCGCACGGTGGCGTCCCCGGCCAGCTCGCCGAACCACTTGAGGCTGAAACCCTCGTAGACGTACGGCGACTTGCCGGAGTTGAACGACATGACGACGAGCACGACGATCGGTGTGTACAGGAAGACGTACGTCCCCCAGAAGGGGACGCGGATCAGCCGCGGCCTACGCACGACGGTCGCCTCCGTACATCCGCGACGCCCACGCCTGCAGGAACAGCAGCACGATCAGCGCCGCGATCACGGCCAGCATCAGGGTGGAGCCGAACGGCCAGTCACGGGCCTTCAGGAACTGGTCCCTGATCAGGTTGCCGACCATGATCGACCGGCCACCGCCGAGGATCTCGGGGATGACGAAGTTGCCGAGGCACGGCACGAAGACGAACACGCACCCGGTGAGCACGCCCGGCATGGTCAGCGGCAGCGTGACCGACCAGAACGTGCGGGCCGGGCGGGCGCCGAGGTTGGCCGACGCCTCCCCCAGCCGGGGGTCCAGCCGCTCGATCGCGGCGTACAACGGAAGGATCATGAGCGGGAGATAGGAGTACAGAAGGCCGACGACGATCGTGCCTTCGTTGTACAGCAGCTTCAGCGGCTCGTCGACGATCCCGAAGCCGGTGAGCACCTTGTTCACCAGACCGGGCCCGCTGAGCAGGATCACCCAGGCGTACACCCGGATCAGGAAGTTGGTCCAGAACGGCAGCACGATCGCGACCAGCGCCACGGTCTTCCACCTGCGCGGCAGCCGGGCGATGACGTACGCCGTCGGGTACCCGATCAGCAGCGCCAGCAGCGTGGTGAGTGCGGCGATCTTGATGGAGCTCAGGACGATGTCGAAGTAGAGCGGATCGACCAGGCGGGTGAAGTTCTCCCCGGTCGCCTCGTACACCACGCCGCCGAACCGGCCCCTGCGGAAGATCGTGTAGCTCAGCAGGAGAGCGAGCGGCACGATCAGCAGCACGATCAGATAGGTGAGACCGGGCCCGAGGAAGACCAGGCGCGCGGCGGCGAGCCCTGGCACGCGGACCCGGCGCGGCGGGCGTCCCGGGGTGGGACCGCCCGCCGCGCCGGGGCGCGCCACTTCTTGTTCGATGGTCAACGCCGATCCGTCACTGACTGGCGGACACTTCGGTGGACAACCGCGTGTACTTGGTCGACGCCTCGCCGAGGTCGATGATCGACTCGCCCTTGAGCAGGTCGGCCGGGGTCATCTGCAGCGGCTGGTTGGCGTCGAGCAGCTTCTTGTTGTTGGCGGCGAGCATGTCCATGGCGGCCTTGTTCGGCACCTTGTACAGGATGTTCTCCGCCACCCAGCTGTGCACGGCCGGGTCCAGGATGAAGTTGATGAAGGCGTGCGCCGCCTCCTTGTTCTTGGACGACTTCATGATCACCATGGTGTCGGACCAGAGGTCGCTGCCCTCCTTGGGCACCTCGAACTTGATCTTCGGGTTGGTGGTCGGGCACCAGCCGTCCCACGCCTCCACCATCGCGGCCTCGCCCTTCTCCAGGCGGGCGCCGAACGTCGTGTCGTCGTAGGCGAGCAGCGACTGCTTGGCCTTCAGCAGCAGGTCTCTGGCCTGGCCGAGTTGCTTGTCGTCGGTGGTGTTGATGGAGTACCCGAGGGACTTCAGGGCGGGCAGCGCGAGCCAGCGCTCGGTGGTCATCATGGTGACCTTGCCCTTGAGCTCCGCCGGCGGGTTGAGGATGTCGTTCCAGCTCGTCGGCTTCGTCTTCACCAGGTCGGTGCGGTAGCAGATGCCGGTGGTGCCCCAGGTGTAGGGGACGGAGAACTTGTTGCCCTTGTCGAACGACATCTGCGACGCCTCGGGATAGAGGTTCGCCAGGTTCGGGATGAGCTCGGGGTGCAGGGGCTCAAGGAGTCCCTGCTCGTTGAGGGCCTGGGCGTACTGGCCGGAGACGAACGCGACGTCGATGCCGCTGTCCGCGCCGGCGGTCAGCTTGGCCATGGCCGTCTCGTTGGTGTCGTGGATGGCCACCTTGACGTCGAAGCCGAGTTTCTGCTTGACCTGCTGCGGCAGGTCCTTCGGGCTGTAGCCGTCCCAGATGGTGATCGTCAGACCCTGCTTCGACAGGTCCGCGTTGGGGTTGAGCTGTTCGGCGGCCGCGGTGGGCGCCGCACCGTCCGCACTCGTCGGGGATTCGCCACCGCCGCACGCCGCGAGGGCGAGCGTGAGACCGGCGGCGACGGCCGCGGCCGGAAGACGACGGGTGTACCGGATTCGGGACACGACCGCTACTCCTTAGGTTCTTAAGCTGCTGTGGTTCGCTTTATGACCGCAGTGCCTGACCTTCGCACGGCAGACCAAGGCAGGAGTGTTGCAGCACATATCAACATGAGCAAGACTTTTCAGTACATTGTTGCCTCGTAGTTTGGTAGTCGAGTTGAATCTGAGTTCAACAGCAGGCGAGGGGTCGTCCGCCGTGCCGGCGGGTCCGGTCGCGGGGGACGGACGCAGCAGTGGCCTGGTCGCGGCGTTGGCCGGCGGGGCCGCGCCACCGGGCGGTCACAGCGTGCTCCGGTTCCATCCGCTGCCGGAGATGGAGGCCGGCGCGCCCGAGCGGGCGATCGACGCCGACCAGACGAACCGGTCGGTGATCGTGGGGGAACGCCTGGTGGTGAAGTGGCTCATCCCGCCGGCGCCGCTCCCCCAGCCCGCCCCCGAGTTCTTCGCCCACCTGACCGCCGTCGGCTTCACCGAGACCGCGCGGCCGTACGCCGCGCTGACCGCCCCCGGCGCCGGCGGCCACGGGACGCTGGTCGCGCTGGTGACCGCGTACCTGCCGGACGCCGCGGACGGCTTCGACTGGTGCGTGACCGAGGCCGCGGCCGGGCGCACCGGCTTCGCCGCCGACCTCGGGCGGCTCGCCGCGGACCTGCACCTGGCGCTCGCCACCCCGTCCCCCACGTTCCCCGAGCCGGTGCGTCACGGCGACCCGGGCCGCCTGTGGGAGGACCGCGCGGCGGAGGCGCTCGCGGAGGCGCTGGAGCTCACCGGCGGGGAGGACGGCGCGTGGCTGGCCGGGCTCGCCGGGCGGCTGCGCGAGCTGGTCGAGCCGCTCGGCCACGCCGCGGAGACACCCCGCATCCGGGTGCACGGCGATCTGCACGTCGGGCAGATCCTGCGCTGGCGTGAGGGGTACGCGGTCATAGACTTCGACGGCAACCCCACGGTGCGCGGGCAGGACCCGTACCAGCCCGCCGCCCGCGACGTCGCGCAGCTCCGCACCAGCCTGGAGCACGTCGCCCAGGTGGCGATCAAGCGCCGGGGCGCCGACCCGGCCGCGGCCGTCGCGTGGGCGGCGTCGGCCCGGGAGTCGCTGCTCGCGGCCTACCGGGAGCGGCTGGCCGAGGGCGGCAGACCGTGGCTGCTGGAGGAGTCCCTGCTCGGGCCGTTCGAGATCGAGCAGGAGTGCCGTGAACTGATCTACGCTTCCCGGCACCTGCCCCGCTGGCGCTACGCCCCCATGGGCGTGCTGCGCGCCCGCTTCCCGTCGTGACGACGCACCCGGCACCCGCCGCTAAGGAAATCTCGTGAAGCCCGACCTGTACCTGGCCGACCTGGAGGCCAAGCCCGCGGCGCTCGACGCGCTCGCCGACTCCCTGGAGGCGGACGACCCGTTCGACGGGATCGCGGAGGGCGTGCGGCGGGTGGTGTTCCTCGGCATGGGCAGCTCACGGTACGCGGCCAGGGTGGCGGCGCTGCGGCTGCGGGCCGCCGGCCTGGACGCGGTGGCCGAGTACGCGTCGGCCGCGACCGGGTACCCACCCGGGCGGGACACGCTGGTGGTCGCGATCTCGGCCACCGGGGGCAGCCGCGAGACGCTGGACGCGCTCGCCCGGCACACCGGCGCGTCCCGGGTGCTGGCGCTGACCAACACACCGGGCTCGCCGGTCACCCGGCACGCCGGGCTGGTGGTGGACATGGCGGCGGGCGAGGAACGCGGCGGGGTGGCCTGCCGTACCTTCCAGCACACCCTGGCGCTGCTGCTGGCCCTGTCGTCCCGGCTCACCGGGGTGAAGGCCGACGTGCCCGGCCTGCTGCGGCGGGCCGCGGACGCCACCGGCGACCTGCTGGACCGGCGCGGCGAGTGGCTCCCTGAGGCGCTCGGCCTGCTGGACGGCCCGCACGGGGTGTACACGATCGCGCCCGCCGAGCGGATCTCGTCCGCCGAGCAGTCCGCGCTGATGGTCCGCGAGGGCCCACGGCGTGCCGCCGTCGCCTGCGAGACCGGCGACTGGGCGCACGTGGACGTGTACCTGACCAAGACGCTGGACTACCGGGCCGTGCTGTTCCCCGGATCGCGCTACGACGAGCAGGCGATGGACTGGATGCGGCAGCGCGGCTCCACCGTGCTCGCGGTCGGCGCCGAGGTGCCGGGCGCGCACACGATCCGGTACCGCGGGGACGACGACCCCGACGTGGCGCTGCTCACCGAGACCCTGGTGCCGGAGCTGGTCGCGGCCCACTGGTGGGCCGGCGGCTCGTGAAAAGACGACGGCCGCCGGATCTCTCCGGCGGCCGTCAGGCCATGCGGCCGTAGGCGGCGCGGACGGTCAGCACGTACTCGACCAGTGTGATCAGCGTGGACTTCACGGCCTCCCTGGCCCGGGCGTCGGTGCGCACGATCGGGATGTGCGGCGCGAGGGTCAGCGCCTCGCGCACCTCCTGCTCGACGTGCGGGAAGTGCCCGTCCCAGCCGTTGACGGCCACCACGAAGGGCAGCCCCGCCTCCTCGAAGTAGTCGATCGCCGGGAAGCAGTCGGCCAGCCGCCGGGTGTCCACGAGCACGACCGCGCCGATCGCGCCGCGCACCAGGTCGTCCCACATGAACCAGAAGCGGTGCTGGCCCGGCGTGCCGAACAGGTACAGGATCAGGTCCTGGTCCAGCGATAACCGGCCGAAGTCCATGGCCACGGTGGTCGTGGTCTTGTGCGGGGTGAGCCCGAGGTCGTCGATGCCCGCGCTGGCGTCGGTCATCACGGCCTCGGTGGTGAGAGGAAGGATCTCCGACACCGCGCCGACGAACGTGGTCTTCCCGACGCCGAAGCCGCCCGCGACGACGATCTTCGTCGACGTCAGCGCCGCGCTTCGGCTAGAGCCTGCGAAGTCCACTGAGAACCCTTTCGAGCAGGTTGAGGTCTGGCTGTCCTTGGTCGAGCCGCGGCAGGTGCAGGCGTACCAGACCTTCGTCGGCCATGTCGGCGACCAGCACACGGGCCACGCCGAGCGGGACCCGCAGAAGCGCGGAGATCTCCGCGACCGAATGGACGGAGTGGCAAAGCATGATGATCGCCTCTTGCTCCGGGGTGAGCAAGGACAAATCATCGCTCATTATCGGGGCCGACGAGACAAGTGTCTCCATCGCGAGATGGTAGTTCGGCTCGGCACGGCCCCCGGTGACGGCGTAGGGACGGAAGAGCGGCTCGTCCTCGGTCCCGTCACCCCCCCGCATCACCGGATCCTGGAGGTCTGCAACTCGGCGCGCAGCGCGGGCGTGAGAACCTGCCCGACCCGCTCGACGAGCAGTGTCATCTGGTAGGCCACCAGGCCCATGTCGCACTCGGGCGACGCGAGGACGGCGAGGCACGACCCGTCGCTGACGGCCATCACCAGCATGATGCCGCGCTGCATCTCGACCACCGTCTGCGTGACCCCGCCGCCGTCGAAGACGCGGGACGCCCCCACGGTGAGGCTCAGCAGTCCGGCGGCGACGGCGGCGAGCTGGTCGGCCCGGTCCGGGGGGAACCCCTCGGAGTTGGCGAGACGGAGGCCGTCGGCGGAGACGACGACGGCGTGCGCCACGCCCGGCGTCCCGCTGACGAACTCCGTGATCAGCCAGTCGAACCTGCGTGCCTCGTGACTCAGGTCGATCACGAGCCCCTCCTCATCAAGGTCGTTCGGTGCTGCGGCTGGTCCGGCGACAGCCGGAGCCGATGGGGACGGCACGGCCACGGATCAGTCACCGGGCGGGCCGTCGGGGTCGATCGCGCGGGACGCACCCTCGGAGATGTCGGCGCGGCCGCGGCGGATGCCCTGCTGGAAGCGGGACATCCGGGCGCGCACCAGGTCGGCGGACAGCTCGGGGCGGACCGGCGGCGGCGCGGGGGCGGCGGCGGGCGCCGCCGAGCCGGGCACGAGGTTGGCCTTCGGGGTGCGTTTCGGCAGGCCCGCGGCCGTGATGCCGCCGAGCGAGGGGTCCTTCACCGCGTCGGCGGCCTGCCAGCCCTGGTCGGCGCTGGAGCCCCAGCCACCGGCGGGGGTGTCCGCCGCGGCCTCGGCCTCGCGCCGGTCCGGCGCCGCGGGAGGCTCCGGGGTCTGCCCGGCCTCGCCCCGCGCCGGGGCGTCGGGGCGCCGGAACCAGGCCGACTCCACCGCGGCGAAGATCGGCAGGAACTCGTCGCCCCGTTCCAGCGATGAGTCGCCCGGGCCGGTCCGCGGCCCGAGCGGACCTCCGTCGGCCGGTACGGACGCGTCGACGGGCGGGCCGAACGGGCCGGTCGGGGCCTCCGGGGTGAACCCGTTGCCCATCGGCGACAGGAACGGCCCGGTGGGCGGCCCGCCGTCGGCGTAGGACCCCGGCGCGTCGGCGCGCGTGACGAACGGCTCCGGCGCGCGGGTCACGTACGACCCGCTGTCGCCCGGGACCAGGCCGGACGGCGAGCCGAGCGGGCCGGACGGCGAGCTCAGAGGGCCGGACGGCGAGCCGAGCGGGTCCGGCAGTGCGTTGAAAGGCCCGGTGGGCGGGTCCGCCGGGGCCGGGCCGGTGCGGGGGCCGTAAGGGCCGGTCGGCGGGCCGGCGGCGGGGACCGGCGGGCCCGTGGCGGGACCGGTCCGCGGGGGCGCGGCCTGGCGGGGGACCTGCGGGACGTCGGCGCGGCGGGGGTCGGGGGGCGGGGTGGTCACCGGGTCGCCGAACGCGGAGCTCGGGCCGGTGCCGGGTGTGGCGAACGGCGCGAACGACCCCGTGCCGCCGAACGCCGGGGCGCCGTTGCCGCCGGTGGCGGGGCCGGGCACGGCGGCCTGGTCGGCGCGCAGGCCCGGCTGCGCCATCGCGGGGCCGCGCCCGGCGTCCACCGTGATGAGCTGCGGCGGGAAGAGCACCATGGCGATCAGGCCGGCCGTGTCGCCCCGGCGCAGTTGCACGCGGATGCCGTGGCGCAGCGCCAGGCGGCCGACCACGAACAGGCCCATGCGGCGGGACACCGACACGTCCACCACGGGAGGGTCGGCCAGCCGCCGGTTGACCTCGGTGATCTCTTCGGGGGTCATGCCGATGCCGGCGTCGCTGATCGCCAGCAGCGCGCCGCCGCCCTCGATCATGCTGCTGGACACCACGACCCTGGCGGTGCCCGGCGAGAACGACAGGGCGTTCTCCACCAGCTCGGCGATGAGGTGGACCACGTCGTTGGCGGCGTGCCCGGCGATGGCCGAGCCGCGGTGCACCTTCACCGTGACCCGCTGGTAGTCCTCGACCTCCGACAGGGAGGCGCGCACCACGTCCACGAGCTTGGCGGGCTGGCTGCGCTTGCGCGCGGCCTCGTGCCCGGCGAGGACCAGCAGGTTCTCACTGTTACGGCGCATGCGGGTGGCGAGATGGTCCAGTTTGAACAGGTCCGCGAGGCGGCCACCGTCCTGCTCGCCGCGCTCCAGGCCATCGATCAGGGAGATCTGCCGCTCGACCAGGGTCTGGATGCGCCGCGACAGGTTGACGAACATCGCGTTGACGTTGCCGCGGAGCTGCGACTCCTCGGCGGCGAGGAGCAGGGCCTGCCGGTGCACCTCGTCGAAGGCGGTGGCGACCTCACCGATCTCGTCGGAGGTGCCGACGAGGATGGGCTGCACGTCCGGCGCCTGCGTGCCGTCCCCGGTCTCCCGCATGCGGCGGACCGCGCCGGGCAGGCGGTAGCCGGCGATCTCCAGGGCCTCCGAGCGCAGGCGGCGCAGCGGGCGGACCATCGAGCGGGCGATCAGCACGGTGGTGGTCAGCACCAGCAGGATCAGCGCGAGGATCAGCACCCCGGCGGTGATGGCGTTGCGGCGCTCGGTGGACTCCAGGGCGGCGCCACGGGCCGCCACGGCGGAGGCGACCCGCTGCTCCACCTGGCCGAGCAGGTCGATGGTCCTGGTGCTGTCGTCGAACCACTGCTTGATCGCGGTGGCACGCCCGGCGGCGTCCCTGATGGGCAGGTTGCGGCTGGCCAGGGCGATGGCCCACGACTTGGTGAGCTCGGCGCGGATGAACTGCCCGCCCTGCACGGTCTGCGCGAGCAACCTGCCGTTGTCGGCGCCGGCCTCGGCGTTGAAGGAGGCCAGCTCGGCCCGCTGCCGCGACCGCGAGGCGATGAACGCCTCCAGCGTGTCCGGCGTGAAGTGCTGCCCCCGCGCCAGCGTGCCGAGGAGTGCGCCCCGCTGCTGCGAGGCCTCCTCCTTGGCGTGCGCGAGAGCGACCAGCCCGCGGGACCCGCCGATGAGCTGCGGGTCCTCACTGTGCTGGAGAAGCTCGTCGTGCAACCTCAACACGGCCGCGACCACGCTGCCGTACTCGGCGGGCTGCCCGCCCTTGCGGATCACGGCCAGCGCGTCCAGCCGCGTCCCGACCTGCCGTGCGTCCTCGACGGCACGGTCCCCGTACTCCACGTCGATCTTGCCGAGATCGGCCCGGACCTTCGCCGCCGCGGCGTCCACGACCTCACGCTGCCGCGCCAGCGGCGTCCGCTGCTGCCGGGACACCTGCGACCAGATCGACCTGTCGCGTTCCATCCCCAGCGCCAGCGCGAGCGCCCTCAGATCTCCCGCGATCCCCGTCTCGGTCGCGTGCCGCTGATAAGCCCCCACACTCTCGACGGAGGACACGACCCTCAGCCCCGCCAGCAACACCCCGACAATGGTCGGCACCAGGATGAGCGCCGTGAGCCGGGCCGAGACCCTCCAGTTCCGCAACGAGATCCGCGACATCCGAGCCCGGCCGTGCTGCCCCTGCCGCCCCCGCTGCCGCTGCCGCTCATCCCCCGGCCGCCGCTCCGCCACCCCACCAGGCTCTTCGCCGGCCGCGCCGAACCCCCCCGGTCCCTCGTTCCTTGTCACCCGCACCCTGCCACCCCCCGCGATCTTCCATGCATGGATGACGGCATGGCCGATAAGTACATAAGCGGGCACAATTCGACCACAAGGTCACCAATACCGATGCCAGAACGGCCCAGTTGAACATAATTGTTATGATCCACCCCACAAACCCGCAGGTGAACACAGGTCTCCGTCCCCCACCCTCAACAGCAATCCACCCCCCACAAGCCCCCAAGGTAGATCTTCACCTACCAACTCACCACAAACCCAATAGACCCCCGCCCGGGGGGAGGAAGGGGGGCGCCGGGCGGGTCAGCGGAGGGCGGAGAGGACGTGTTCCCTTACCTGGGTGCGCTGGGCGGGATCGGTCAACGGGCGGCCGGAGCGGTCGACCACGTAGAAGACGTCCACGGCTTCGGCGCCGAGGGTCTCCACCCGGGCGGCGCGGACGTCGAGGTTGCATTCGCCGAAGGCCCGGCCGATTCGCCAGAGGAGGCCGGGGCGGTCATGGGCGCGGACCTCCACCACGGTGGCGGTTTGGGAGGCGTCGTCCACCAGGCTCACCCGGGGTGGGGCCACGGGGACCCTGGCGGGACGCAGGGATCTGGTGCGGCGGGCCAGGCGTTGTTCTATGTCCAGGCGGCCGGCCAGGACCAGGCGGAGGTCGGCCTCCAGGGTCGCGGGGTCGGGCGGGGTGCCGTACTCGGGGACCACGGAGAACTCGATCACGGCGGTGGAGGAGGCGGAGGCGGCCGAGGCGGAGCGGACGACCATGCGGTGGGCGGCCAGGACACCGGCGGCGCGCCACAGGAGGCCGGGACGGTCGGGGGCGACCACCGTCACGGCGCCGCCGTTGATGCGGACGGCGCCACCGCCGTGGCGGGCCAGCGACGCCTGCTGGGGGGACAGGGCCGGGGCGGGGGCGGGAGGGCTGCCGGACAGGACCGAGCGGACCCGGCGGACCAGCTCCGAGACCAGGGACGCCTTCCAGGTGTTCCACGCCGCGGGGCCGGTGGCGTGGCCGTCGGCGACGGCCAGGGCGGCCAGCAGTTCCAGGACCAGGCGGCTGCCCACGGCGTCGGCGACGCGGGAGATGGTGACGGGGTCGTCCAGGTCGCGGCGCGTCGCGGTCTCGGGCAGCAGCAGGTGGTGGCGGACCACGGTGGCGAGGATCTCGACGTCCGCGGGCGGCAGGCCCATGCGGGCGCCGATGTCGCGGGCGACGACCTCGCCGGTGGTGGAGTGGTCGCCCGGCCAGCCCTTGCCGACGTCGTGCAGCAGGGCCGAGATCAGCAGCAGGTCGGGGCGGGCCACCTCGCGGGTGAACGACGCGGCCCCGGCCGCGGCCTCGATGAGGTGGCGGTCCACGGTGAAGCGGTGCACGGGGTTGCGCTGCGGCCGGTGCCGCACACGCTCCCAGTCGGGGATGAGCCGCACGATGACCCCGGCCTGGTCCAGCTCCTCCCACACCGGGACGGCGGCCCGCCCGGCGCCGAGCAGCGCCACGAGCGCGTCGCGGGCGTCGTCGGGCCACGGGACCGGCATCGGCGGGGACTGCGCGGCGAGCAGCGACACCGTGGCGGGCGCCAGCGGCAGCCCCGCCTCGGCCGCCGCGGCGGCGGCCCGCAGGATCAGCACGGGGTCGTCCTTGGGGTTCACCCCGCGCGCGAGCACCACCTCGCCGCCGTGCTCGACGACGCCGTCGGCGAGCGGCCGCCGCCCGCGCGGCGCGGGGCCGGACAGCAGGCGGTCCACGGTGCGCCAGGTGGCGTCGAAGGCGTGCGAGACCGTGCGGCCGGCCTCGGCGAGGCGCCGCATCAGCGCTTCGGCGTCCAGCAGTCCGAGCGCCCCGGCCACGGCGTCCTGCTCCTGCAGCACCAGGCGGTCGGCGCCGCGCGCGGTGACCAGGTGGAGGCCGTGCCTGACGTCCAGCAGGAACTCGTACGCCTCACGGACGCGGGGCCCGGGCGCCGAGGCGACCCAGGCCGCGGCGACCGCCTGCATGGCCTGCACGTCGCGCAGCCCGCCCCGGGAGTCCTGCAGGTCGGGTTCGAGAAGGAAGGCGAGCTCACCCGCGGACTCGGCGCGTTTTTCCGCCGCCTCCCGCAGCTCGGCGAGCCTGCGGCGCGAGTCCGCGCGCCATTCGGCGAGCACGGCCTCGCGGGCCGCCCTCGTCAGTTCGGGGTCCCCCGTCACGTGCCGGGCCTGAATCAGGCCGAGGACCGCCTTGAGGTCCTCCCTGGCCACCTTGGTGACCTCGTCGACCGTGCGCACCGAGTGGTCGAGCCCGAGCCCGGAGTCCCAGATGGGGTACCAGATGCGGTCCGCGATGCGGGCCACGTCCTCCTGGCCGTTGTGGATGAGGACCAGGTCGAGATCACTGCCTGGGGCGAGCTCCCCCCGCCCCAGGCTGCCGACCGCGACCAGAGCGACCCCGCTGCCCGCGTAGGGCGTGCCGGCCCCTACGGGAGCGGCGCCGGCGCCCGGTGAATGGGCGCCGGCACCTCGTTCGTCTCCGGCCGCGTACCCGCTCTTCGTCCCCCCGGGCCAGGCCCGGCCGTCCCGCCCGTACGGCTGCGGATGCGCCGTGCGGAAGAGGTCGGCCAGCCAGCGATCGATGTCCGAGGCCCGCTCCTTGCGGGCTCCGGCGTATGAGCGAGCGTCGCCTCTCATCATCCGGTCAAAGGGCTTCCGGTCCGCGTTCTCCCGTGCGGACCCGGACGACCGTCTCGACCGGCACCGACCAGACCTTCCCGTCACCGATCTTGCCGGTCTGGGCGGCCTTGACGATGACGTCGATGACGTCCTCGGCGTCCTCCTCCTCGGTGAGGACCTCCACGCGCACCTTGGGCACCAGGTCGACCTGGTACTCGGCGCCGCGGTAGACCTCGGTGTGGCCGCGCTGGCGGCCGTAGCCGCTGGTCTCGCTGACCGTCATGCCCTTGACGCCGAACTGCTCCAGCGCCGCCTTCACTTCGTCGAGCTTGAAGGGCTTGATCACCGCTGTGATGAGCCTCATGCTTCTACCTTCTTCGCCACTGATGGGACAGGACCGTTCACGGACGACGAGACGCCCGAGGCGTGAACGGAGCCGAGGTCGTAGCCGGTCTCGGCGTGGGTGGTGATGTCGATGCCGGTGACCTCTTCCTCTTCGGGGATACGGAAGCCCATCGTCTTGTCGATGATCTTGCCGATGATCCACGCGAGGACGAAGGAGTAGAGCCCGACGACGACCGGCCCGAGGACCTGACGTCCGAGCTGGGTGAGGCCGCCACCGTAGAACAGGCCCGTGGTCTGCGGGTCGAGGAACGGGTAGGCCGCGAAGAAGCCGAGCGAGATGGCGCCGAGCGCGCCGCCCACCAGGTGGACGCCGACCACGTCGAGCGAGTCGTCATACCCGAACTTGTACTTCAATCCGACCGCGTACGCGCAGACCGCACCGGCGAGCGCGCCGATGACACCGGCGGCCCAGGGGTCGACGAAACCACAAGCGGGGGTGATGGCGACCAGACCGGCGACCGCACCGGACGCGACACCGAGCGTGGTGGAGTGGCCGTCGCGGATCTTCTCGACCAGGATCCAGGCGCCGGCGGCGACGGCCGTGGCGATCTGGGTGTTCATGAACGCGAGGCCCGCGGTGCCGTCCACCGCCAGCTCCGAGCCGGCGTTGAAGCCGAACCAGCCGAACCACAGCAGGCCGACGCCGAGCAGGACCAGCGTCAGGTTGTGCGGACGCATCGGGTCCTTGCGCCACCCGGTGCGCTTGCCGAGCACGAAGGCGAGCGCGAGACCCGCCGCTCCGGCGTTGACGTGGACCACCGTGCCACCGGCGAAGTCCTCGATGCCGAGCTCGGTGAGCCAGCCGCCGCCCCACACCCAGTGCGCGACGGGGAAGTAGACGAGGGTCGCCCAGACCACCGAGAACACGACCCAGGCGCCGAACTTGGCGCGGTCGGCGATGGCGCCGCTGATCAGGGCGACGGTGATGATGGCGAACGTGAGCTGGAACGCGGAGAACACCAGGGACGGCATGCCGGTGCCGTCGTCCTTGGTGGCCGTGTCGACCAGGCTCTGCAGGCCGAGGGCGTCGAGCCCGCCGACGAACTTGTTCAGGAACTCGCTGCCGTTGGTGGTGAAGGCGAGGGAGTGACCGTAGAGCATCCAGGCGATGGTGACCGTGATGATGCTGACGAACGACATCATCATCATGTTCAGGACGCTCTTCGCCCTGGTCATGCCTCCATAGAAGAACGCAAGGCCCGGAGTCATGAGCAGCACCAGTGCGGTGGCCGCGAGCATCCAGGCTGTGGTGCCGCTATCGATCTTCATCCGATGCGACCCTCCTTACAAAATGGCGTGTGGCCGATTTCTCCCGCAGTGGGCGCTCCAGGGCTTCATTGACCGGCTGCGCACTGACGTTGGCCGAAAGCGTGTTCTTCCGCCGTTTCAGGTCCTTACCTGGTGTGTTTCACGTAGGTGAAACTCGCGGGCACAGTGTTTCGGTCACGTTTCGGATAGGCCGCCACCCCTCTATCGGCGCACCCCTATCCGGGCGCCTGTGTGGGGCGGCCGGCGCGGGACGCGGCCCGAGGGGCCGCCGACCTGCGCGGTGACACGGTCCGGCACGCCACCGGACCATCACAAAAGGGAGGACAGGCCGCGAAATTCGCGCCGGGGAAACCTGCCTACGCGGCGGCCTGCGCCAGCTTACGCAAGCGGGCCAGCGCGTCGCGCTCCATGCGCCGCGCCCGGTCACGGCCGATGCCGTACCGCTCGCCGACCTCGGTGAGGGTGTGCTCACGACCGTCGACCAGACCGTAACGCCACCGCAACATTTCCCGGATCTGTCCCTCCAGGCCGAGCAGCCAGACCTCCAGCCTCTCGCGGTCGAGGGTGTCCATCGCCTGCTGCTCGGGATCGGCCCAGGTGTCGTCGGCGATCATGTCGCCGAGCTCGGTCTCGTCCTCGTCGCCCACGCCGAGCTGGAGGGAGACCGGGTCGGACGCCCAGCGGCGCAGCTCGCGCACCCGCTCGATCGGCAGGTCGAGCACGGCCGCGAGATCGTCGTCGGTCGGCTCGGCGTCGAACTCGGCCATCATGTCGCGGCGCACCCGCATGAGCCGGGTCATCTGCTCGCCCGCGTGGGTCGGCAGCCGCACCGGCCGGGCCTGCTCGTGGATGGCGCGGCCGACGGACTGGCGGATCCACCACGTGGCGTAGGTGGAGAACTTGTAGCCGCGGCGGTAGTCGAACTTCTCCACGGCGCGCACGAGGCCGAGGTTGCCCTCCTGCACCAGGTCGATCAGCGGCATCCCCCGCCCGGAGTACTTCCGGGCCACCGCCACGACCAGCCGCAGGTTGGCCTGGATGAACTCGTCCTTGGCCCGCTGCCCCGACACCGCGAGCCGTTCGAGCTCCTCGTCGGTGGCGTCCGCGAGCTTCGGCTCGGGGTCACCGCCGTCCAGGAGCTGCTCGGCGAACAGGCCCGCCTCGATGCGCTTGGCGAGCTCGACCTCCTGCTCCGCGCTCAGCAGCGGCACCCGGCCTATCTCCGCCAGATACGTGCCGAGCAGGTCCTTGTCCGCGACCTGCTGCTCCTGCGCCCGATTCCCCGTCGGCCTTGCCATGCGATGGCACCTCGTCTCGCCGCCCGCCGTATTGAGCGGGTGGAGCGGGTTCCGCGTCGCGGCACCCCGCTCTCCCCCTGCTTGCCCCCAACAACGAACAGTTCACGGCAAAGATTCCCTAAAGAGATAGGACCGGAGAACGGTTTCCGGTGTCCTCCTCAGGGATGAGCCGGGTCCGCCAATCGGCTGGGTATGCGCCGAAAAAACCTGGCAAAGCACTACAAAATAGGCGACCCGTAATCAGGCGGATCAGGGAATCAGGCGAGAGGGCCGGCCGCGGGGCGGACGACGATCTCGGTGACGTGGGCGTCCTCGCCGGCTCCGAGTGCGGCCACCACGGCGCGGGCCACCGACTCGGGGACGAGGTACTTGGCGGGCTCGTACTCCCCGCCCTCCTGCTCGCGCACGGAGCGCTGCATCTCGGTGTCGATCCGGCCGGGGTACACGGTGGTGACGCGCAGGCCGTTGCCGGCCTCCTCGAGCCGCAGCGTGTCGGCCAGGGCCCGCAGCGCGAACTTGCTCGCCGCGTACGCGCCCCAGCCGGCCCCGGCGCGCCGTCCCATGCCGGAGTTGATCATCACGACGTGCCCGCGTGCGGCGCGCAGCGCGGGCAGCAGGCGCCGGGTGAGCACGGCCACGGCGGTGACGTTCACCTCGAAGGTGTCACGCCAGGCGGACACCGGCAGCTCGGCGACCGTGCCCAGCCGCGCCACACCCGCGTTGTGCACCAGCACGTCGAGCCGCTCCACCTCGGCCGCGGCCTCGGCGACGGCCCGCTCGTCGGTCAGCTCCACCGGCCAGGGCCGGGCGCCGAGCTCGCCGCAGATCTGCTGGAGCGCCGTGCTCTCGCGCCCCCCGAGCAGCAGGTCGTACTCCGGGGCGAGGGCCCGGGCGATCGCCGCCCCCACGCCGCGCGAGCCTCCGGTGATCAGAGCGATGGGTCGTCCGGCCATGCTTCTCACCTTAGAGGCCGGAAGACCGAGGCGGCGGAGCGTCGCACTACTCAAATTTGTATATAAACTTGAGTCATGTCCGCCACGCGAACCCTTCTCCTCGGCGTCCTGCTGGACGGCCCCATGCACGGCTACAAGGTGCGGCAGACCCTTGAGCTGTGGGGCGCCGACCGCTGGGCCAGCGTCGCGTTCGGCTCGATCTACCACGGCCTCGCCCAGATGGCGAAGGAAGGCCTGCTGGACGTCGTGGAGAGCGGCAAGGGCGGCCAGACCGTGTACGCCGTCACCGACGCCGGCCGCCGGGAGTTCGCGCGCCTGCTCAACGACTTCTGGTGGGACCACAAACCGATCGTCGACCCGTTCCTGGTCGCCCTCACCTTCATGGACCGCATGCCGGGCGAGGACCTCGCGGCGGCGCTGACGGCCCGCCGGGACCGGCTCCGCGCCGAGCTCCTCATGTACGAGCGGGGGCTCGCCGGAAAGCGGGACCACGGGGCCCCGCGGCACGTCGGCGAGACCGTGATCCTGTCCGGCCTGCACGTCCGCGCGCAGCTCGAATGGGTCGAGCAGGCCATCGGGAAGCTCGCCGAGGGCGAGCTCCCCTGAGCGCTAAATCGGTTGACCCTCCACCTACCCGAGGGCCAAGAATCGACCGCTGACACGAGAGGAAGAAATGTGATCATTGCCGCGGAAGGCCTGAAGAAAACGTTCACCACGCGAAACCGCAAGGGAACGCAGACGGTCGAGGCCGTCAAGGGCATCGACCTCAGCGTCGAGACCGGAGAGATCTTCGGCGTGCTCGGCCCCAACGGCGCCGGGAAGACCACCACGATGCGCATGTTGTCCACGCTCATCGCCCCCACCAGCGGCACCGCCAGGGTCGCCGGGCATGACCTGATCAAGGAGGCGTACCAGATCCGCCGCCGCATCGGCTACGTCAGCCAGGCGGGCGGGGTGGACGACAACAACGGCGCACGGGCCAACCTCATGCTCGCCGCCCGCGTCAACGGCCTCGGCAGGGCGCAGGCCGCCGAGCGGGTCGACGCGATGCTGACGGCGTTCGACCTCACCGAGTTCGCCGACCGCCCGGGACGCACGCTGTCCGGCGGGCAGAAGCGCCGCGTCGCCATCGCGCTCGGCCTGGTGCACCAGCCGCCGCTGCTGTTCCTGGACGAGCCGACCACCGGCCTCGACCCGCAGAACCGCGCCAACCTGTGGGACCAGATCCGGCTGCTGCGCAGGGAGGGCACCAGCGTGCTGCTGTCCACCCACTACCTCGACGAGGCCGACGCCCTGTGCGACCGCCTCGCCATCGTGGACCACGGCGTGATCGTCGCCGAGGGCACCCCCGCCACGCTCAAGCGCGAGGTGGCGAGCGACGTGGTGACGCTGCGGGTCGGGACCGGCGACGCCACGACCCCGGCCGACGTGACCGAGAGCGTGCCGTCCGAGGTGAGCAAGCTGCTGGAGGCCCAGCCGTACACCAAGGAGGTCCGGGCGGACGGCGACGTGCTGCGCGTCTACCTGGACGACGGCGAGCACGCCCTGCCCGGCCTGCTGCGCGTGCTGGCGGAGGGCGGCGTCGTCATCCGCTCGATCGCCCTCGACCGCGCCACCCTCGACGACGTCTTCCTGCACAAGACCGGCCGCTCCCTCAGGGACGCCGCCTGAACCCGCCGCCGTACCGCGGCCCCATCGACTTGGAGAACCCCCTGTGCCCAATGTGGTGAAGCACACCGCGCTCTTCCTCGGCTACGAGCTCAGGAACACCGCGCGCAATCCCGTATGGCCGTTGTTCGGCATCCTGCAGCCGCTGCTGTACATGCTGATGTTCGCCCCGCTGCTGGCGAAGCTCACACCGGGTGTGCCGGAGGCCGAGACGCTGAAGCAGTTCACCCCCGGCATGATGATCATGATCGCGTTGTTCGGCTCGCTGTTCGTGGGCTTCGGCATGATCATGGAGATCCGCAGCGGCGTCCTGGAGCGGCTCGCCGTGAGCCCGGTCAGCCGCCCGGCCATCGTGCTCGGCCGCACCGTGCGCGACATGATCATCTTGGTGGTCCAGGCGCTGCTCATCGTGGCGATCGGCCTGCTGATGGGCATGCGCCCGAGCCTGCCCGGCCTCGCCGCGTTCATCGGCCTGATGGCGGTGACCGGCCTGTTCGCCTCCGGCCTGTCGTACGGCCTCGCGCTCGCGCTGCGCGACGAGAACGGCATGTCGCAGATCCTGCAGTTCTTCGCGCTGCCGCTGATCCTGCTGACCGGCATCCTGCTGCCCATCTCGCTGGCGCCGCAGTGGATGCAGGTCGTCGCCAAGTTCAACCCCCTCTACCACGCGGTCGAGGCGGGCAGGGCCCTGTTCGACGGCAACCTCTCCGACGGCTCGATCCCCTTGTCGTTCGGGCTCATGGCGGCCCTCGCCGTGATCACCGTCTGGTGGTCGGTGACGTCCATGCGCCGCCTCGCCGGCTGAGCCCGGCCCTTTCGTACCACCGGCCGCCGCGGCCGGGCGGGGACGTACACGCGGACAACCGATCGGAACTTCTTCGGAGAACCCACCAATCCGATCGCGCCACGGCCGCGTATACGCGGGTGAGGATCCCGGCCGGACCTCTCCCACTCCCGAACAACGCCCGGTCGCATGGCGACCGGCGGCCCGAAAGGACCCGAGCGAGATGGAACTCCGGATCAACCGGCGATCCCTGATCGTGCTTGCGGCCGTGGGGGCCCTGTCGGCCTCCTCCTTCGCCGTGCTGCGCCCCGAGCCCGGCGGCGCCTCCTCCCACCGCGAGGCGCCGATGATCGCCGGCGACCCGCGCAACGACAACACCGACCTGTACGCCTTCGTCAGCCCGGACAAGCCCGACACCGTCACCCTCATCGCCAACTGGATCCCGTTCGAGGAGCCGGTCGGCGGCCCGAACTTCTACACCTTCGACACCAAGTCGCGCTACAATATCAAGATCGACAACAACGGCAACGGCCGCCCGGACATCACCTACCAGTGGACGTTCCGCGACGAGGACAAGCGCGGCAACAGCACTTTCCTCTACAACAACGGGCCGGTCACCTCGCTCGACGACCCGAACCTGCTGTACCGCCAGCGCTACACCCTGAAGAAGTACGACGCCAAGCACGGCTGGACGACGATCGTCAAGGACGGTGTCGTGGCGCCGAGCAACGTCGGCCCCGCCTCGATGCCCGACTACGCCAAGCTGCGCGGCCAGTCGCTGCGCAAGCTCCCCGGCGGCGGCGTGACCTTCGCCGGCCAGGCCGACGAGGCGTTCTTCCTCGACCTGCGGGTGTTCGACCTGCTGTACGGCGGCGACCTGTCCGAGGTCGGCCAGGACACCACCAAGGGCTACAACGTGCACAGCGTCGCCATCCAGGTGCCGAAGAACGACCTGGCGGTCAAGGGCGACGCCAAGCGCAACCCCGTCATCGGCGTGTGGGCCACCACCGAGAAGTGGAGCCCGGACGGCTACAAGCAGGTGTCGCGCCTCGGCCAGCCGCTGGTCAACGAGGTCGTCGTGCCCGCCGGGCTCAAGGACGCCTTCAACTCCCTCAGCCCGGACAAGGACGCCGGCATCCCCGCGGTGGTCAAGAGGGTCACCGAGCCCGAACTGCCCAAGCTGATCGAGGGCATCTACAAGATCCCCGCGCCGAAGACGCCGCGTGACGACCTGGTGCAGATCTTCCTCACCGGCATCGCCAAGGCCAACGGCCCGATCAAGGCGGACCTGAACTCGCAGATCCTGAACAAGGACGTCGACCCCAAGACGTTCCGCCCCTCGGAGATGCTGCGCCTCAACATGTCCGTCCCGGTGGAGCCGAAGCCCAACCGCCTCGGCCTGCTCGCCGGCGACGCGCAGGGCTTCCCCAACGGCCGCCGCCTCGGTGACGACGTGGTGGACATCGCGTTGCAGGTCATGGAAGGCGCCGCGCGCACCGGCAAGCTGGTCGACGCCCTCGCCGCCGGCGACAAGGTGGACGCCAACGACCGGCCGTTCCAGACCACGTTCCCGTACATCCCGCTCCCCAGCGCGGCCGCCGTCAACACGCGCTGACCGCCCCTCGGTCCCCGGCTCCCGCCGGCAGCGTGGCGGGAGCCGGCCCGACGCACCCCTCGTACCGGGAACCCTCAGGAGAGTTCACCATGCGCGACACCCTGCGCCCGCGAAGCCGGGCCCGGACCGTCGCCGGCACCGTGGCGGGCGTGCTCGCCGTCGCGGTGGCCGTCACCGCCGGGGCCACCTTCCTTCCCGCCTCCGAGCCGCGGCCCGTGCTCACCACCACGACCGCCGCCGTCCCCGCGGCCGGGGCGGGGGTGTACGGACCGGCCGGCGGCCCCGGGTCGGTGAAGGCCCTGCAGGACCGGCTGCGGCGCCTGCCCGGCGACCACCAGGCGTGGGCGGCGCTCGGCACGGCGTACGTCCAGCAGGCCCGGATCACGGCCGACCCTGCCTACTACACCAAGGCCGAGCAGGCGCTCGGCCGGGCGGCCCGCCTGGCCCCCGGGGACTTCGCCGTGCTGACCGGCCGGGCCGCGCTCGCCGCCGGGCGTCACGAGTTCGCCGAGGCGGCGCGTCTGGCCCGCCGCGCCACCGAGGCCAACCCCTACGGCGCCGCCGCGTACGGCGTGCTCGCCGACTCCTCCACCCAGCTCGGCGACTACGCCGAGGCGACCAGGGCCGTGCGCCGCATGACGGAGCTGCGGCCCGGCGTGTCGTCCTTCACCCGCGCCTCCTACGACGCCGAGCTGCGCGGCGACACCGCCAGGGCCCGCATGCTGATGGAGGCGGCCCTCGACGACGCCTTCACCTCCGAGGACCGCGCCTACTGCCGGTACTACCTCGGCGAGCTGGCGCTGCGCGCGGGCGACCTCGGTGCCGCGGAGCGGGCCTACGGCGAGGCGCTGCGCGCGTCACCCGGCTTCCTGCCCGCCCGGGCCGGGCTCGCCCGCGCCGCCGCCCTCGGCGGCGACCTGGAGCGCGCCGCCGCCGGGTACGCGGAGGTGGTGGGGCGGCTGCCGCTGGCGCAGTACGTCGTCGAGTACGGCGAGGTGGTGCGGAAACTCGGGCGCGACCCGTCCCCGCAGTGGGCGGTGCTGCGCGCGCAGAAGGACCTCATGGCCGCCAACGGTGTGCGCGACGACATCACGTGGGCCGAGTTCGAGGCCGACCACGGTTCGCCCGACGCCGCGGTGCGGCACGCGAAGGCCGAGTACGCGCGCAACCCCAACATGGTGGCCGCGGACGCGCTGGCCTGGGCGCTGCACAAGGCGGGCCGGTCCCGCGAGGCCCTGCCGTACACGCGCGAGGCGACGGCGCTCGGGTGGCGCAACGCGCTGATCGCCCACCACCGGGGGGTCATCGAGAAGGCGTCCGGGCGTGACGCGAACCTGTTCTCGTCCCTGGCCACCGAGTACAACCCCCGATTCGATCCGGCACTCCCCTCTCTGGCGAGGTTCACATGATCGCCCTGGCTCTGGCCGCCGTGGTGGCCTTCCACCCGATGGGCAACTTCACCGTCAACCACCACAACGGGCTGGAGGTACGGCCGGACCAGGTACGCGGCACCGCGGTGGTCGACTACGCCGAGCTGCCCACCCTTCAGGCCGCGCCGCTCGTGGACGCGGACGGCTCCGGTGCCGCGTCGGACGCCGAGCGGGCCGCGTACGCGGCGGCCACCTGCTCCGAGCTCGCCCGCGCGCAACGCCTCGCCGTGGACGGCGTCGCGGTGCCGTGGCGGGTCGGCGGGACGTCGTTCGAGTACCTGCCGGGGCAGGGCGGCCTGCGCACCGGGCGGCTGACCTGCGCGCTGTCCGCGCCGGCGCGGGTGGGGTCCACGGTGTCGTTCACCGACACGTTCCTCGGGGACAAGCTGGGCTGGCGGGAGATCACGGCTGTGGGCTCCGGGGTGCGTCTGGCGCCGTCCGGCGTGCCGGCCGTCAGCTCGACCGATGTCCTGCGGGCCTATCCCGAGGACCTGCTGAACGATCCCCTGGACCAGCGGTCGGCCACCCTGCGTGTGGCCGGGGCGGCTCCCTCCGGCAGTGACCGTCCTGCGCTCTCCGCGGCGGGGGGTCTCGGCCTGCCAGGGCCGCTCGGGGACGCGCTGTCGGCGCTGGACCGCACCTTCACCGGCCTGGTCGGCGGCTCCACCCTGACGGTGCCGCTCGGGCTGCTCGCCGTACTGCTCGCGGTGGTGCTCGGTGCCGGCCACGCGCTCATCCCCGGCCACGGCAAGACCATCATGGCCGCGTACCTTGCGGGCCGCCGCGGCCGGCCGAGGGACGCGTTCGTCGTGGGCGCCACCGTGACGGCCACCCACACCGCCGGCGTGCTGGTGGTCGGCCTGCTGATCAGCCTGTTCTCGTCCCTGGCCGGGGAATCGGTCCTGTCCTGGCTGGGCCTCGCCAGCGGCGTCCTCATCGCCGTCATCGGCACCCGTCTCTTCATCTCGGCCCTGCGCAACCGGAGAAACCCTGTGGCCCACGGCCATGGACACGGCCACGGCCACGGACACGGACACGGACACGGTCATGGACACGGTCATGGACACGGACACGGACACGGTCATGGACACGGTCATGGACACGGACACGGACACGGGCACGGCCACGGCCACGGCCACGGCCACGAGACGCAGGGGCGGGCAGGGTTGCTCGGGCTCGGGATCGCGGGAGGGCTGGTGCCGAGCCCGTCGGCGCTGATCGTGCTGCTCGGGGCGGCGGCGCTCGGCCGTACATGGTTCGGCGTCGCCCTGGTCGTGGCCTACGGCGCCGGCATGGCCGCCACCCTGACCGCGACCGGCCTGCTCCTGGTGAAGCTGGCGTCCCGCCTGGACCGCCTGGCCACCGCCCGCCAGGGCCTGGCCGCCCGCATCGCCGGCCTCACCCCCGTCGGCACCGCCACGATGATCGTCGTCCTCGGCGGCGGCCTGGCCCTCCGCAGCCTCACCGCGGCACTGTGACCCGACCGCCCCGTCCCCAGGTGACCCGCCGTACAGCGGCGCCGGATTCGCCGCACCACGTCCCGCCGACGCGGCGCCGGTTCAAGACACCACGACGGTGAGGCGGGAGCGGACCCGGCGCAGAACCCCGTACACGCCGGCCGTCCCACCCCCGGGCGACCCGCCGTACAGCGGCGCCGGATTCGCCGTACCACGTCCCGCCGTCCCGGCGCCGAGAGGAGGTGCCATGGTGACGGGTGGAGAGGCCCGTCCCCGGAGGCGCGCGGCGGCCTCACCGTCACATCGTCACAGGTGATCGGCTCCCGGCCGCCCTGGGAGGCGCGCGGCGGCCTCACCGTCACGCCGTCACAGACCATCGGCTCCCGGCCGCCCCGGGAGGCGCGCGGCGGCCTCACCGTCACGCCGTCACAGACCATCGGCTCCCGGCCGCCCCGGGAGGCGCGCGGAGGGCTCTCCGTCACACGATTACAGGTGATCGGCTCCCGGAAGGCGTGCGGCGGCCGGGGTGGAGGTGGGGTGGTTAGCGGCGGATGCCGTAGTCGCGGCGGATTTCGTTGGCGGTATGCAGGATTTCGTCTTTGGTGCGCAGGAGTTTGGCTTCGGCCTCTTCTGTGCGGGCCTTGGCGGCCAGTTCGCGGTTGCCGGTGGTGGTGCCGAGGTGGCGTTTGGCTCTGGCCTTCAGTTCCCGCAGTCTCAGTTTGTCCAGCAGACTCATCGGGCTCCGCCTTTCCGTTGAATGCCCTGCTCCACTCCCCTGGAAAACGTGAATCATGCGCATCATCAGGCGAGGAAGGCGCGGAGCAGGGACGCGGTGGCTTCCAGGTGTTCGACGACGGCGCGGCGGGCTGCCTCCGGGTCGCCGGACAGGATGGCGTCGACCATCGCCACGTGCTGGGCGGCGGCGTGGTCGATGTTGGGGCCGAGGACGGGGATGGCGTTCAGCAGGTCGGTGACGCGCAGGCGGGCGTCCGCGGCGGCGGCGGCGAGCAGCGACGAGCCGGTCAGTTCGGCGATGGCCAGGTGGAACGCGGTGTCCATGCGCCGGTAGTCGCCGGGGGCGGCGTCGTTGACGTCGGCCAGCCGGCGGCGCAGCAGTGCTCGCTGGTCGTCGGTGAGCTCGGTGGTGGCGAGCACCTGCGCGGCGCCGCATTCGACGGCCATGCGGAAGGTCAGCGCGTCCGCCAGTTCCCCCGCCCCCATCTCGGCGACGGCCCTGCGCAGGTCGCCGTGCCGGGGCCTCGGGGGCTGGTAGACGACGAACGCGCCGCCGTAGCGTCCGCGCCGCACGTCGAGGTACCCCGACTCCTGCAGGGCGCGGATGGCCTCACGCAGGGTGACACGGCTGATGCCGAGCTGGGCGGCCAGTTCGCGTTCGGGGGGAAGTTTCTGGCCCGGCGCGACCACACCGAGCTTGATCGCCTGTAACAGCCGCTCGACGGTCTCCTCGAAGGCGTTGCCCGCACGGACCGGCCCGAGAAGCGCGACGAGCTGCGGCTCGCCCATCACGTCCCCCCACATCCCTCTGCCAATGGTTCGAGATTAGTCCTTTCCGCACGAGATACGCGCCGGACCGTTGACGAGGAGGCGTCGCTGGTGCTTGCATGCCGCCAATGGTCTGTTTCCAGACTTTTGACGGAAGGGAGCGCCGTGCTCACCCTCGACGAACTGCGTGACGAGGTGTCCGCCGGACGGGTGGACACCGTGCTGCTGGCCATCGTCGACATGCAGGGACGCCTCCAGGGCAAGCGGCTCGCCGCGCGCTACTTCCTCGAGGAGGTGCTGGAACACGCCGCCGAGGGATGCGACTACCTCCTCGCCGTGGACATCGACATGAACACCGTCGGCGGTTACACCATGTCGTCCTGGGACCGCGGGTACGGAGACTTCGTGATGAAGCCCGACCTGTCCACGCTGCGCCGGGTGCCCTGGCAGGAGGGCACCGCGCTGCTGATGGCCGACGTCGTGTGGGAGGACGGCACGGGGGTGGCCGCCTCGCCGCGGCAGATCCTGCGCGGCCAGATCGCCCGGCTCGCCGAGCGCGGCTGGGCGGCGTACGTGGGCACCGAGCTGGAGTTCTGCGTCTACAACGACAGCTACGAGAGCGCCTGGACCAAGGCGTACCGCGACCTCACCCCGGCGAACCTGTACAACGTGGACTACTCCCTGCTCGGCACCGCCCGCGTGGAGCCCCTGCTGCGCCGCATCCGGCTCGGCATGGAGGGCGCGGGCATGTACGTCGAGTCCGCCAAGGGCGAGTGCAACCTCGGGCAGCACGAGATCGCGTTCCGGTACGCGGAGGCGCTCACCACCTGCGACAACCACACGATCTACAAGAACGGCGCCAAGGAGATCGCGGCCCAGCAGGGCATGGCGATCACGTTCATGGCCAAGCCGAACCAGCGTGAGGGCAACTCCTGCCACATCCACATCTCGCTGCGCGACACCGAGGGCCGGCCCGTGATGTCCGGCGACGGGCCGCACGGGTTGTCCCCGGTCGGTGAGCACTTCATCGCGGGCCAGCTCGCCGCGCTGCGCGAGCTGACGCTGATGTACGCGCCGAACGTCAACTCCTACAAGCGGTACGTCGAGGGCAGCTTCGCGCCGACGGCCGTCAAGTGGGGCGTGGACAACCGCACCTGCTCGATGCGGCTGGTCGGGCACGGCCACTCGCTGCGGGTGGAGAACCGCGTGCCGGGCGGGGACGTCAACCCGTACCTGGCGGTCTCGGCGCTGATCGCGGCCGGCCTGCACGGCGTCGACAACGAGCTGCCGCTGGAGGAGCCATACCCGGGGAACGCCTACTCGTCCGGCGCGGAGCGGGTGCCGGGTACGCTGCGGGACGCCCTGGCGCTGTGGCAGGGCTCGAAGATCGCCAAGTCCGCGCTGGGCGAGGAGGTCGTCGAGCACTACGCCAACAACGCCCGGGTGGAGCTGGCCGCCTTCGACGCGGCGGTCACCGACTGGGAGTTGTTCCGGGGATTCGAGCGGATGTGACATGAAGATCATCAACCCGGCCACCGAGGACGTGCTGGCCGACGTCGAGCTCGCCGACCGGGGCGAGACCGACCGCGCCGTGGCACGGGCCAAAACCGCGTTCCCCGCCTGGCGGGACGTCGCGCCGGGCGACCGCGCGCGGCTGCTGCGGCGTTTCGCCGACCTCGTGGACCGGCACGCCGAGGAGCTGGCGGAGCTGGAGCTCACCAACTCCGGGCACACCATCGGCAACGCGCGGTGGGAGGCGGGCAACGTCCGCGACGTGCTGCACTTCTACGCGGGGGCGCCCGAGCGCGACCACGGCAGGCAGATCCCGGTGCCGGGCGGGGTGGACCTCACCTTCCACGAGCCGCTCGGCGTGGTCGGCGTGATCGTGCCGTGGAACTTCCCCATGGTCATCATGACCTGGGGCGCCGCGCCCGCGCTCGCCGCGGGCAACACCGTCGTCGTCAAGCCCGCCGAATGGACGCCGCTGACCGCGCTACGGCTCGCCCAGCTCGCCCTGGAGGCCGGCCTCCCCGAGGGGGTGCTCCAGGTCCTGCCTGGGGCGGGGGAGGTCGCCGGGGCACGGCTGGCGGAGCACCCGGACGTCCGCAAGATCGTGTTCACCGGCTCCACCGAGGTGGGCAAGCAGATCGCGGCCACGGCGGCGCGCACGGTCAAGCGGGTCACCCTGGAGCTCGGCGGCAAGAGCGCCAACATCGTGTTCGCCGACGCCGACCTGGAGCGGGCCGCGGCGTCCGCGCCGGGGGCGGTGTTCGACAACAGCGGGCAGGACTGCTGTGCCCGGTCGCGGGTGCTGGTGGAGCGGCCCGTGTACGAGGAGTTCCTTGAGCGGCTGGAGCGGGCCGTGGCGGCGGTCGTCGTGGGCGACCCGCGCGACCCCGGCACCGACATGGGGCCGCTGATCAGCGCCGAGCACCGCGCGCGGGTGGCGTCGTACGTGACCGGCACGCCGCGCTTCCAGGGCACCTGCCCAGGCGGCAAGGGGTTCTGGTTCCCGCCGACCGTGCTGACGCATGACACGCTGGACGAGCGGGCGTTCACCGAGGAGATCTTCGGGCCCGTGGTCAGCGTGGTGCCGTTCGACGACGAGGCGCACGCCGTGCGCGTCGCCAACGACACGCGGTACGGCCTGTCGGGATCCATCTGGACCGAGAACGTCGGCCGCGCGCTGCGGGTGGCGCGGGCCGTCGAGGCGGGGAACCTGTCGGTCAACTCCCACTCCTCGGTGCGGTACTGGACGCCGTTCGGGGGCTACAAGGAGTCGGGGCTCGGGCGTGAGCTCGGGCCGGACGCGCTGGCCGCCTTCACCGAGACCAAGAACGTCTTCATCGCTCACTGAGATCAGGAGATAGCACCGATATGCAACGTCTGCTGGACCGCGTCGCCGTGATCACCGGGGCGGCGGGAGGCATCGGGCTCGCCACCGCGCGCCGCTTCGCCGAGGAGGGCGCCAAGGTCGTGTGCGCCGACCTCGACGAGGCAGGAGGTGCCAAGATCGCCGACGAGGTGGGCGGGCTGTTCGTGCGGGCGGACGTCACCAGCGAGGAGGACGTCGCCCGCATGTTCGAGACGGCCGTCGAGACGTACGGCCGGCTGGACGTCGCGTTCAACAACGCGGGCATCTCACCGCCGGACGACGACTCCATCCTCACCACCGGCATCGAGGCGTGGCGCCGGGTGCAGGAGGTCAACCTCACCAGCGTGTACCTGTGCTGCAAGCACGCCATCCCGTACATGCGGCGGCAGGGCAAGGGGTCCATCATCAACACCGCGTCGTTCGTCGCGGTGATGGGCTCGGCGACGTCGCAGATCTCCTACACCGCCTCCAAGGGCGGCGTGTTGTCCATGACGCGGGAGCTCGGCGTGCAGTTCGCGCGCGAGGGCATCAGGGTGAACGCGCTGTGCCCGGGGCCGGTGGACACGCCGCTGCTGCGGGAACTGTTCGCCAAGGACCCCGAGCGTGCGCAGCGGCGGCTGGTGCACGTGCCGATGGGCCGGTTCGCCGAGGCGTCCGAGATCGCGGCGGCGGTCGCGTTCCTCGCCTCGGACGACGCCAGCTTCATCACCGGGGCCGAGTTCCTGGTGGACGGCGGCATCTCCGGCGCCTACGTCACCCCCCTCTGATGGGCGCGGACCGGCCGGTCATCGGCATCACCTGCTACGTGGAGCCCGCGGACTTCACGGTGTGGCACATGACGGCCGCGCTGCTGCCGTACAACTACGTCGAGCGGGTCGCGGCGGCGGGCGGGCAGCCCGTCATCGTGCCGCCCGCCGGGGACCCGGCGCCGCTGGTCGAGCGGCTGGACGGGCTGATCGTGGCCGGCGGCGGCGACCTGGACCCGGCCAGGTACGGCGCGGCGCCGCACGAGCGGACCGGCTACGTGCGCGACTTCCGGGACGAGGCGGAGTTCGCGCTGGTCGGCGCGGCGGTGGCGGCCGGGCTGCCGCTGCTCGGCATCTGCCGCGGCATGCAGGTGCTCAACGTCCACCTCGGCGGCACCCTGCACCAGCACCTGCCCGACGTGGTCGGCCACGGGGGCCACGCGCCCGCGCCCGGCGAGTTCGGGGAGCTGCCGGTGCGGGTGGCCCCGGGCAGCACGCTCGCCGACGTGCTCGGCGCCGGTCCCGCCGGCGCCGCCCACTACCACCACCAGGCGGTGGACCGGCTCGGCGAGGGCCTCACGGTGTCCGCCACCGCCGAGGACGGCACCGTGGAGGCGGTCGAGCTCGCCGGGCACCCGTTCGCGCTCGGTGTGCAGTGGCACCCCGAGACCTCGGCGGACGGCCCCCTGTTCGACGCCCTGGTGGCCTCGGCGGCGCCCGCCCGGCATTGGTAGGGTGAGCCGGAACACCGGTGACCCCGTGCGGGAGAGCGCCCTGACATCCGGTCAGGGCCCCTGAAGGAGCAAGTCCTCCCACGAACCTCACAAGGCAAAGGACCGTGCGGGTCAGGTGGCCTCTGGAAAGAGGGCTCGTTCGCTCCGAGCCTCGCCGAAGGTGAAAGTCCGGTAAAACCCGGGCGAAACTCTCAGGCACCGATGACAGAGGGGGAGGATGCTCTCATCCGACCCTGCCTGAGGTGCGATCATGTCCAGAACCACACCGCTCCGCGAGGTGCACGAGAGCCTCGGCGCGACGCTCACCGACTTCGCCGGATGGCTGATGCCGCTGCGCTACGGCAGCGAGTCCGCCGAGCACAACGCGGTACGCAAGGCCGCGGGGCTGTTCGACCTCTCCCACATGGGTGAGATCTTCGTCACGGGGCCGCAGGCGGGTGAGGCGCTCGACCACGCCCTGGTGGGCCACCTGTCCGCTCTGGAGCCCGGCCGGGCCCGGTACACCATGATGTGCGCGCCGGACGGCGGGGTTCTGGACGATCTGATCGTCTATCGCCTGTCCGGCGGGGAATACATGGTCGTGGCCAACGCCTCCAACTCCCTCAAGGTCGCCGCGGAGCTCACCGCGCGCTCCGCGGGCTTCGACGCCGAGGTGGACGACCGTTCCGAGGCGTACGCGCTGGTCGCCGTGCAGGGACCGCGATCGGCCGAGATCCTCGCCACGCTCACCGACGCCGACCTGACGGGCCTGAAGTACTACGCGGGCCTCCCCGGCGTCGTCGCCGGGGTCGAGGCCCTCATCGCGCGCACCGGCTACACCGGGGAGGACGGCTTCGAGCTGTTCGTCGCCGCCGAGCAGGCCGTACCCGTCTGGGAGGCCCTCGCCAAGGCCGGTGAGCCGCACGGGCTGCGCCCCGCCGGGCTGTCCGCCCGCGACACGTTGCGCCTGGAGGCAGGCATGCCGCTGTACGGCAACGAGCTGAACGCCGGCCTGACCCCCTTCGACGCCGGCCTCGGCCGCGTCGTGAAGTTCGGCAAGCCGGGCGACTTCGTCGGTCGCGCCGCGCTCGCCCCGCTCAAGGACGTCCCCCCGCGCCGGCGCCTGACCGGCCTGGTCGCGCGGGGCCGCCGAGTGCCACGCCACGGCTATCCCGTGGTGCTGAGCGGGGACGGCACCGTCGTCGGTGAGGTCACCAGCGGCGCGCCGTCCCAGTCACTCGGCAAGCCGATCGCGATGGCCTACGTGGACACCGACGTGTCCGACGGCCTGGCGGTCGACATCCGTGGTAGCCATGAACCGGTCGACGTGGTTGACCTGCCTTTTTACCGGAGGAGCATGTGAGCAGCATTCCCGAGGAGCTCAGCTACACCAAGGAGCACGAGTGGGTGGCCGGGGTGGAGGACGGCCTGGTCGTGACCGTGGGGATCACGGCCTACGCCGCCGAATCCCTCGGTGACGTCGTCTTCGTCCAGCTCCCGGAAGCCGGTAGCACTCTGGAGTCCGGCGACGCCGTAGGCGAGGTCGAGTCCACCAAGTCCGTCAGCGACATCTACGCCCCCGTGGGCGGCGAGGTCGTCGAGATCAACGAGACCGTGGTGGACGACCCCTCTCTGATCAACTCCGACCCTTACGGCGATGGCTGGCTCTTCCGCGTCCGCGTCTCCGGCGACCCGGAGGAACTCCTGACCCCCGAGGAGTACACCGCCCTCACCACCGCCGAGTCCTGACGAGACCTGCCCCCACCTCGGCCGAACCCTTCGGCCGAGGCCCCACCCATTCCCCCACCCGCCGGCTCCGAAGGGGCGCACCACATGGCGATCAGCGTCTTCGATCTCTTCAAGATCGGCATCGGCCCGTCGAGCTCCCACACCGGCGGCCCGATGGCGGCGGCGCACAAGTTCGCCCGGGGCCTGCACCAGGACGGGCTGCTTGAGCAGACCACCAGGGTCCAGGTCATCCTCTACGGCTCCCTCGGCCTCACCGGCAAGGGCCACGGCAGCGACAAGGCCGTACTCCTCGGCCTGTCCGGTGAGAAGCCGGAGCTGGTCGACGTGGACACCGTGGACGCCAAGCTCGCCGCGATGCGCGAGTCCGCCACGGTGACCCTGTTCGGCCGCCAGGAGGTCCCCTTCACCGTGGGCGAGGACCTCGTCTTCGAACGCAAGATCTCCCTCCCGCACCACCCCAACGGCATGCGCTTCACCGCGTACTCGAAGGACGACGACCCGCTGCGGGAGAAGATCTACTACTCCGTGGGCGGCGGCTTCGTGGTGGACGAGTCCGCGACCGGCGCCGACCGCATCAAGCCGGACGACACACGGCTCCCCCACCCGTTCACCACCGCCAAGGAGCTTCTCGACCGCTGCGAGGAGACCGGCCTGTCCATCTCCGGCCTGATGCTGGAGAACGAGAAGGCCTTCGGCCGCACCGAGGAGGAGATCCGCTCAGGTCTCCTGAACCTCTGGCAGGTCATGTCCGACTCGGTCAGACGCGGCTACACCAAGGAAGGCGTGCTCCCCGGCGGCCTGAAGGTGAAGCGCCGCGCCCACCGCCTCCACCGCAAACTCCAGGCGGAGACCCCCGAGAAGGACCCCCTCCACGCGATGGACTGGGTCACTCTGTACGCCCTGGCCGTGAACGAGGAGAACGCCGCCGGCGGCCGCGTGGTGACGGCCCCCACCAACGGCGCCGCCGGCATCATCCCCGCCGTCCTGACCTACTACCACCACTTCACCCCGAAGACCGGCGACGACGCCACCATCCGCTTCCTCCTGACCGCCGGCGCCATCGGCGTCCTGTTCAAGGAGAACGCCTCCATCAGCGGCGCCGAGGTCGGCTGCCAAGGCGAAGTGGGATCGGCCTGCTCTATGGCCGCCGCCGCCCTGACGGAGGTCCTCGGCGGCACCCCCGAACAAGTGGAGAACGCCGCCGAGATCGGCATAGAACACAACCTGGGCCTGACCTGCGACCCCATCGGCGGCCTCGTCCAGATCCCCTGTATAGAACGCAACGCCGTGGCGTCCATCAAGGCCATAACCGCCTCCCGCATAGCCCTGAGAGGCGACGGCACCCACTACGTGGCCCTGGACAAAGCCATCAAGACCATGCGTGACACCGGCCGCGACATGCTCGACAAGTACAAGGAAACCAGCCGCGGCGGCCTGGCCGTCAACGTCATCGAGTGCTGACCGCCTGACGGGCCCTCAATGCGCCTCGTCCGGGTCGCGGATCTCGACGACATGGAGAGGGTTGTCCATCGCGTGGGACGGCCCGGCCCACCGGGCGGCGTCCAGGGTGAGGATCTGGCAGACGGCGACGTCGGCGATGGCCGCGACGTGAGCGTCCCAGGCGTCCAGGCCGGTTTTCGCGATCACTTCGGCGAGGGCGACGCTCTGCTCGACGCCGTGCAACGGTGCGGCCATCACCGATTCGAGGCTGTCCAGGCCGGCCAGCAGATCGGCGGCCTCCTCGGTGAGGACGTCCAGAGCGGCCCCGACCATGGCCAGGGCGGGGGCGATCAACGGCTGGGCGCGGGCGTCGTAGGCCTGGATGAGGGCGATGATGTCGCTGTCCCCCCGGGCGACCTCGCGGAGAATGCTCGTGTCGAGGACCAAGGGGCTGGGCGTGAAGTCGGTCACCGCGTCCGCTGGGCGTCGATGTGGGCCATCATGCGGGCGACTCTATCGGGGTCCGCCTGCGCGACGCGGGCGTTCCACGCGGCGCGGGCACGGCGATCGCGCCGCATGCGCTCCACCACGGCGTCGTTGAACGCCGCCGAGACCGAGGACGCCTCCCCCGAGTCGACCAGTTGATCCACATATGCCTTGACGTGCGGATCCACGGTGATCGCCAGGCGGACCTTCATCTCGCTCATACTCGAATAATACTTCGCGCGGCGGGGTGGAACCAGAAGGTCACGTGGTGACGCCCGTGTAAGCGGCCGTGACGATGCTGAACGCGCGGTCGTCGCCTTGGGTGCGTTGGTCGAGCATGCGGTTCATGACGTACGCGACGGTCATGCGGGTGTCGAGGTCGTTCCAGACGAGAGAGCCGCCCCAGCCGCCCCAGAAGCAGACGCGCTGGGCGGGCTGGAGGCCGTAGCCGAGGCCGTAGCGCATCTCCATGCCGAGGAAGCGGTCGGTGCCCGCGAACTGCTCCTCAAGGGCGCGTTCGCAGCCCTCGGGGGAGAGCAGGCGGGCGCCGCCGGAGGTGAGGACGGACTGGACGGCGGCCACCGAACGGGCGTTGCCGTGACCGTTGCCGGCGGGGATCTCGGCGCGGCGCCAGGCTTCGGTGTTGGCTTCCTCGGCACGGAGCTCCGGGCTGAAGACGATGTCGGACGGCGGGAGCTCGGTAGGGACCGCCGGGGGGATGACGGGGGCGACGCGACGGTCGTGCTCGGCGGGGAGGCCGATGTGGAAATCGGCGTTCAGGGGGCGGGCGACCTCCTCGGCGAAAAAGGTGCCGAGGGTGCGGCCGGTGATCCGGCGGACCACCTCGCCCACCAGGTGGCCCTGGGTGACGACGTGGTATCCGGCCTCGGTGCCGGGCTTCCAGCGCGAGGGCTGGCCGGCGAGGAGCGCGGTGGCCTTCTCCCAGTCGTAGAGGTCCTCGGCCGTCATCGGGATGTCCCAGGTGGGGAGGCCGGCGGTGTGGGAGAGGATGTGGCGGACCTCCACGGCCTCCTTGCCGGCCTGGGCGAACTCGGGCCAGTAGCGGGCCACGGGGGCGGCGGGGTCGAGCTCGCCGCGGTCGATGAGGATCAGGGCGCACAGGGCGGTCATGGTCTTGGTGATGGACCAGACATTGGTGATGGTGTCGCGTCCCCAGGGCACGGTGCGGGCCGCGTCCGCGTGGCCGCCCCAGATGTCGACGACCGGCTCGCCGTCCACGTACACCGCCACCGAGGCACCCACGTCGTTGTCGGCCAGCGACGCGGCCAGGGTCTCGCGTACCTCGGCGAAACGGTCGTCGCAGGAACCATGGATCTCGGCCATGGACGGAACCTAACCCGGCTCCCCCGGCCTCGGCCACGGGTTTATTCGCGGCGCTCCCGGCCGCCGGTTGCTACCATTCCGAGCATGAACGCCGTCCAGTGTCAGGTCATGATGCCCCGCTCACGGGGCCGCTGACGCACGCACGGACGTTCTTCTCCGAGGCCCTGCACACGGGGCCTCGATTCATGTGCGCGGGTCGGAGCTCCGGTCACAACCGGGAGGTCCCCGATGACGTCACCGCACACGTACATCACCACCACGATCCCGTACGTCAACGCGCGGCCGCATCTCGGCTTCGCTCTGGAGCTCGTGCAGGCCGACGTGCTGGCCCGGCATCACCGGCGCAGGGGTGAGCGGGTCAGGTTCCAGACCGGGACGGACGACAACTCGCTGAAGAACGTGCTGGCCGCCGAGGCCGCCGGGGTGGGTGTCCAGGAGTTCGTGGACGGCAACGCCGCCGCGTTCGTCGGGCTGGCCGGGCCGTTGTCGCTGTCGGTGGACGACGTGATCCGCACCAGTCGCGACCCCCGGCACCGGATCGGGGTGGAGAGGTTCTGGCGTGCCTGCCGGGACTCGGGGGACCTGTACCGCAGGCACTACGAAGGGCTGTACTGCGTCGGCTGCGAGCACTTCTTCCCCGAGGCCGAGCTGGATGAGGGGCGCTGCCCGGAGCACGGCACCGTGCCGCAGCGGGTCAGTGAGGAGAACTGGTTCTTCCGGCTGTCCCGGTACGCCGGCCGCCTGCACGAGCTGATCGCCGGCGGCGCCCTGCGCATCGAGCCCGAGGGCCGCCGCAACGAGGTGCTGGCCTTCATCGCGGCGGGCCTTTCCGACTTCTCCATCTCCCGGTCCGTCGAACGCGCCCGCGGCTGGGGCATCCCCGTCCCCGGCGACCCCACCCAGGTGATCTACGTCTGGTGGGACGCCCTCGGCAACTACCTCACCGCTCTCGGCTACGGCACCGGCGCCGATGACCACCGCCGCTGGTGGACCGGCGCGACCCGCCGCGTCCACCTCCTCGGCAAGGGCGTCCTGCGCTTCCACGCCGTCTACTGGCCCGCCATGCTCCTGTCCGCCGGCCAGCCCCTCCCCACCGACCTCCTGGTGCACGACTACCTGACCGCCGGCGGCCACAAGATCAGCAAGTCCGGCGCCGTCACCGTGGACCCGGTGACCCTGGTGGACACCTACGGCACCGACGCCGTCCGCTGGTGGCTCCTGCGCGAGGTCCCCAAGGTGGGCGACGCCGACTTCACCGAGACCCGCCTGGTGGCCCGTGCCAACGACGAACTCGCCAACGGCCTCGGCAACCTCGTCAACCGCGTGGTGGCCATGTTCCACCGCTACCGCGACGGGAACATCCCCGTGTCCCCCACCCCCGCCCCCGTGGCGACCGCCCTCACCAAGGCCCTGTCACAAGCCCCCGGCGGGATCGACACCGCCCTGACCGACGCCGACTTCCGCAAGGCGACCACCGCCCTCTGGACCGTCGTGGACGAAGCCAACCGCTACATCAACCAGATCCGCCCCTGGGACCTCGCCAAATCAGAACGCACCGGCACCCCCGAAGCCACCCTGTACCTCGACGCCACCCTCACCACCTTGCTGACCGCCTGCCGGACCACCGCCGACCTCCTCACCCCCTTCCTCCCCGACGCCGCCACCCGCATCGCCACCCAGTGCACCCCCGTGAACGGCCGCCTCCCCACCCCCAGGCCGATCTTCCGGAAGCTCACCACCCCGGAGCCGTGACACTGGAACCGTGCAGGCCGCCGCTATCGGCGACCTGCACGCACGGGTCAACGAAGAACTGTCGCTCTCACCTCGCGCACGAACGCGGACCACCCCTCGGTAGAGACGGCCAAAACCGGCCCGGCCGGGTCCTTGCTGTCACGGACAAGGCGAACCCCGGGCAGATTCGATGCCACCTCGACACACTCACCCGAGTCGCCACTGAAGCTGCTCTTCCGCCACTGCGCATTCCGAAGGTCATACGCCAATTCGGTCCACCGCTTCCTCTATGAGTCGGAGTGACTGTTTGACAGGCACGGCCTCGGCTCTGATGGCGTCATACCGGCGAACCAGGCCGGCGATCAGCCGACGATCGTCGAAAGTGCGGCCGACTGGTTGCGCTTCCGCAAACGCAGCATAAGCGACGCCATTTCGTTCGGCGAGGACGAAGCCTCCCATTTGCCCGCAGTGCGGACGTGCTGCGTAGGGGACCATCTGCAGCACCACATGCGGTTGGGAGGCGATCCGAAGCAGGTGCTCAAGCTGTTCCCGCATGACGGCGGCACCACCGATCGGGTGCCGTATCACGTCCTCGTCGATCAAGACGTTGAGGTCGGGTGGCTTCTCGCGGGTCAGGATCGACTGGCGCTGCATGCGGTTCGCCAGCCGTTCGTCCAGTTCCTCGGTGGTGATGCTCGGCCAGGTGGCCAGGATCTCCCGGGCGTAGGACTCCGTCTGCAGCAGGCCGGGGACGATCGATGGTTGCCACGTGCGCAGGGAGGTGGCGTCCTCCTCTTCCTCCAGCCACGGGCGGAGGTAGTCGGGGGCCTTGTTCCAGGTGGTCGCGGTGTAGAGGCGGACCATGTCGCCGTCCAGGCCCAGGGCGCGGTCAGCCAGTTCGGCGAAACGACGGGTCGGGGGGCGTTTGGCGGACTCGACCATGTTGATCAACGAGTCGGAGTAGTCCATGCGTTCGCCGAGTTGACGCTGGGTCAGTTCGGCGGCCTGGCGGTGGCGGCGCAGTTCGTAGGCGAAGAGGGCGCGCGGGGATTCGTAGGGATCCAACCGTTCGGTGGACATTCTTCTCCTGCCATCTGGATTACCTTGGCGGTTCACGGGGCTGCCCACAGGAATTGTGGGTACGGAATGTTGCCGATCCATTACCCAGAGTATCCGCTGCCGCCGGTCCGGTGCGGCGGAGTTCACAGAAGGCACGTTCTTTCGCTGGAGGAAGGAGTTATTCGGATGAGAGTCATAAAGAAAGCCGCGGCTCTGGTTCTTGCGGTGGGGGTGCACGCGTTCACGCTTATGTGGATCTTGTCAGGGGGCTGGGTGATCGGGGCGAACCCCGGTTCCCTGTTCGCCTGGCTGGGTGGCGGGCTGCTTCTGCTGATCGGGGGGTTGTTGTTCCCGAAGCCGCGGCGGTTGCCGGCCGACGCCGAGGTGGTGGAGCGGGGGGCGGCGCCGGAGTTGTACGGGGTGGCGGAGCGGGTGGCCGGGGCGGTGGGGGTGCCGGCTCCGGTGGGGGTGGCGGTGGACGATCTGGCGGTCGGGGCCGAGTACCTGCGGGTGGGGTGGGGGCGGCGGCCGGTGCTTCTGGTCGGGTTGCCGTTGTGGCTGGCGCTGCCTCCGCGGCAGCGGGTGGTGCTCCTGGTCAGGGCCTACGGCGAGGCGAAGGACGACGGGGTCGTGGCCGGCGGGGCCCTGTGGACGCTGGCGCAGTGGCGGGAGACGTTCCGGAGCGGCAAGATCCTCGCGGCGCGCGGGGAGACGCACATGTACATGGCGACGATCCTCGGGGCGGCGGCGCCCCGCGGGTCCTACGAGGCGGCCGGGATGCTGGACAAGGTGCTCGGCACGGTGCTGGGCTGGCCGGTGCTGCTGCTGGAGCGGGCACTGCTCCGGCTCGTCCGCGACGTGGCGCCGCGCCCCGCGCCGGCCTGGGGCATCGTCACGGACGTCGAGAAGGCGCGGCTCGCCGAGCTGATGGCGAGCAGGAGTTTCCTCGCGCCGCTCCAGGCGGCGGCGTTGCGGGGGGCGGCCGTGACCGAGATCCGGCGGTCCGCGGCGGTCTGCGATGACGGCGCTTCCCGGCACGGGCGGGAGGAGCTGCTCAGCGAGGACGCGTCCGACCGCGTCGACGCCGAGCTTTCCCGGCACTACTCGCGGGCGATCCGCGCGCTCGGTCTCATCTGGTGACTTCTCTGAGAGTTCGACGGCGGTGCGGACGGGGTGACGGCAGACGCCTAGCATGAGGGATCCCGGCGTCGGCGTCAGGAGGTTCAGGTGGGACCGGGTGCTGCTCCTACGGTTGCCGCCAGGTCCGCGGCGGCTGCGGGGCGGCGCGCGCCGGGGTTCTGGCGGGAGCACTGGGTGTTCGTGCTCCCGCTGCTGGGCGGGGTCGCGTTGCGGGTGGTCGCCGAGCTGGGGTACCGGCCGGCGTTGTGGTTCTGGGCGGACTCGTTCGTCTACGTGAACGCGGGCGTGGATCCGCAGCCGCTGGAGTCGCGGCCCTCGGGCTACTCGCTGTTCCTGTGGGGGCTGTGGCCGCTGCGGAGCTTCACGGCGGTGACCGTGGCGCAGCATCTGCTGGGGCTGGCGATGGGGGTGCTGGTCTACGCGGTGGTGCGGCGGCGGGGGCGGTTGCCGGGGTGGGGGGCGGCACTGGCCGCGGCTCCCGTCCTGCTGGACGTGCACATGGTGCAGCTTGAGCACCTGGTGATGGCCGACCTGCTGTTCACGTTCCTCGTGACGGCCGGGATCGCGGTGGTGCTCTGGTGGCGGAGGCCACCGGTGTGGGCGGCCGTGCTCGCGGGGGCCCTGCTGACGGCGGCGACGTTGACGCGGACGGTGGGTCTCGCGGTGGTGGTCGTGGTGCTCGCCGGCATGGTGCTGGGACGGGCAGGGTGGCGGGCCGTGGCGGCGACGGGGCTGGTGGCGGTGCTCGGGGTGGGTGGGTACGCGGTGTGGTTCCACAGCGTGCACGGGTCGTACGGCCTCGGGCAGAGCAACGTGTGGTTGTGGGCGCGGACGATGTCCTTCGCGGACTGCTCGAAGATGCGGGTGACCGGTGAGGAGCGGGTGCTGTGCCCCACGGGGCCGCGGCTCACGCCGCCGAAGTACATCTGGGACGCGGAGTCGCCGCTGGCGGCCGTGGAGAAGGACGCGGACCGGGAGCGGCTGAGCGGGCGGTTCGCGCGGGAGGCGATCCTGGCGCAGCCGCTCGACTTCCTCCGCACGGGGGTCGGGGATGCTTTGTGGGCTTTCGAGTGGACGCGTCGGGTCTACCCGACGAAGGGGCCGCAGAGTGCGTACGTCTTCCCCCGGGCCGTCGATCCCTTCGACGACAAGGAGGCGTCCGGGGGGAAGTCGGCGCCCGAGCTGACCGCGGCCTACCAGGGCACGCGGGGGGACACGGCGGTGGTGGAGCCGTACGCGGGGTGGTTGCGGGCGTACCAGACCCAGGGGTACGTGCGGGGGCCGCTGCTGGCGGCGATCTTGCTGCTGGGGCTGGCGGGGGTGGTGCGGCGGTGGCGGCGGCTCGGCGCGCCGGTGCTGCTGCCGTGGGTGTCCGCGGTGGTGCTGCTGGTGGTGCCGCCGCTGATCGCGGCGTTCGACCATCGGTACGTGGTGCCGGTGATCCCGGTGGCGTGCGTCGCGGCCGGGCTGGCGTTCGGACGGCGGGCGGCGCGCCCGTCCGGGCCGGGCCCCGAGGTCACGACCACGGCGTCCCTGGAGACGGGGCCGCTGCTCGGGGAGGGGCTGCGGTACACCGGGCGACGCCGCAAAGGAAACATGACCTAGGCTCGCGTTAGCTGGGCGGGTTACGCTGCGGGTATGGACGATCGTCAGCGGTACGACACGGCAACCGCGGACCTGGAGCCGCCGTTCGCGATCGTCGATCTGGAGGCGATGCGGGCGAACGGCCTGGCCATGGCGCTGCGGGCACGGGGGAAGCCCATCCGGGTGGCCAGCAAGTCGATCCGGAGCCGCGAGGTGCTGCGGCGGGTGCTGGAGACGGACGGGTACGCCGGGGTGATGGCGTTCACGCTCCCTGAGGCGCTGTGGCTGGCCTCTGGCGGGTTCACCGACATCCTGGTGGCCTACCCCACGGCCGACCGCGCGGCGCTGGCCGAACTGGCGGGGGACGGCAGGGCCGCCGAGGCCGTCTGCGTGATGGTGGACTGTGAGGAGCACCTGGACCTCATCGACGACGCGGTGCGCGGGGTCGCCCCGCGGCGGGAGATCCGGGTGTGCCTGGACGTCGACGCGGCGTTCGTCGCGTTCGGGGGGCGGCTGCGGGCCGGTGTGCTGCGGTCCTCGGTGCGCGAGCCCGGGCAGGCGGCCGATCTGGCGGGGCTCATCGCCAAGCGGCCGGGGTTCCGGCTGGTCGGGGTGATGGCGTACGAGGCGCAGATCGCCGGGGTCGGGGACCGGGTGCCCGGGGTGTACGGGCATCTGCTGCGGTGGACGCAGGCGCGGTCACGGCGGGAGCTGACGATCCGGCGGGGCCGCATCGTGCGGGCGGTACGTCAGGTCGCCGACCTGGAGTTCGTCAACGGGCTGCGGTGGCACCGGCTCCCTGGAGAAGACCACCCGGGAGAAGGCCGTCACCGAGCTCACGGCCGGGTCGGGGTTCTACCATCCGCGCCTGTTCGACTTCTACCGCGGCTTCGCCGGGCGGCCCGCCGCGTTGTTCGCGATGCCCGTGGTGCGGCGGCCCGGACCTGGTGTGGTGACGGTCCTCGGCGGGGGGCATCCCGCTTCCGGTCCTCCTGGGGCGTCACGGCTGCCCCAGCCGTACCTGCCCGCGGGGCTACGGTACGAGGCGCGCGAAGGTGCCGGCGAGGTCCAGACCCCGCTGCTCGGGCCTGCCGCCGACGACCTGCGCATCGGCGATCGCGTGTGGTTCCGGCACGCCAAAGCCGGGGAACTGTGCGAACGCTTCGACCGTCTGCACCTGGTGGAGGGCGACCGGGTGGTGGGCACCGTTCCCACTTATCGAGGCGAGGGAAAGGCATTCCTTTAGGCACACCCCGGGTGAACCGCCGTACGGCGGCGCCGGATTCGCCGTACGACGTCCCGCCGTCGCGGCGCCGATCAAGGGCCGTGAGGTGCGGGAGCAGGAAGCCTGCGTCGGGGCCGACAGCCGGAACCCACGGCCAGCGGCCAGAACCCGGGACCGACGGCCGCAACCCGGGAGCAGTGGCGCCAGACGACGGGAGTGGTGGCCGGACGACGGGAGTGGTGGTCTGGGGGCGGGGGTCAGCGCCTGCGGCGGCGGCGCCACAGGGTGATGGTGGCGGCCACCGCTACCACCGCGCCTACGCCGATCAGGAGGGGGGCCAGGGACGGCGGGGGCTGGTCGGCCGGGTCCTCGGTGAGGTCGCCGTAGGCCGGTGGGGGGGCGATCAGGTCGCGGGTGGAGGTGAGGAGGTGGTCGGCGGTGGCTTTGACCTTGGCCATCTGGCGGGAGGCCACGCGTTTGGGGCTCACGCGGTTGACTATGGCGTCCACCGTGGTCGCCAGTTCCGCCCGGGTGCGCTCGATGTTCCGCTCCAGCGCCTCTGGATCGGTGTCCGCCATGACTCGATCCCCTTTTCCTCGTCGCCGCCCCGTCCGGCGTGCCGTGTTTGCAGCGATCAGTCTGTCAGGTCCGGTCACCGTGCGGCACGGTGGGCGTGCCAGGTGTCGCGTGCCGTAAGTTGGCTGGCGTGACTGAGATCAGACTCGAACCAGGGGACGCCGCCCCCGGCTTCACGCTGCCCGACTCGAACGGCACGGATATCAGCCTCGACTCCTACCGCGGCAAGCGGGTCGTCCTTTACTTCTACCCGGCGGCGATGACGCCCGGGTGCACCACGCAGGCCTGTGATTTCCGCGACAGCCTGTCGGCGCTGGACGCGGCGGGGGTCGTGGTGCTCGGGGTGTCGAAGGACACGCCGGCCAAGCTCGCGAAGTTCGCCGAGCGGGACGCGCTGACGTTCCCGCTGTTGTCGGACCCGGAGCTGAAGGTCCACCAGGAGTACGGCGCGTACGGCGAGAAGAAGAACTACGGCAGGACCATCCTCGGCGTGCTGCGGTCCACGTTCGTCATCGATCCGGACGGCAGGATCGAGAAGGCCATGTACAACGTGAAGGCGACCGGCCACGTGGCCCGTCTGCGCAAGGAGCTCGGCATCAACTGAGCCGGGAGCCAGCAGGATGACCCCGGACCTGGACTAACGGTCACCACGCCAGTCGCTACGGGTGCCGCCCATGCTCAATTAGGATGGCGAACGCCTACGCGGGGTCGTAGCCCAATGGCAGAGGCACAGGTTTTAGGTACCTGACAGTGTGGGTTCGAATCCCACCGACCCCACCAGGTCCTTGTCGTTGGAGAAGTAGCGAAGGCCGCCCCCACCACCTGGGGGCGGCCTTCGCGCTGAGGGCCCGCTGGGCATGGGGCTCCTGCGCCAGGAGAGGCGGAGACGCGGCGGGCGAGGTCTCCCGGGCCGCGTGGCTTCTCCCCCTGCCACGCGACCCGTCGGCGTCGACCCGCATCGCGGTCTCCCTTTATCCACCCGAGGGTGGCTCCCTGCAAGAACTATCCCGCATGCGGCGTAAGAGGGGTGTAAGGGCATTTGTCCTGTGTACGACCTGGGTCGTAGCCGCAGATCCCTCTCCAGACGGACAGTCCGTGACCGGGCCGAACGTAGTGTTGGTGACGTGTTCGGCAGAGTGCGCGCGTGGGGGTCAGGCCATCGCAGACTGGTCGACGGCCTCGCCATCGCCCCCCTCCTCCTGCTGTGCGCGCTGGCCCTGCCCGCGTACACCGGGTCGATGTCGCCCGGCGGCAGAGCGCTCGGCATCCCGGGCTACGTGCTGCTGTCGGCCGCCCTCCTGGTCCCTCTGATCTGGCGGCGCGCCCGCCCGGTGCAGATGTTCGCGGTCATCGCGCTGGTGTGCTTCGGCCAGTGGCTGGCGGGGGTCCAGCCCATCCCGGCCAACCTCGCGGTGTTCGTCGCGATGTACGGTGTGGCGGCCCGCTGCGCCTTGAGGTGGGCGGTGGCGGCGGGTGCGGTCGTCGAACTCGGCCTGATCCTGGCGCTGGTCCGCTGGGAGGTCGCCGTCCAGCCGATCGCCGTGATCTCCGGCTCGTTCTTCGTGCTCAGCCCGTGGATCGCCGGCATCTACGCCAACACGCGGCGCCGCTACCTGGAGAGCCTGGAGGAGCGCGCCGAGCGGGCCGAGCGGGAACGCGACCAGCAGGCCCGCATCGCCACCGCCGCCGAGCGGGCGAGGATCGCCCGTGAGCTGCACGACGTGGTGGCGCACAACGTCAGCGTGATGATCGTCCAGGCGGACGGCGCGGGGTTCGCCATCGGCACCGACCCCGAGCAGGCGCGCCAGGCCCTGCAGACCATCTCCCGCACCGGCCGGCAGGCGCTCGCCGAGATGCGGCGGCTGGTCGGCATGCTGCGGCAGGACGGCCAGGAGGAGGACTACGCGCCGCAGCCGGGCGTGGCGCAACTCGACGATCTCGTGGCCCAGGTGCGCCGCTCCGGCATGGCGGTAGAGTTCAGCGTCGGCGGCACCCCGATCGACCTGCCGGAGGGCGAACAGCTCGTGATCTACCGCGTCGTCCAGGAAGCCCTCACCAACACCCTCAAGCACGGCGGCCCCGGCGCCAGAGCCCGGGTCGAGATGACGTACAGCGGACGCGAGGTCCTGCTCCAGGTCACCGACGACGGGCGCGGCGCGGCCGCACCCCGCAGCATCGACGGGCACGGGCTGATCGGCATGCGCGAGCGGGTCGCGATGTACGACGGCAGCGTGCGCGCGTCCCCGGTGCCCGGCGGCGGGTTCCAGGTCAACGTGCGGCTGCCGGTGAGCAGGGCCGCATGAGCATCAGGGTCGTGCTGGTGGACGACCAGGAGCTGGTGCGCGCGGGGTTCCGCATGGTGCTCGGCGCCCAGCCGGACCTGGAGATCGTCGGTGAGGCCGCCGACGGGGCCGCCGCGGTGGCGCTGGTCGGCACGGTGAGCGCCGACGTGGTGCTGATGGACGTCCGCATGCCCAACATGGACGGGGTGGAGGCGACGCAGCGCATCAGGGAACTGCCCGACCCGCCGAAGGTGCTCATCCTGACGACGTTCGACCTGGACGACTACGCGTACGCGGCACTCAAGGCGGGCGCGTCCGGGTTTCTCCTGAAGGACGTGCCGCCGTCGGACCTGGTGAGCGCCATCCACTCGGTGCACGCCGGGGACGCCGTCATGGCGCCGAGCGCGACGCGGCGCCTGCTGGAGCGCTTCACCGCCCACCTGCCCGGCCCGGAGTCCGCGTCCGGGGGCCCGCTGGCCGACCTCACCGCGCGCGAACGGCAGGTGCTGGTGCTGGTGGGCCGCGGCCTGTCCAACAGCGAGATCGCCGCACGGCTCACCCTCGCCGAGGCGACCGTCAAGACCCACCTCGGCCGTGTGCTCGCCAAGCTCGGCGTCCGCGACCGCGCCCAGGCCGTCGTGTACGCCTACGAGACCGGCCTGATCAAGCCGCTCGGCCGTCCCGGCTCCGACCAGGTGTGACACGTCCCGGGGAGGATCCGGGATCAGCCCTGAGTCGGAGACCCGGTACCTCCCCGGTCGCAACCGGCGCGCCGGACGCCACCGTGGGCTGATCGAGAGCCCGTTCCCAAGGCTCAGGTAACCGGCCCGATGCGCTCATAGCGTGGGATCACCATGAGATCCGTACTGTTCAGGGAGCCATCGTGACCCTCACCGGCAGAGAGACCCAGACCACGGCCGCCGTGACCGCCAGAGGGGTGACCAAGGTCTACGGCACCGGTGACACCGCCGTGCACGCGTTGCGCGGGGTGGACGTCGCGTTCGGCACGGGAGCGTTCACCGCCATCATGGGGCCGTCGGGGTCGGGCAAGTCGACGCTCATGCACTGCCTGGCGGGCCTCGACACGGTGACCGCCGGCGAGGTGCGCGTCGGCGACGTGGACATCACCAAGCTGAACGACAAGAAGCTGACGCTGCTGCGGCGCGAACGCGTCGGGTTCATCTTCCAGGCGTTCAACCTGCTGCCGGCGCTCACCGCCGAGCAGAACATCCGCCTGCCCCTGGACATCTCGGGCCGCCAGGCGGACGAGGACCTGTTCGACGCCGTCATCAGCACGGTGGGGCTGCGGGACCGGCTGAAGCACCGGCCGAGCGAGCTGTCCGGCGGGCAGCAGCAGCGGGTCGCGGTGGCCCGCGCCCTGATCGGCAAGCCGCAGGTCATCTTCGCGGACGAGCCGACCGGCAACCTCGACTCGCGCAGCGGCGCCGAGGTGCTGTCGTTCCTGCGGGCGTCGGTGCGCGAGCTGAGCCAGACCATCGTCATGGTGACGCACGACCCGGTCGCGGCCTCGTACGCCGACCGTGTGGTGTTCCTGCGTGACGGTGTGCTGGTCACCGAGCTGATGGCGCCGTCCCCGCAGACCGTGCTGGACACCCTCGTGAAGCTGGAGGCCTGACGATGATCAGGACCACGCTCGCGGGGCTGCGCACCCACAAGCTGCGGCTGCTGCTCACCTCGCTGGCCATCACCCTCGGCGTGGGGTTCATCGCGGGCACCTTCGTGCTCACCGACACCATGCGGGCCGGGTTCGACCAGCGCATGGCCGCCTCGGCGAGCAAGGTGGACGTCGCGGTGCGGCCCCGCACCGGCGAGAACGCCGCCAAGGTGCTGCCCGCGGACCTCGCCAAGGTCACCGGGGTGGCGGGCGTCGCCGAGGCGCACGGGCTGGTGCGCGGGGACGCCGCGCTCCTCGGCAAGGACGGCAAGGCCGTCGGCGACGCCGCCACGGCGGCCGTCTCGGTCACCCCCGGGCGGCTCAACCGCACGACGATCACCAAGGGGGTGGCGCCGGCCGGCGACGGCGAGGCCATCCTGGACGAGGACACCGCCAAGACCCGCGGCTTCGCGGTGGGCGACACCGTGACCGTGCTGGACCACAAGGGCGCCCGGCACGACTTCCGCCTGGTGGGGCTGTTCGACATCGGGGTGGATCAGCAGCTCGCCTACACCGGCGCCCTCGGGTACACCCCCGAGGTGGCGCGGGCCATGACCGGGCGGTCCGCCTTCGCCGGCATCGACGTCGCGGCGGCGCAGGGAACGGACCCCGGCGCGCTGGTGCCGGCCGTGTCGGCGGCGCTCGGCGGGCGGTTCCAGGTCATGACCGGCGAGGAGCTCGGCAAGCAGCTCGCCAGGGCGGCGGGCACGGACGCCCAGGTCGTCATGTTCGCCCTGCTGATGTTCGGGCTGGTCGCGATGCTGGTGGCCGCCCTGGTCATCTACAACACGTTCAACATCCTGGTGGCGCAGCGGGCCAGGGAGATGGCGCTGCTGCGGTGCATCGGCGCGACCCGGCGGCAGGTCTTCGGGTCGGTGCTGCTGGAGTCGGTCGTGGTCGGGCTGATCTCGTCCGGGCTGGGGCTGCTCGCCGGGGTGGGACTCGGCGCGGGTGCGCTGGCGCTGCTGCGCGCCTTCGGCCAGGACGTGCCGTCGGCCGGGCTGTGGCCGGAGCCGCGCACCATCGCGATCGCGCTGGCCATCGGGCTGTTCGTCACGGTGGCCGCGGCGCTGCTGCCCGCCCGTACGGCCACCCGGGTCGCGCCGGTGGCGGCGCTGCGCACCCAGAGCGACGAGCAGACGTTCCGCGCCGGGGTGCTGCGCATGATCTTCGCCGGGCTGTTCCTGCTGGCCGGGGGCGGGGTCACCGCGGCCGGCGTCATCATGGAAGCCGGGCAGGCCGCGCTGTTCGTCGTGATGGCCGGCGGCGTGCTGACGTTCTGCGCGGTCCTGATCCTCGGCCCGGTGCTGGTGCGGCCGCTCAGCGCGGTCGCCGGGTGGCTGCCCGCCAAACTGGGCGGGGTGCCCGGCCGGCTCGCGGTGACCAACTCCGGGCGCAACCCCAAACGGTCCGCCACCACGACCGTGGCGCTGACCATCGGGGTGACGCTGGTGACCCTCATCTCGGTGATCACCGCGACCGTCGGGGCGACGTTCACCGCCCGCATCGACCAGCAGTTCCCCGTCGACTTCATGGTGGCGGCCCAGTACAGCAGCGCCGACCGCGACGGCGGTGCGCTGCCGTCGTCCCTGGCGGAGGGCCTGCGGACCCGGCCCGAGCTGAGCTCGGTGGTGAGCGTCAAGGAGACCGAGGGCAAGGTCGAGGGGCACCGCGGGCCGGTGCTCGTCGGCACGTTCGCCGGCCCGTTCACGCCGGTCCTGCTGGAGGGCTCCAGCCGCGACTTCGTCCCCGGCGCGGTCGTGGTGGGCAACCGCGTCGCCAAGACCCTCGCCGTCCGCCCCGGCGGCACCCTGATCCTGGACACCCCCGAGGCGGGCCCGGCACGGGTGCGGGTCGCGGGCCTGTTCGAGGACGACACCATGCCCATGCCCGACGTCGTCGTCCCCGCCGCCGCCTTCACCGGCTACTACGGCACGATGGGCGACACCCGTGTCCTGGTGAACGCCAAGGACGGCGTCGCGACCGCCACCGCCCGCAGGGCCGTCGAGGCCGCCACCGCGTCGTACCCCACCGCGAGGGTCCTCAGCGCCGCCGAGATCAAGGGCCAGTTCGCCCAGGCCCTGGACATGCTCCTGGTGATCGTCACCGGCCTCCTCGGCCTGGCGATCCTGATCTCCCTGCTGGGCATCGCCAACACCCTCAGCCTCTCGGTCCACGAACGCACCCGCGAGTCGGCACTCCTGAGAGCCCTGGGCCTCACCCGCCCCCAACTCCGCCGCATGCTCTCCCTGGAAGCCCTGGTCCTCGGCCTCATCGGCGCCTTCGTCGGCGTCACCCTGGGCATCGTCTTCGGCTGGGCCGCCACCACATCCCTCGTGGAAGGCACCCTGTTCCGTGTCCCCCTCCCCCAGGTCCTGTCCTTCATCGCCCTCTCCGGCCTGGCCGGCGTCCTGGCCGCCGTACTCCCCGCCCGCCGAGCGGCCCGCACGTCGATCGTCGGCTCCCTGGCCGCCGACTGACCCGGCCGCGGTGGCCCGGCGCTCAGCGAGGGTGTGGGCCGGGCCACTGGGTGGCGATGGACTCCGGGTTGAGGAGAGGGTGGATGGTCAGGTCGCCGGTGTGGCGGTCGATGACCACGCAGGCGCCGCCGATGGTGCCTGGGAGGGTGCCGGGGTCGGGGGGGTCGGAGGGGCGGGCCCAGGCGATGTGGCCGGACGCGAAGGAGTGCAGGCCTACCTCGGTGGCCTCCTCGGCGGGGAGTGCGCCGTTGAGGTACTCCTCGGCCAGTGCCCGGGCCTGTGCGGGGGACAGCTCTCTCATCGGCGCCGGCCCGAGCGGTCGGTGATGACGCAGAAGACACCGGCCACCGGGCCCGCGGGGGGCTCAAGGGAGGTGTGGCCACGCTGGCCGTCGGCCCAGACCACCTCACCGGCCGCGTTGAGGGCGTTGGACGCGTGGCTTCCCCCGGAGGGCCAGCGGGTGATGAGGACGGCGGCGGCGCCGTGGCCGGCGGCCTCCACGCGGTGCGACACCAGTGTGTACGCCCGCCGTCCCTGCCCCACGTACTCGAAGCGGTGCCCGAGCCAGCGCTCGGCACGGGCCGCGCCCCCGGGTTCGCCTCGCAGGGACGGGCGGCCGACGCGGTCGTACTCGGGCTGCCGGGGCGCGGCCACCACCGGCTCGCCGTGCCAGGTGGACACCACCGCGAGCGCGCAGTCCAGGGCGTTGGTGGCGCGGAACGGGTCCTCCCCGGGGCCCTCCCCGTTGACGAGCCGCAGCCACGTGCCCCGAGGGTCGGGGAAGCGGGCACCGTCGGCCACCGCCTGGCACAGGTCCCGCTGGACCTGCGGGTCCGGCCAGGCGAAGCCCCCTGGCACGCCGTACACGCGGCAGGTGTCCAGGCGCGCGGGGCGGTCGGGGCGGTCGAACCAGTCCGGCGGCTCCCCGTAGCCGGAGGGCCGGGCGTGCCGCCGCTCGAAACGGCCGGCCGGCGGCGCGGCGGGCAGGTCGGCCGCGATCTCGTAGTCGCGCCAGCGGGTGCCGTCGGATGTCACCACGGGGTTGTAGATCACGCTTGTGGGCGTGTGCCGCGAGGCGCCCCCGTGACCGGCTCTGGACAATGTTCCCCCCGAAAATCGTCCCGGTCGAAGGCCCGATGCTAGGCACCACCGAGGGGCTCGGGCGGGGGAACCGGGCAGGAAGCTGGGGCTCCGGCCGTGGTCACTTCACGACGACCAGGACGGAGTGCCAGCCCGTGGCGCCGTCCGGGGCGGGGGGCGCGTACTTGTCGGTCTGGGTGTAACCGGTGGCGTCGGTGGCGCGGACGGCGATGGTGTGGTTGCCGGGGGTGGCGTTCCAGCCCTCCAGTACCCACTGGCGCCAGGTGTCGGGGCTCGGGACGTCCGCCAGGCGGGCCTGCTGCCAGGGGCCCTTGTCGATCTGGACCTCGACGGCGTCCACACCGCGGTGCTGGGCCCAGGCGACGCCGGCGATGGTGGTGGGGCCGGGGGTGATGGTGGAACCGCCGCGGGGGACGTCGATGCGGGACTGGGTCTTGACGGGGCCCTGCGGGGACCAGCCGCGTGGGGTCCAGTACGCCTCGTCCTGGTCGAAGCGGGTCACCTTGATGTCGGTGACCCACTTGGTGGCCGAGACGTAGCCGTACAGGCCGGGCACGACCTGGCGGACCGGGAAGCCGTGGGACACCGGCAGGGTCTCGCCGTTCATCGCGATGGCGAGCATGGCGTCCCTGCCGTCCATGACGATGTCGACGGGTGTGCCGCAGGTCCAGCCGTCGGAGGAGGTGGAGAGGAGCATGTCGGCGCCGGAACGGATGCCGGCGTCCCGCAGGACGTCGGCCAGGCGGGCGCCGAGCCAGCGGGCGTTGCCGACGTACGGGCCGCCGACGTCGTTGGAGACGCAGGCGAGGGTGACGTCGCTCTCGAAGAGGGGGCGTTTGAGCAGGTCGGCGAAGGTCAGCTCCACCGGGCGGTCGACCATGCCGTGGATCTTGAGGGTCCACGTCCTGGGGTCCACCTGCGGGATCACCAGGGCGGTGTCGACGCGGTAGAAGTCCTTGTTGGGCGTGGTGAACGGGGAGAGGTCCTTGATGCGGAGGTCCACGCCCTCGGGGAGGGCGGGCAGGGGCTTGGCCGCCTTGGGGAGGGCCACGCCGGCGCGGGCCCGGTCGACGTTGAGGCGCGCCGCCAGGCCGCGGCCGGCGAGCTCGCTCGCCCCGGCCACGACGACGCCCGCCACCACGCCGGTGAGGAGGCCGCGGCGGTCGAGTTCGCCCACCGGATGGGCCCGTGGGTACTCGGTGACCGTGTCCGCGTCGTCCGGGGTGATGGTGTCCGCCTCCCGCCAGGTACGGCGGGCGAGAAGCTTGAGTGCCCAGGCGCCGACGGCGGCGCCGAGCACGGACGGCAGGACGTCCAGCGGCCCCGCGTCCGGCCGCCCCATGGCCGCCACCGCGCCGACGAGCCCGAACGCCAGCACCCCCGCCGTGGCCCAGCTCGGCCGCCGCCGTGCGAGCACCCCGAGCCCGGCGGCGATCAGCGCCAGCACGACGACGATGCCGGTGATCAGCACCAGCTTGTCGTTGGTGCCGAACGTCCGGATCGCCCAGTCCTTGACCGCCGCGGGCGAGGCGTCCACCGCGGCGTCCCCCACCGCCACCACCGGCGACGCCTTGGGGTTCAGCACCCCCGCGACGAGCTGCCCGACCCCGAGGGCCACGGCCGCCGCCACGACCCCGATGAGCCCTCCGGCCCAGACCTGCCCACGCCGGGCCTCTTGCACGTTCTCCACAGCCTGAACGCTACGCCCAACAGCCCTTGGTGATTCTTACGCCCTGGTTACGACCGGCATCCGGCCCCCGGACGGCCACCCGCCCCGCCGCGTGGGGTCAGGAGGCGAGGAGGGTGTGGATGTGGGGGGTCAGGGCGCGGAAGGCGCGGCCGCGGTGGCTGGTGGCGTCCTTGTCGGCGGGGGGCATCTCGGCGGTGGTGCGGGTCTCGCCGGTGGGGAGGAATATCGGGTCGTATCCGAAGCCGCCGGTGCCTCTGCGGGCGCGGATGATCTCGCCTTCCAGCACGCCCTCGACGACCTGCTCCTCGCCCGTGGGGAGGACCAAGGCGGCGGCGCAGGTGAAGTGGGCGCCGCGGTGGGCGTCGGGGACGTCGGAGATCTGGGCCAGCAGCAGGTCCAGGTTGGCGTCGTCGTCGCCGTGGCGGCCGGACCAGCGGGCGGAGAGGACGCCGGGCATGCCGTTCAGGGCGTCCACGCAGAGGCCGGAGTCGTCGGCCACGGCGGGCAGGCCGGTGGCCTCGGCGACGGCGCGGGCCTTGATGAGGGCGTTCTCGGCGAAGGTGAGGCCGGTCTCGGGGATGTCACCGATCTCGGGGTACTCGTCCAGGCCGATCAGGTCGATCTTGCCGTCGGCCTCGGAGAGGATGCGGCGCAGCTCCTCGATCTTGCCGGGGTTGCGCGTGGCCAGCACCACCCTGTTCATGCGAAGGCTCCGTTCTGTGGGGTGAGCGCCGTGGAGGTACCAGGGTGGCGCGCGACGGCGGCCTGGTGCCACTGATTTGTCCCGGCCGCGCGCGACGAGGCCGGGCGGGTCACGACGCCAGGGCCTCGCGCTGGACCTCGGTCAGCCGGGTGCAGCCGGCGGTGGCGAGGTCGAGCAGGGAGTCGAGGGTGCCGCGCGAGAACGGGACCCCCTCGGCGGTGCCCTGGACCTCGACGAACTCGCCGGAGCCGGTCATGACGACGTTCATGTCGGTCTCGGCGGCGACGTCCTCGGTGTAGCAGAGGTCCAGCAGCGGGGTGTCGCCCACGATGCCCACCGAGACGGCGGCGACCGAGTCGACCAGCGGGTCGCCGGGGCACATCTTGCGCTTGCGCATCCAGCGCACGGCGTCGGCCAGGGCGACGTACGCGCCGGTGATGGCCGCGGTGCGGGTGCCGCCGTCGGCGCGCAGCACGTCGCAGTCGAGGACGATGCTGTTCTCCCCGAGGGCCTTGTAGTCGACACAGGCCCGCAGGGACCGGCCGATCAGCCGGGAGATCTCGTGGGTGCGGCCGCCGATCTTGCCGCGCACCGACTCGCGGTCGGTGCGGGTGTTGGTGGCACGCGGCAGCATGGCGTACTCCGCCGTCACCCAGCCGAGCCCGCTGCCCCGGCGCCACCGGGGCACGGTGTCCTGCACGGAGGCGGCGCACAGCACCGTGGTGGCGCCGAACTCCACCAGCACCGACCCCTCGGCGTGCGGGAGCCAGCCGCGGGTGATCGTGACGGGCCTGAGCTGATCGGGACTGCGTCCATCGTGGCGTGCCATGAGCATCACCCTAGGTCATCCGCGGCGCGCCTCCGTCCGCTCAGCCGAGGTCGTACACCTCGCCGCTGCGCGCGAGCCGCACCGTGCCGTCGAAGCCCCCGCGGCCGGCGTCGGCGTGGATGACCTCCGGGTCGTACCACGGCACCAGATGGGTGAGCACGAGCGTGCCCACCCCCGCCCTGGCCGCGTGCTCGGCCGCCTGCCGTCCGTTGAGGTGCAGGTCGGGAGGCGTGCCGGGACGGTCGGGCCACGACGCCTCGCACAGCAGCACGTCGGCCCCCGCGGCGAGCTTCACCAGCTCGGCGCACTCCCCCGTGTCGGCCGAGTACGCGACCGAGTGCCCGCCGTGCGAGACGCGGAAGCCGTAGGTCTCGACCGGGTGGTTCATCTGCGCCGCGGTCACCTCGAACGGCCCCACGGTGAACGTGCCGGGGCGCAGCGCCTCGAACGCGAAGGCGGTCTCCAGGCCCGGCTCCTCGGACATGCCGTAGGCCGCCGACAGGCGCCGTGGCGCCTCGCGGGGCGCGTACACCGGCACGCGGGGGAAGGGCCGCTCGGGCGAGTAGGTGCGCACCACGTGGTAGACACACAGGTCGAGGCAGTGGTCGGCGTGCAGGTGGGACAGGCAGATGGCGTCCACGTCGTACAGCCCGATGTGCCGCTGCAGCACACCGAGCGCGCCGTTGCCGAAGTCGAGCAGCAGCCGGAACCCTTCCGCCTCCAGCAGGTAACACGACGCGGGACTGTCCGGCCCGGGGAAGCTCCCCGCGCACCCGACGATCGTCAGCTTCACCAACGGCCTCCTTAAGACGTACCCGGGCCGGTCACCGTCGGCCCCGCTTGCGGACTCTCAGCCCCATTTTCCGCACATCGCCCTCGACGACCTGCACCGATCACCCACCGTGCCGGACAACGACATAGCATCTGACCAAGAACTTTCGGGCTCGTGCGGAAAACAGGGCTAGCTGGGCGCGGTGAGCGCCTCTTCGCCTGGGGCGTCGCCCACCAGGGCGCGTTCCACGGTGCCGATCTCCGGACCGAGGAACCGCCGCCCGAGGTGGGCGAAGAGGGTGCCGTCACCGGTCTCGCGGAACCGGTGGACGGGGGTGCCGGCGGAGGCCGCGAGGCCCCGGTCGTGCAGGATGCGGTAGACGTCCTTGGCCGTCTCCTCGGCGCTGGACACCAGCGTGACCTCGTTGCCCACCACGTACGAGATGGCGCCGGTGAGCAGCGGGTAGTGGGTGCAGCCGAGGATGAGGGTGTCGCAGCCGTCCTCGACCACCGGCCGCAGGTACTCGCGGGCGACCTCGATCAGCTCGTCGCTCATCGTCTCGCCCCGCTCCACGAACTCCACGAACCGCGGCGCGGCGACCCCCGTGATGCGGACGTCAGGCGCGGCGGCGAACGCGTCGTGGTAGGCCATCGACTCGATGGTGGCCCGGGTGGCGATCACGCCGACCCGGCCGTTCCTGGTGGCCCGCACGGCCCGGCGGGTGGCGGGCTGGATGACCTCGACCACCGGCACGTCGTACCGCTCCCTGGCGTCCCTCAGCATGGCGGCGCTCGCGGTGTTGCACGCGATGACCAGCATCTTCACGTCGTGCTCGACCATGTGGTCCATGACCTCCAGCGCGTACGCCCGCACCTGCGCGATGCGTTTCGGGCCGTACGGCTGGCGGGCGGTGTCGGCGACGTAGAGGATCGACTCGTTCGGGAGCTGGTCGATGATCGAGCGTGCCACGGTGAGCCCGCCGACGCCGCTGTCGAAGACCCCGACCGCGGGGCCCGGGGGCCGGGGCCCGGACGACGATTCCAGCATGCTGACCCACGGCGCGTGGGCGACGCTCCCGATGTCCACCATGATGCCCAAGGTTAGGGGACCATGAACAATCGCTCGCGGTAAGAATCCTCACATCGGAGTAATCCTCCGCCCGGCATCGGACGGATGCCCTCAACCCCTACCAAGACGGGCCAACTGCCGTGCCTGCGCGACGAGGTTCCCCGCCGCGTCCCACACCTCGACCTCCTCGTCGAACCACCCGTCCCTGACCAGCCGCCCCTGGCCGAACAGGGTGAGCCAGCCGGGCGCGGGCAGGGCCCGCAGGTGCCAGGTGAGCTCCACCGTGGGGGCCCAGCCGCGGTACCCGGCGGAGAACACCACCGGCGGCAGCACGTCCACGGCCATGGCCAGCACGTACGGGTCGGGGTCCTGCGGCTCGGACAGGCGGAAGTACGCGCGGGACTCGGGGCGGCCGGTGGGCGTGCCGGTGAACCACCCGACGGTGGGCGGGTCGAAGCGCAGGTCCATGCGGGCGTTGAGCGTCATGTTGGACCCGGGCTTCGGCTCGGGCAGCGGCAGGCACTCCTCGGGCGGCGGCATCGCGACGGGGGGCCCGGCGGTCCAGCCGGGGGGCTCGCCGGTGAGGGTGGCGGTGGTGACCAGCGCCTCGATGTAGGCGGCGCCGTCCTGGACGAGAGTGACGCGGGCCATCGCGGCGGTGCGGCCGGTCTTGAGCGGCTCCAGGCGCACCTGGGCGGGCCCGGTGGCGGGCGCCCGCAGGAACTGCGCGGAGGTGGACACCGGGTGCTCGTACGGCGAGGCGTCCACGGCCGCGCGCAGCATCACCGCCATGAGGTAGCCGCCGTTGAGGGGGCCGCCGACCACGTAACCCGGGTCCAGGCACACGTCGTAGGTGGTCACGTCGACCCGGACGGCCTGGGTCGCCTCGTCGAACTTGGTCATGCGCCTCGCTCCGGGCCGTACCGAATGTTGTTCTAGACCCTCACCCTAACGGAGGCCCGGAGCAGGCGCGATGATCAGGCCCAGAGCTGGCCTTCGAGGCGGTCCTCCGCCTCGTCGAGGGTGCCCTCGTAGGCGCCGGTGGACAGGTACTTCCACCCGCCGTCCGCCACGATGAACGCGATGTCGGCCCGCTCCCCCGCCTTGACGGCCTTGGCCGCCATGCCGAGAGCGGCGTGCAGGGCGCAGCCGGTGGAGATGCCGGCGAAGATGCCCTCCGCCGACAGCAGCTCGCGGGTGCGGCGCAGCGCGTCCGCCGAGGTGACCGAGTAGCGCGTGGTCAGCACGTCCGCGTCGTAGATCTCCGGGATGAAGCCCTCGTCCACGTTGCGCAGGCCGTACACCAGCTCGCCGTACCTCGGCTCGGCGGCGACGACGCTCACGCCGGGCACCCGCTCACGCAGGAAACGCCCCACCCCCATGAGCGTGCCGGTGGTGCCGAGGCCCGCGACGAAGTGGGTGATGGACGGCAGGTCCTCCAGCAGCTCGGGACCGGTCGACTCGTAGTGGGAGCGCCAGTTGGCCGGGTTGCCGTACTGGTAGAGCATCACCCACGAGGGGTTCTCGGCGGCCAGGCGCTTGGCGACCCGCACCGCCTCGTTGGACCCGCCCGCCGCCGGGGACGAGATGATCTGCGCGCCCCACATGCGCAGAAGCTGGCGGCGCTCCTCCGAGGTGTTCTCCGGCATGACGCAGATCAGCTTGTAGCCCTTGAGCCCGGCCGCCATGGCCAGCGAGATGCCGGTGTTGCCGGAGGTGGGCTCCAGGATGGTGCACCCGGGGGTGAGCAGGCCGTCCTTCTCCGCCTCCTGGATCATCCACAGCGCGGGGCGGTCCTTGACCGAGCCCGTCGGGTTGCGGTCCTCCAGCTTGGCCCAGACCCTGACGTCCGGCGAAGGGGACAGGCGGGGCAGCCCCACGAGCGGGGTGTGCCCGACGGACCCGGTCAGCGATTCGAAACGCATGATCAGCGCGCGCCGCCCGCGACGGCGGGCAGCACCGTCACGGTGTCGCCGTCGGCGACCGGGGTGTCCAGGCCGCCGAGGAACCGGACGTCCTCGTCGTTGAGGTAGACGTTGACGAAGCGGCGCAGGCCGCCGTCGTCCACGATGCGCGCCCGCAGGCCCGGGTGGCGGGTCTCCAGGTCGCCGAGCAGGTCGGAGAGGGTGGCTCCGTCGGCCTTCACCGACTTGGCGCCGTCGGTGTACGTACGGAGGATGGTCGGAATGCGAACCTCGATGGCCATCGCGGCAGGCTCCTCGATCGGTGTCTTCTAAAGTCGTCAGCGGTCGCCGGTGGGGTCACCGGGCACCCGGCGGTTGTGAACACTAAGTGGTCGGCGGGGATTCCGGCGCGATCACGGACAGTCGTAGACGACGAAGAAGGGCGTGTGCGCGAACAGGTGGTTCTGCACGGGCGGCACGAGCGCCACAGGCGACGACTGCCCGGCGCGCACCGGGGCGCTCGCCATGTCCGGGTCGATCGTCGGCATGTACACAACTGTACAGCTTCCCGTCCTTCGTCCCCATGGCCGCCACCGGGGCTGCCAGGACGGCACTAGGGACGACACTAGGAACGGCACTAGGAGGCGTCTAGGACGGCTCAGCCGACGATCTCGACCGGCTCCTCGGTGATCACGCCGTCCACGATGCGGAACGAGCGGAACTGCACGTCATCGGGGTCGGCGGTGGACACCAGGACGTAGTGGGCGTTCGGCTCGGCGGCGTAGGAGACGTCGGTGCGCGAAGGGTACGCCTCGGTGGAGGTGTGCGAGTGGTAGATCACCACCGGCTCCTCGTCGCGGTCGTCCATCTCGCGCCACACCTTGAGCTGCTCCACCGAGTCGAAGCGGTAGAACGTCGGGGAGCGCTCGGCGTTCTCCATCGGCACGAAACGCTCGGGACGGTCCGAGCCGAGCGGCCCGGCGATCACCCCGCAGGCCTCGTCCGGGTGGTCGGCCCACGCATGGGCGATGATCTTGTCGGCCAGCTCCCGTGCGATCGTCAGCATGCCTGGAAGTTACCAAAGCGCCCGGACCAGCGTGTCCTGCAGGTAGGTCAGCCAGTCGTAGGTGACGAACGCGGGGTAGCGGGGATCGTCCTCGCGCATCTCGGCCAGCTCGTCGTGGATCTCCTCGGTGACCTCCAGCCGCACGCCGAGGGCCAGCCGCACGTCGTTCAGCGCCCGCAGCCACGCCTCGGCCTGCTCGCCGGTCAGCTCCACCCGGCCCTGCTCGGCGGTGTCGAGCAGCGTCTCGGCGTCGGCGCGCTTGCCGTCGCGCAGCGTGGCCTCGGTGTAGCGGCGGAACTCCGAGGCGGCCTTGTCGTCGTCGGCGTACGCCGAGGGGAACAGCCGGGCCAGCACCGGGTCCGACGGCTCCACGGCCTCGCCGATGCCGAGGGCCCGCTCCAGGGGGTCGTCACTGGCCGGGCCCGGCTGCACCAGGCCGAGGATCTGCGTCACCAGCGAGCGCAGGATCGACGCCTCGCCGGCGTCCAGCTCGATCATGACGCCGCCGCCCCGCGCCGCGCGGAAGCCCGTGCTCACGCCGAGTCCTTCTGGACGGTGGCCCACAGGCCGTAGGAGTGGAGGATCTGCACGTCGCGCTCCATCTCCTCGCGGGTGCCGCTGGCCACCACGGCCTTGCCCTTGTGGTGGACGTCGAGCATGAGCTTCTCCGCCTTGGCCTTCGGGTAGCCGAACACCGTCTGCAGCACGTAGGTGACGTACGACATGAGGTTCACCGGGTCGTTCCAGACGATGGTCAGCCACGGCAGGTCGGGGCGGACGTCCGTCTCAGGACGCGCCACTTCGGCTGGAGCGGTACTACCCACCTTCCCATCCTGCCCTACCCCGTGCGTACTCTTCGACTTGTGAAGATGCCCATGAGCGCCGCGTTGCTCACCGATCACTATGAGCTGACGATGCTGGAGGCGGCGCTCGGCAGCGGCGCCGCGCACCGCAGGGCGGTCTTCGAGGTGTTCGCCCGCCACCTGCCCCAGGGGCGGCGGTACGGCGTGGTCGCGGGCACCGGGCGGGTCCTCGACGTCCTGGAGGCGTTCCGGTTCGGCGAGGAGGAGATCGGGTTCCTGCGGCGCGGGCGGGTGGTGGACGAGCGCACGCTGAAGTTCCTGGCCGGGTACCGCTTCACGGGGGACGTGCACGGGTACGGCGAGGGGGAGTGCTACTTCCCCGGCTCCCCGATCATGGTGGTGGACGGCACGTTCGCCGAGGCGGTGCTGCTGGAGACGGTGATCCTCTCCATCCTGAACCACGACTCGGCGGTGGCGTCCGCGGCCTCGCGCATGGTGCGCGCGGCCGGGGAGCGGCCGATCATCGAGATGGGGTCGCGGCGCACCCACGAGGCGGCGGCGGTCGCGGCGGCGCGGGCGGCGTACCTGGCGGGGTTCGCGTCCACGTCCAACCTCATGGCGGGCGGCCTGTACGGCGTGCCGACGGCGGGCACGGCGGCGCACGCGTTCACGCTGCTGCACGACTCCGAGCACGACGCGTTCGAGGCGCAGCTCGAGTTCCTCGGCACGGACACGACCCTGCTGGTGGACACCTACGACGTCGCCAAGGCGGTGCGCACGGCGGTGGAGCTCGCCGGGCCGCGGCTCGGCGCGGTGCGCATCGACTCGGGCGACCTCGGGGTCGCCGCGCACGAGGTGCGGCGCATGCTGGACGGGCTCGGCGCCACCGGCACGCGCGTCGTCGTCACCGGGGACCTCGACGAGTACTCCATCGCCGCGCTGGCCGCCGCGCCCGTGGACGGGTACGGCGTCGGCACCTCGGTGGTCACCGGGTCGGGGGCGCCGACCGCGTCCATGGTGTACAAGCTGGTGGCGCGCGAGGACGCCGGGGGCACGGTGCAGCCGGTGGCCAAGCAGTCGGTGGGCAAACCCAGCCGGGGCGGGCGCAAGACGGCGTTCCGGACGCTGGAGAACGGCGTCGCGTCGTGCGAGCTGGTGTCCACCGTGCCGGACGCCCCCGCGCCGGCGGGCACCCGGCCGCTGCTGCGCCCGCTGGTGCGCGGCGGCGAGATCGTCGGTCGCGAGCCGCTCACCGAGGCCCGCGCGCGGCACCGGGCGTCGGTGGCGGAGCTGCCTCAGGAGGCGCACCACCTGTCGGCCGGGGACGCGGCCATCCCCACCGAGTTCACCTGACGATCCCTCTCCCGCGGCGAAAGGACCCCCGATGAAGACCACGCTGGTGATCGTGGACGTGCAGAACGACTTCTGCGAGGGCGGCAGCCTGGCCGTCCAGGGCGGCGCCGGGGTGGCGGCGGCCATCGGCCCGCACGCCGCGTCCGGCTCCTACGACCACGTGGTGGCCACCCGCGACTACCACGTGGACCCCGGCGACCACTTCTCCGACCACCCCGACTACGCCCGCACCTGGCCCGCGCACTGCGTCGTGGGCACCGAGGGGGCGGCGTTCCACCCGGCGCTGGACACCTCCCGGGTCGAGGAGGTCTTCAGCAAGGGACGGCACAGCGCCGCCTACAGCGGCTTCGAGGGCCACGGCGCGGACGGCACCGGCCTCGCCGACTGGCTGCGGTCCCGCGACGTGGAGGCGGTGGACGTGGTCGGCATCGCCACCGACCACTGCGTGCGCGCCACCGCCCTGGACGCCGCCCGCGAGGGCTTCACCGTCCGCGTCCTCCTCGGCCTCACCGCCGCCGTCGCCCGCCCCACCACCGACGCCGCCCTCGCCGAACTCCGCACCGCCGGCGTCGAACTGGTCGGCACCCCGGTCGTCGCCCCGGCCTGAGCTCCGAGAAACCGCGACCGGACCGCCTCGCCGAGCTCCGCGCCGGCCTGGGACCAGCCGTCGCCCCGCGGAACCGCGACCGGACCGCCTCGCCGAGCTCCGCGCCGGCCTGGGACCGGCCGTCGCCCCGCGGAACCGCGACCGGACCGCCTCGCCGAGCTCCGCGCCGTCGGCATGGGACCGGCCGTCGCCCCGGTCTGAGCCCCAGGGCCGCCTCCGGATCCCGAAGCACCCCTCCGCGCGGGCCCGCGGTCACCGTCCGCGCTGGGTGGCCCACTTGCGGATGGTGTCGATGCGTTTGCGGATCTCCTCGGTGGACGCCTGGGCGATGGCCGGGCCGCCGCAGACGCGGCGCAGCTCGGCGTGGATGACGCCGTGGGGCTGGCCGGTGCGGTGGTTCCAGGCGCCGACCAGGCCGTTCAGCTCCTTGCGCAGGGCCGCGATCTCCTCGTGGGGGGCGAGCGCGGGCTCGGGGCGGGGCTCGGCGGCCTGGCGGCGGCGGGCGGCCTGCTGGTCGGCCTGGTGCTTGCGCAGCAGGACGGCCACCTGGTCGGGCTCCAGCAGGCCGGGCAGGCCGAGGAAGTCCTCCTCCTCGGGGGAGCCGGGCTCGGCGCCGGTGCCGAACTCGCCGCCGTCGAACAGCACGCGGTCGAACGTCGCGGACGCCTCCACGGTCTCGAACGGCAGCTCGTCGCCGAGGACGTCGGGATTGTCCTTCTTGCGCTGGGCGTCCTCGACCAGGAAGTCGTCAAGCCCCTCCTCGGGCAGCTTGCGGTCGAGCACGTGGTCGCGCTGCGCCTCCATCTCGCCGGCCAGCCCCATGAGGGTGGGCACCGACGGCAGGAACACCGACGCGGTCTCGCCCCGTTTGCGTGCCCGGACGAAACGCCCCACCGCCTGGGCGAAGAACAGCGGCGTCGAGGTGCTGGTGGCGTACACCCCGACCGCGAGGCGCGGGATGTCCACCCCTTCCGACACCATGCGGACCGCCACCAGCCACCGCTCCTCGGAGGCGGTGAACTGCTTGATCTTGGCGGAGGCGCCGGGGTCGTCGGACAGCACGACCGTCGCGCCCTGCCCGGTGATCTCACGCAGCAGCCGGGAGTAGGCGCGGGCGGTCTCGTGGTCGCTGGCGATCACCATGGCCCCGGCGTCCGGCATGCCGCGCCGCACCTCGGTGAGCCGCCTGTCGGCCGCCACGAGCACCTGGCGGATCCAGTCGCCCTTGGGGTCGAGCGCCGCGCGCCACGCCTGGCCGAGCTGGTCCTTGGTGAGCGGCGTGCCGAGCGTCGCAGTGATCTCGTCGCCCGCGCGGGTGCGCCACCGCATCTCCCCCGCGTACGCCAGGAAGATCACCGGGCGGACCACGCTGTCGGCCAGCGCGGGCGCGTAGCCGTAGGAGTAGTCGGAGACGCTGCGCCGCACGCCGTCGCCGTCCTCGGCGTAGGTGACGAACGGGATGGGGTTGGTGTCCGACCGGAACGGGGTGCCGGTGAGGGCGAGCCGGCGGGCGGCGGGCTCGAACGCCTCGCGCACGCCGTCGCCCCACGACTTCGCGTCGCCCGCGTGGTGGATCTCGTCGAAGATCACCAGCGTCTTGCGCGCCTCGGTGCGGGCCCTGTGCAGCGCCGGGTGCATGGCCACCTGGGCGTACGTCACCGCCACGCCGAGGTAGTCGCGCGAGGTGGCGCCCTGGCTGTTCTTGAACTCGGGGTCGATGGGGATGCCCACCCGGCCGGCGGCGTCGGCCCACTGGCGCTTGAGGTGCTCGGTGGGGGTGACGATGGTCACCGACCGCACGACGCCCCGGGTGAGCAGCTCGCTGGCGATGCGCAGCGCGTAGGTGGTCTTGCCGGCGCCCGGGGTGGCGACGGTGAGGAAGTCACGCGGCTCGCGCCGGAAGTAGAGGTCGAACGCCTCCTGCTGCCACGCCCGCAGCCGGGGCGCGGTGCCCCAGGCGGCGCGGTCGGGATAGGACGGGGAAAGGTGGGACGCGGCGAAGTTGCTCACGCCCGCCCCCCGGACGGGCGGCCGGGGAACGGCGGGCGGCACACGGCGGACAGGCTCAACGCCGACCTCCTCCTCCAAGAACCTTTCCCGGCCGCCGGGGCGGCACCCCGGCGCATGATCGTGTCGTCGTTTCGCTCCCTCACAGTGAAGCCACGATAGTGGGGACCACCGACAGAACATGCCGTCCCCCGCGGATCCGGCGGGGCCGCGGTTCCCCGTACGGCCGTGACCTGCTCCTTCACCCGCTACTTCACCAGGGCCAGCATGCCGTCGATCTCGGCGCGCCGCCGCGGGTCGTCCGGCTGGACCATGCCGACGATCACCACGCTCGCGTCCCCGCCCTCCTTGGCCAGCACCGTGACCCGCAGGTACGCCGGGCGGTTCACCACGTCGCTGTAGCCGGCCCGCAGCGCCCGCGAGTGGCCGGTGTAGCCGCCCACCTCGACGGAGCGGTCGTCCACCGTGTCCACGGTGTCGCCGTGCAACAGCAGCCGCCCGTACAGCTCGGTGAGGGACAACGCGGCGGCCCGGGGGCCGGAGACCGAGACCGGGTCGCCCGGCCGGGTCATCACGATGGCCGACCCGCCGTACACCGCCGAGGAGGTGAAGCCGGTCACCGGGGGCACCGCCCCGGCGCGCCACCCGGGCGGCATGAGGTAGGTGACCCCGGCGAGGCCGTCCGTCACGCTGAGGCGCGTGGTGTCGGGCGCGTTCACCCGGCTCACGATCGTGGACACCACCAGGGCCACCACGGTCACCCCCGCGACGATCGAGCCGAGCACGACGGCGAGCCGCTGCGCCCACAACGGCACCCGGACGCCGGACGGCGCGGCGGGCGCGCCGTACAGGCGGGCCGACGGGGGCAGGCCCTCCTGCTCCCGCGGCGGCCACGCGGGCTCGCCGTACGGCCGGCGTTTCCTACGGTGCTCCTCCACGCCTTCTCCTCCCGGTGCATCCGAGTATCGGCTCCGGGGGTGCCCCCGCGTCAACGAGCGGACGCGGTCGGTATCGGCGTCAGACGACGGGCAGGCGGAACGCGGCCCACATGTCGCGCATGCGGGCGGCCTGGCCGGGGGTGAACTCGGTCATGCAGGCGTCGGTGGAGTAGTCCATGAAATTGTGCACGGGGTCCTCGCCCGGCTCGGTGCAGGTGTCCTTGCTTTGCGGGCAGCCCTGCGTGGCCCGGCTTTCGGCCGGGGTGTCGTCGATGAGGTCGCCGGGCGGGGCGCAGCCGTTCTCGAAGGTGTGCAGCAGGCCGAACCAGTGGCCGATCTCGTGCACGCCGGTGTAGCCCCTGCCGAAGTCGCGCAGGGCGCCGCCGGGCAGGCTGCGCCAGTCGATGACGACGCCGTCCAGGGAGGGGCGGAGCCGGTACCAGTGGGGGTAGGTCGAGTAGCCGAGCACCATCTCGCCGAGCTGGCCGACGTACAGGTTGAGCGTGTCGGCGCCGCCCTTGCGCAACCGGGTCTTCATCGGGATCTCGTTGCCCAGCGGGTCGCGGAACCAGCTCGGCTCCTCGGTGCGGGTCACGCCGCGCAGCGTGAACCTGATGCCGGTGTCCACGCCGCCGAGCCGCCCGCCGTACGCGGCGTTCAGGGCCTCGATCTGCGCGGTGACCGCGGCGTCGTCCGCACCCAGCCTGCCCTCGGTGAGCACGTGCACCCAGACGGGCACGATGACGGACGCCGGCACGGGTGGCGCGACGGCACGCAGCCGCGCCCGCATGGCCGCGACCATGCGGGCGGCCTCACCGGGCCCCGGGTGGTACGGCTCGGGCGGGCGCGCCGCGACGAGCGAGGGCCCGCCGCACGACCGCCCGGCCGCCCGCGCGGGCCCGGGCACGGCACCGAGCGTGAACAGGCACACCAACGACACCGCCACCGCCCGCCGGACCATGCACTCCCCCGTCGCTCCAGGTCAACTGGTCGGAGTGCTGACGCTAACCCGGTAGGCGCCCCTGTGCCGGGAGTGACACTCAGTCGCCGGATTCGCCCTTGGGCAGGCCCTCGTAGATTTCCTTGCACTCCGGGCATACCGGGTAGCGCTTGGGGTCACGGCTCGGCACCCAGACCTTGCCGCACAGGGCGCGGATCGGGGTGCCGGTGACCATGCTCTCGGTGATCTCGTTCTTGTCCGCGTAGTGCGAGAAGCGCTCGTGGTCCCCGTCGTCGCCGTGCGACAGGTTCGGGCGGGTCTCGCTCTCGGGAAGGATCTTCGTGCTCACGGAATCCGAGTCTACGTGCGTCCGGCCTCAGCCCGCGTGCACGGGCATGTCGGTCTTGCGGCCCGCCTTGACGAAGAAGGCCAGGCCCGCGGCCACCACCGCGACGATGACGGCCACGGTGAAGCCGTAGTGCATGCCGTCCAGGAAGGACAGGTGGGCGGCCGAGGTGAGGGCGTCCGCGACGGGCTGCGGCGTGCCCGGCGGCACCGGGGCGACGCCGAGGGACACCGGGCCCTTGAGCGCCTCGATCTGCGCCGGGGTGCTCGGGACGTTGTTCGCGGCCATGTGGCCGGGCAGCACGTCCGCGACCTTGGCGGTGATCAGCGCGCCGAGCACGGCGGTGCCGAGGGAGCCGCCGACCTGCATGGCGGACTGCTGCATGCCGCCCGCGACGCCGCTGAGCTCCACCGAGGCGTTGCCCACGATGACCTCGGTGGCGCCGACCATGACCGGGGAGAGCCCGAAGGCGAGCAGCACGAACGGGATCGCGGTGTCGACGTACCCGGCCTCCAGGCCCAGGCGGGACAGCAGGAACATCGAGATCGCGGTGATCAGCATGCCGGCCGCGATCGGGATCCTCGGCCCGAGCTTGGTCAGCGCGAAGCCGGCCAGCGGGGACGCGATGATCATGCCGGCGCTCATCGGCAGCAGGCGCAGGCCCGACTCCAGCGGGGACAGGCCGTGCACGCCCTGGAAGTAGAAGGTCAGGAAGAACATCGCGCCGAACATGGAGAAGGCCATCAGCACCATCAGCGCGGTGCCGACGGAGACCGACACGTTGCGGAACAGGCCGAGGGGCAGCAGCGGCTCCCTGGCCCTGGTCTGCCAGAACACGAAGGCCGCGCCCAGCACGACGGCCGCGGCGGCGAAACCGATGGTGCGGCCGTCGCCCCAGCCGTACTCGGGGGCCTTGATGATGGTCCAGACCAGGCAGAACATCGCGCCGGACAGCAGCACCACACCCGGGATGTCGATCCTGGACAGCGACTCGGCCCTGCTCTCCCTGATGACCCACAAGCCGACCAGGAGCGCGACGACGCCGACCGGGACGTTGATGAAGAACACCGACTGCCAGCTCACGTTCTCCACCAGCAGGCCGCCGACGATGGGGCCCGCGGCGCTCGACACGCCGATCGCGGCACCCCAGATGCCGATGGCCATGTTCAGCCGCTCGGCGGGGAAGGCGGCGCGCAGCAGCGCCAGGGCGGCGGGCTGGAGCAACGCGCCGAACAGGCCCTGCAGGACACGCAGGGCGATGAGCAGGCCGATGGACTGGCTGAGGCCGATGGCCAGCGAGGTCACGGCGAAGCCGGCGATGCCCACCATGAAGACGCGCTTGTGGCCGAACAGGTCGCCCAGCTTGCCGGCGGTGATGAGGAACACCGCCAGGGAGAGGAGGTAGCCGCTGGTGACCCACTGGAGATCGGAGAGCGAGGCGCCGAGCTCCTGGCCGATCACGGGGTTGGCGATGGCGACGACGGTGCCGTCCAGCATCACCATGATCACGCCGAGCGCCACGGCGAGGAGGGTGAGCCACGGATGGCCGTGACCACGTCTTACTGGCGCGTCGGGGCGCGCGGCCAGCGCTTGTGCCATGGAAAAGTCCCCCTGTATCTATCTGTGTCAGCAGGCGGTAATTTATGTCAGTCCCTGACAGATGACAACCACTTTTATCCGACACATGGTGACTTGTGGCATAGTAAGTCGTGAAGATGTCCGGGAGGTGTCTGCCATGGGTCTACGCGAACGCAAGAAGCACCGGACCCGGCAAGCGTTGATCGACACCGCCTTCGACCTGTTCGTCACCCAGGGGTTCGAGGCCACCACCGTCGACCAGATCGCCGCCGCGGTCGAGGTCTCCCCGCGCACCTTCTTCCGCTACTTCGGCAGCAAGGAGGAGCTCGCGCTCGACTTCACCGCCGAGTACGACGAGCGCATCACCGCCGCCCTCGCCGCCCGGCCCGCGGACGAGCCGCCGCTGGCCGCGCTGGCCGCGGCGTACCGCGAGTTCATCAGGGCGATGCGGGACAAGGGCGACTCCGCCGAGGACACCGAGCGGTTCGTCAAGCACCGGCGCGTGATCGACGCCAACCCGGCACTGCTGGCGTCGAGCTTCGCGCGGATGGCCGCGGTCGAGGAGAAGCTCAGCCAGGAGGTCGCCAGGCGGCTCGGCGCCCCGCCGTCCGACCTGCGTCCCCGGCTGCTGGTGGCGCTCGTCAACGCGGCCATCCGGGTGGGGTTCTCCTCCGCCGTGGACGAGAACAGCCCACGGGACCTGGCGGCGGACGTGGAACGCGCGCTCGACCTCTGCGAGAAGGCTTTGACGCCCGGGGCGGACAGCTTCACTAGTTGAGCTTGGGGTCGTCCGGGCAGGTCGCCACGAAGGCCAGCTCACCGGGCTGGCGGCGCAGCACCGAACGCCACAGGTTGGCGGGGCTCGAATCGAACGTGTCGCCGGGCTCGGCCTCCACGACGTACCACGAACCGTCGCGGATCTCGGCCTCGAGCTGGCCCGCCGTCCAGCCCGCGTACCCGGCGAAGATGCGCATCTGGGTGATCTCGCCGGCGAGGATCTCCGGCGGGGCGTCGAGGTCCACCGTGCCGAGCTTGGAGACGGCCGAGGTGCCCGCGTGCAGCCGCCGCCAGCCGAGCGGCTCCTGACCGCTCGGCACCGCGGCCAGCGCGAGCGCGCTGTCGGTCTGCACCGGCCCTCCTTCGAACAGGACGGGCGGGCCGCTGACCAAGGCGTCCCAGGACGGCAGGACCTGGGTGACGGTGACCTCACTGGGCCGGTTGAGCATGACGCCGAGGGTGCCGCCGTCGTCGTCGTGCTCGAGGACGAGCACCACACCGCGCCGGAAGTTGGGGTCGTCCAGCAGTGGCGTCGCCACCAGCAGCCTGCCGACGTAGATCGCCTCCGCCATGCATCCATCATGACGTGTGACAGCCGGAACGCGCGCCCACCCCCCGGCACATTAAGCCCTTCCCCTGAAGGGATGTTACGACGAGCACTTAATTGGGCACTGTCAGTGACGAAGATCGGTATCGGAGCCGGGTAACGGAGGACAACCTTGCGCGCACCGCGCCGTCACACCAGAGGAGGCCCCGCATGAGCCGCGTCATCCTCGTGGCCATCCTGGCCGTAGGCGCCGCCGCCGCCGGCTTCCCGGCGACCCGCGTCTCACACGCCTCCGACGGCGACGACCCCCGCACCTCCCGCATCGGCGTCTCCGTCAGCCGCACCGATTGCCCCACCGGCCGCTCCGAGGTCGTCATGACCGCCCCCCGCGACCGCGACGCCGCCGAGTACACCGTCCACCACGACGGCAAACTCATCCGCAACGGCATCCTGTGGCCCGGCGTGGAGCGCACCGTCCCCGTCTACGTCGACCCCGGCCAGACCGACCGCATAGGCGTCACCATCGAGGGCCAGGGCACCACCACCTACCAGGTCCGCTCCACCTGCTCCGACAGCGGCTACACCGAGTACCGGGCCACCTCCTACCGCACCGAGGAAAGCAGCACCTCCGACGACGGCTCCACCCACTCCTCCACCTACCGCCACCACCACAACCCCTTGATCCGCACCGGCCCCCGCTACAACCCGCTGATCCGCGACGGCAGCCTCCCCCACACCGGCCCCCCCACCGACTTCTACGGAAAAGTAGCCACCGCCCTAGGCCTCACCGCCCTCGGCACCATCCTCCTCTGGCTCGCCATGATCTGGCCCCGCCCCGTCCCCAACATCCACCCCCACATGACCCTCCGCCGCCTCAAGTGACGCCAACTGTCCGACACACCCCGCAACCAGTTGACTACAACCCACCCGAGCAGGCATGATGGAGAAGTCGCAGGCAGTAGCCTGCGAAAGTGAACCCGGCAGCTCTCCGGACGGTGAGTCGGCCGGGTTTCGCGTTTTCACCCTCCGACCTTCGTCACCGCCACCACGACGCCACCGGCCCGCTGACGCCACACACCTCCCTTCCCGTAGGCCCATGCGACGATGTCCGGTACCCAGAGAAGCGGCTCCGACGCCGGGCGGTCATGCGTGTACCAGAAGCGTTCACCGGCCCCCGCCTTCACGACCATGTCATGCACGACCTGACGGTCGCGCCGATCCTGGTCGCACGACTCGATCACAAGACGTGACACCCCCATCGACACGAGATCCGGCACCGCCACGCGAAGACAGTCGTCACGCGCTACTCGCCCCGGACGCGATCCCAGCGCCGCTTGGTACACATGAACCTCGACGCCGAGCTCCCGCACCCGGCTCAAGATCTTGCGCCGACGGCTGTCGCTCTCGCTGCTCATATGAATCCGCTGCTGCCCGGACTTGCACAACTTCCGCAGCGCCTGCCTGCACTCCGTCATATCGGTTGCGGCAAGTACCGCGACACAGACAAAGTAATCGTTTCGCGCGGATTCATCCGCGAATGCGTGCCTGACCATCAGACACGCCACCGAGAATGCATCGCCGTCATCATCGGACACTCTTCCAGCACACAATTTACGAGCCGATATTCAAACGAAGATCGTAGCACGCATACGGTTCTCTCAAGCGTCCAGAAAAAACGGCCGCCCAGCTAGGTGCGCCGCATAAAAGGAATGTCCCCCATTCCCGGCTGCATCACCGCCGACTGGCTCAAGCGCCGCGTCCGATCACGCCGGCCAGCCGCTTCTCCAGCATCTCCCGGCACTCCGCCCACTCGTCCGCGATGATCGAATACACTGCCGAGTCACGAAGCCGGCCCTCCTCCCCCGGAGCCCACGATTGGGACCAATTCCGGAGAACTCCCTCAAACTGTGCGCCGACTTTTATGATCGCGGCACGAGAGCGCATGTTCCGTGCGTCGGTCTTCAGATCGACCCGGGCGACATTCCAGACCTCGAACGCGTGCCGGAACAGCAGGAGCTTGGATTCCAGGTTCAGGCCGGTTCCCTGGGCCGACGGGGCGAGCCAGGTGAAGCCCACCTCCACCGCGCACAGGTCGTCCCGTCCGGGCCACGATCGTGGATCCCAGTAGGCGGTGGCGCCCACTGCCCGGCCGGACGTCACCTCCACCTGTGCGTACGGCGCCAGTTTGCCGGTGGCGGCGCGGGCGAGTTGGGCGTCGATGTACTCCTTGACCTCGTGTGCCCGTGGTACCCAGGTGAAGGCGAATCCTTCGCGCCCTTCCTCCGCCGCCACGGCCAGGTCGGCTGCGTGTCGGTGGTCCAGCGGCTCCAGCCGTACGACGGTCCCTTCAAGTAGCGGAGCGTCAAGCCTGTACGCCATCGTCCTCGCCTCCCGCTCGATCCGAGGCGTCACGATATCGGGCGGGAGGTCCATGGGAAGCGCTGAGGGGGGCGGACTCCGGGTGAGGCCGCCGGCGGGGACGCGTTCAGGCCTCGGTCAGGCCGCGGACGCGGCCGCCGGCGCTTTTGCTGACGGCGGCGGCGACTGTGGTGGCGACGTCGGGGTGGAAGACGCTGGGGATGATGTAGTTGGGGCCGAGTTCCTCGGGGGAGACGACGCCGGCCAGCGCGGTGGCGGCGGCCAGGAGCATGCTTTCTGTCACTGTGCGGGACTGGGCGTCGAGGAGGCCGCGGAAGACGCCGGGGAAGGCCAGGACGTTGTTGATCTGGTTGGGGTAGTCGGAGCGGCCGGTGGCTACTACCGCGGCGTGCTCTCTGGCGTCGTCGGGGGAGACTTCGGGGTCGGGGTTGGCGAGGGCGAAGACCACTGCGGAGTCGGCCATGGTGGCGATGTCGTCGCCGGTGAGGATGCCGGGGGCCGAGACGCCGATGAAGACGTCGGCGCCCTTCACGGCGCCTCTCAGGTCGCCGCTGTACCCCTCGGCGTTGGTGTTCTCGGCGATCCAGCGCAGGGAGTCGTCCAGGTCGTCGCGGCCTTTGTGCACGGCGCCCAGGTAGTCGCAGACGACCAGGTGGCGGGCGCCGGCGGCCATCAGGAGGCGGAGGACGGCGGTGCCGGCGGCGCCGGCGCCGGCCATGGTGATGCGGACCTCGGGGAGGGACTTGCCGACCACGCGCAGGGCGTTGGTGAGGGCGGCCAGGACGCAGATGGCGGTGCCGTGCTGGTCGTCGTGGAAGACGGGGATGTCCAGCAGCTCGCGCAGGCGGCGTTCGATCTCGAAGCAGCGGGGGGCGGAGATGTCCTCCAGGTTGATGCCGCCGAAGCCGGGGGCCAGGCAGCGCACGACCTCGACGATGGTGTCGACGTCCTGGGTGTCCAGGCAGATGGGCCAGGCGTCGATGCCCGCGAAGCGCTTGAACAGGGCCGCCTTGCCCTCCATGACGGGGAGCGCGGCGGCGGGGCCGATGTTGCCGAGGCCGAGGACGGCCGAACCGTCGGTGACCACGGCCACGGTGTTGCGCTTGATGGTGAGGCGCCGCGCGTCCTCGGGGTTGCGGGCGATGGCCATGGACACGCGGGCGACGCCGGGGGTGTACGCCATCGACAACTCGTCACGGGTGCGCAGCGGCACCTTGGACTGCATCTCGATCTTGCCGCCGAGGTGCATGAGGAACGTGCGGTCGCTGACCTTGTGCAGGACGACGCCGCCCACCTGGCCGAGGCTGTCGACGATGGCCTGCGCGTGCTCGGTGTCCTTGGCGGCGCAGGTGACGTCGATGCGGAGGGTCTCGTGCCCGGCGGTGGTGACGTCGAGGGCGGTCACCACTCCCCCGGCGTTCTCCACGGCGTGGGTGAGCTGGCTGACCGCCTTGCCCCCGGCCGGGACCTCCAGACGTACGGTGATCGAGTAGGACACGCTCGGCACGGTCGCCACGTCAATCCGCTCCTTTGCGGTGTGTGTGGTCGAGCTCGCTCGGGTGCCCGTGATCGCGCATCCGGCCAGCCTGCACTTCAGGGGATATCCATCGTGCCAGACCAGACCGGTAGCTCACGCCGCACCTGTGGACGGCCCCGCCGGCCGCCGGGGTGACCCCGGGCGGCCGGAGAGCCGGTCAGAAGAGCGCGTTGGCCAGATCGCGGCGGGACTTCACCACGACGGGGTCGCCGGGCGGCAGGGCGTCGAACAGGCCGAGCAGGTGGCGGCGGGCGCGGTCGCGGTCGTCGCCGAAGGTGCGGCGGACCAGGGCGATGAGCCGGTCGAAGGCGGCCTCGGGCATGCCGCTCAGCATCTCGATGTCGGCGGCCTGGGTCTGCGCCTCGACGTCCTTGGGGTCGGCGGTGGCGCGGTCGATCACGTCGCGGGCGTCGAGGCCCTCGGTGCGGCGGATCAGGCCGATGCCGGCGAGGCCGATCTTGGCGTCCTGGTCGGCGGGCGAGCGGGCGAGCAGGCGCTCGTAGGCCGCGGCCGCGGCGTCGAGGTCGCCCTCGTCGACGGCCTTCTCGGCGGCGAGCAGATCGGGGTCGGCCTGCGGGGCATCGGCGGCGGGCGCGCCGGGCTGCTGCTCACCCTCGGGCGGGAGGTACTGCGCGAGCGCGGTCATCAACTGGTCGAGCCACTGCCGCACCTGGGCCTCGGGCAGCGCGCCCTGGAAGCCGGTCACGGCCTGCCCCTGGAAAACGGCGAGCACGGTGGGGATGCTCTGCACCTGGAGCGCCCCGCTGATCTGCGGGCTGGCGTCGACGTCCACCTTGGCCAGCACCCAGCGGCCCGCGGCCTCGGCGGCGAGCTTCTCCAGGATCGGGCTGAGCTGCTTGCACGGCTCGCACCACGTGGCCCACAGGTCGAGGATCACCGGCACCCGCATGGAGCGCTCGATGACCTCGGTGGCGAAGGTCGCGTCCGTGACGTCGATGACCGCCGCCGGACCCGGGGGCGGCGCGCCCTCCGACGACGCCTTGGCGGCCGCCGCCTCGCGGCGGGCCTGCGCCTCCAGGGCCTGCTTGCGCGCGCCGAGGTCCACCGCCCCCTGCAGCGATGCCGGTCGAGTGAAGTCCGCTGGGCTCATACCCCTAATCCTGCCGCATCCGCCGGGTGCTCAGCATCGCGTGGGGACGGTAACCGGCCGCGCACGGCGCTATGTCACACCTTTATCGCAAATCCTCACGGGACTGTCACGACGCGGAGTTATCCCGAAATATGAACTCCGCAGAAGTTCAGCTCACTTGGAGGTGGGTGTTGAGACGCGTCATCGTCGTAACCGCGGCTGCCGCACTGATCGCGGCGACAGCGGCCAACCCGGCGCAAGCAGGTCCGGCAGAGGCCGCGCCGGCGACCACGACCCAGTACGTCGTCCTGTACAAGGAAGGTGCCGTCGCCGCGGACGCCCAGAAGGCGATCGAAGCGGCGGGCGGCAGCGTCCTCAAAGTGAACACCGCGGTCGGCCTGGCCACGGTGTCGACGCAGAACCCAGGCTTCGCCGACGCGGTCAGGGCCAGTGGCGCCGTCGAGGGCGTCGCGCACGACCGCAGCATCGGCAGCGTCCCCAAGAGCGCGAGGGCGAGCGAAGCCGCCCGCGCGGCGGAGCTGGCCAAGGCCATCGAGAAGGAAGGCCGGGGGTACGGCACGGTGCACCGCGGCCGTAGCACCAAGGCCGAGCCTCTCTCGGATCTGCAGTGGGACATGAAGCAGATCCACGCCGAGGAGGCGCACAAGTACGAAAAGGGCGACAAGAAGGTGCTTGTCGCTGTACTCGACACCGGCATCGACGGCTCACACCCCGACATCGCCCCCAACTTCAACGGCGCCCTGAGCCGCAACTTCACGGTCGACGTCCCCGTGGACGCCAACGGCGAAGATGTGGACGGCCCCTGCGAGGACGAGCCGGACCAGTCGTGCAACGACCCGGCGGACGTGGACGAGAACGGTCACGGCACCCACGTGGCGTCGTCGATCGCCTCCCCCATCAACAAGCTCGGCGTCACCGGTGTCGCCCCCGGCGTCACCCTGGTGAACCTTCGCGCCGGTCAGGACTCGGGCTACTTCTTCCTGCAGTCGACCGTGGACGCCCTGACCTACGCCGGTGACATCGGCGTGGACGTGGCCAACATGAGCTACTACATCGACCCCTGGCTGTTCAACTGCACCGACAACCCGGCGGACTCCCCCGAGGACCGGGCCGAGCAGGCGACGATCATCGCCGCCGCGCAGCGCGCCCTGGACTACGCGCACCGCAAGGGCGTCACCCTCGTCGCCGCCGCCGGCAACCAGGCCGCCGACTACACCAAGACCTACGTCGACAGCGGCAGCCCGAACTTCGCCAGCGTGCCCGGCGAGGCCCCCCGCACCCGCACCATCCCGGCGAGCTGCCTGTCCATGCCCGGTGAGGGCCAGAACGTGATCGCGGTGTCCTCCACCGGCATCAGCAAGCGCAAGTCGTACTTCTCCAGCTTCGGCAACGGTTACGTCGACGTCGCCTCCCCCGGTGGCGACGTCTACGACACGCCGGGCAACACGCGGGACGTCAGCAAGGCCACGCTGTCCGCCTACCCCAAGTCCCTCGCCATCGCCTTCGGCGAGATCGACGAGAACGGGGAGCCCACGGTGGACTACGTGGTGAAGGACTGCAAGGGCACCACCTGCGCGTACTACCAGTACCTGCAGGGCACGTCCATGGCCTCGCCCCGCGCGGCCGGCGTCGCGGCGCTGATCGTGAGCAAGTACGGCACGCGTGACTGGCGCGGCGGCAAGACCATGAACCCGAACCTGGTGGAGGCGATCCTCAAGGGCACCGCCACCAAGACCCCGTGCCCGACCCCGCCGGCGTACACCTACACCCGCATCCTGCCGAGCGGGCAGACGGTGACGGCGACCCACACCTGCGAGGGCAGCACCTTCTCCAACGGCTTCTACGGCAAGGGCATCGTCGACGCCCTGCGCGCCGTCCGGTAAGCCGCACGCACCACCGGCCGGGTCACCGGCCACCCCGAAGAAGGGGCCCGTCCGCACAGGGCGGGCCCCTTCCGCGTGACCGGCGCGGAAGGGCCGGCGGCCCCTGCGCGGGACGGGCGGCGGTCACCGCGGGAGGCGGCGCTCAGGCGTCCGGGGCCTTGGCCTCGCCGGGGAAGTCGCCCGCCGCCACGCGGATGGTGCGCAGCAGGTCGAACATGTGCACCAGGTCGGACTCGCCGTACATGCCGAGGCAGAAGTCGGCGGCCATGAGGTCGTCGGTGGCCCGTTTGACCACCTCGCGACCCTTCTCGGTGATCTGGGCGAGGATGCCGCGCCCGTCCGCGGGGTTGCGCACCCGGCGCACCAGGCCGGCGCGCTCCAGGCGGTCCACCGTGTTGGTGACGCTGGTCGGGTGGACCATCAGCCGTTCGCCGATGCGCGACAACGCCAGAGAGCCGGTGCGGCTGAAGGTGAGGAGCACCAGCGCCTCGTAGCGCGCGAAGGTCAAGTCGTGCGGCCGGAGCAGCGTGTCCAGTTGCCCGAGCAGGATCTGATGCGCTCTCATGATCGACGTGACGGCTGCCATGGCGGAGGACGGCCCGAAGTGCACGCGCCACGTGTCCGCGGCGCGCTCGATGGGGTCGAACGGCAGGTTGAGCGGCTTAGGTACACCGATTGACACACGCTTACGCTAGCGCCTGTCGCGTCCACTGACACTGGGTGACCGGAATTGCCATCCGTACCCAAGAAGCGGGACACCAAACATCACGCTCCGTTAAGGTGGGCACGTCAAGAGGTGAGGCGCGGCAAAGCCCGACCCAAAGCATGGGGAAAGCCCTGCCGTCCGGCGCGAGGCATCACACGTGATCCCGTGAACGGACCGGCGGCGGCGAAGGCGGCCGGGCGGAGGATGCCAAGGGGCCGGCATCCGGATGGCGCGCCACTCATCCAGGCAACGGGGGTCTTGAAAGTGAACGGCACGAACGACGTGCGGACTGCGTGGCCGGTTCTCCGGTCCACGCGGGGCCGTGCTTGAGCAAAGGGGCGTTTCACGCGAGGAGCTGAAGCACAGCGCGCTGGTGGCGGTAGGGACGCTGCTCGCGCTGGGCCTGCTCGCCGCGTGGAGCGTCCTGGTACCCGGCGTCTCCGCATGGGAGAACCTCGTCGTGGCGGTCATCGGGTCGCTGCGCCTGACCGGCCCGGTCGCCGCCGCCTTCGGCGCGTGGGTGGCCGTACGCGCCCGCCGCGCCTCACCGTCCCGCGGCGGCACACCTCGGCGCGTCCGCCGTGGCCCGGCCGGGCGTGACGGCGTGCCCGAGGGCACGCGCGGCGGTCTGAACCGGCGTGACGGCGTGCCCGAGGGCACGCGCGGCGGTCTGACCTGGCGCGTGCGCCTCGGCCTGCGCCGCGGCGGCGCCGCGCGGGGACGGGTGCCCGGGTGGCGGGTGCTGAGGGCGCCGCTGGCGATCCTCGCGGTCGTGGTGGGGGCGTTCGGGGCGACGGTGAGTGTGCTCGCCATGAAGGCCTTCCTGACCGAGCAGGCGGGGCACCTGGCACCCACCGGGCTCGCCGTGGGGGCGGCGGGGCTGGCGCTGTACGCGGTGCTCGGGTGGATCGCCGGATGGGCGCTGCCGTGGACGCTCACGCCGCTCGCCGCGGGCGCGGGCAGCTACGTGCTGCTCACCGCGAGCCCGGTGGGCGGCCCGTCGTGGGCGGCCAGGCTCGCGCCGGGTGTCGCCGAGCCGTACGACCCGTTCACCGGGCTCAGCCAGGCCGCGTTCACCGACCAGGCGCTGTGGCTGCTCGGCGTCACCGGCGCCCTGCTGCTCGCCTGGACGGCCGTCGTCACCCGGCGCCCCCTCGCGCTCGCCCTGGCGGTGCTCGCGGTGCTGGTGGCCGGCGCGGGCATGGCCCGCATGGTGACCCGCCCGCAGGCGGTGGCCGCGGCCGAGCCGATGGCCTACAGCTGCCAGGAGTGGCCGATCACGGTGTGCGTGCACCCCGGCATGCGCGCCGGCCTGACCGAGCTCGGCGCCGAGTTCACCACGATGGCCGCGCGGCTGACCGGCACGCCGGCCGCGTTCTCCCGGGTCGAGCAGCGCTCCCGCGACGACGCCGGTGACCCCGGCCCCGGCGTGGTGACCATCCACGTGGACGACCTCGCCCCCGGGTACGCCGACCGCGCGGCGTCGGAGTTCGTCGGCGGGCTGACCCGGCCCTGCGAGGGGACCGCGGCCGAGGGGTACCGCGCCATCGTGGCGGCCTGGCTGCGCGGGCACCCGCTGCCCGCGGGGCCGCTGGCGGGCCACCAGGCGGCGGCGGGGTGGTTCTCCACGCTGGCGGAGAGCCAGCGGCGCGACTGGCTGCGCATGTTCTACACCGACTTCGCGACCTGCCGCCTGCACGCCTCCCACTTCGGCGGCGGGGCACGCCACCACTCGGCCGCCCTGCGCGGCCGGCCGGCCGGAGGCGTGGTGCGTTACCCGCCGCAGACGCCGGTGCCCGGGTCGCCGTACCCGACGCTGCCGGTCGGCCCGGCGCCGCGTCCGTAGGCGTACCACCCCTGACGTGCCACTCCGCTGACCTATCGCCACGGAAGGTGAGAAGGGGTGCTTCTCGGGAAGAATCTCCGCCGTGAAACGCGACTCGCCGCCCTCCCGGACGGGATACCCGCCCACCGACGCCGAAGCGTTCGAACGACGCCGCTCCGGCCGCGGCCGGCGGTACCTCGCCGCCGCCCTGGTCGCCGTCGTGCTGCTCGCCGGAGGAGCCTGGCTCGCCTGGACCTACATAGATCCCTTCGGGACGCGGAACGTCGACCGCAGCCCGCCGGTGCTGCTCCAGTCGATCCAGGACATGAGCCGCTTCCAGGCCGCGAGCGGCAACTTCCAGGTGATCGTGGACCTGGAGAAGGACGCCCCCTTCCTGCCCGACGCGCTGAAGGGCTCGCGCACCCTGTTCATCGGCGTGGGGAGCGTGGACGCGTACGTCGACTTCGCCGGGCTGAAGGAGGACGCGCTCACCGTCTCCCCCGACCGCACCGAGGTGACGGTGCGGCTGCCCCGTGCCCAACTGGAACGCCCCAACCTGGACAACGAGAAATCACACGTGTACGCCCATGAACGCGGCCTGTTCGACCGGTTCCAGGACATGCTGTCGAACAGCCCGCAGGACCAGCAGGAGCTCTACGTGCTGGCCACGAAGAAGATCGCCGAGGCGGCCCAGCAGAGCGACCTGCGGCAACGCGCCGACCAGAACACCAAGCTGATGCTGGAGGGCATGCTCAAGTCGCTGGGGTTCACCAAGGTGACGGTCAAGTTCGCCGACGAGCCCTGACGGCGTGGCGGGCCGCTCAGGAAGCAGGGACGGTGATGATGAGGGCGTCGCCCTGACCCCCGCCGCCGCACAGCCCCGCCGCGCCGGTGCCCCCGCCGCGGCGGCGCAGCTCGTGCGCGAGCGTCAGCACGATGCGGGCGCCCGACGCGCCGATGGGGTGGCCGAGGGCGATGCCGCCGCCGTTCACGTTGACCTTGTCCTGCGGCACGCCGAGCTCCTTGACCGACTGCAGCACGACCGCGGCGAACGCCTCGTTGATCTCGACCAGGTCGAGGTCGTCCACGGTGAGCCCCTGCTTGCCGAGGGCCTGCGCGATGGCGTTGGCGGGCTGGGACTGCAGCGAGTTGTCCGGCCCCGCGACGTTGCCGTGCGCGCCGATCTCGGCGAGCCACGGCAGGCCGAGCTCCTCGGCCTTGGCCTTGGACATCACCACGACCGCGCACGCGCCGTCGGAGATCTGGGACGCCGACCCGGCCGTGATCGTGCCGTCCTTGGCGAACGCGGGCCGCAGCCCCGCCAGCGTCTCCACGGTGGTGTCGCCGCGCACGCCCTCATCGGCGGAGAAGACCACCGGGTCGCCCTTGCGCTGCGGCAGGCTCACCGGCACGATCTCGTCGTCGAAGCGGCCGTCCTTGATCGCGGCGGCGGCGAGCTGGTGGGAGCGGGCGGAGAAGGCGTCCTGCTCGGCCCTGCCGAGCCCGAGGCGGGTGTTGTGGCGCTCGGTGGACTCCCCCATCGAGACCTGGTCGAAGACGTCCGTGAGGCCGTCCAGGGCCATCGAGTCCTGGATGCCGGCCGGGCCGTACTTGACGCCCTTGCGCAGGCCGGGCAGCAGGTGGGGCGCGTTGGTCATGGACTCCATGCCGCCCGCCACCACGATGTCGAACTCCCCGGCCCTGATGAGCTGGTCGGCCAGGGCGATGGCGTCCAGGCCGGACAGGCAGACCTTGTTGATCGTCAAGGAGGGCACGGTCATCGGGATGCCGGCCTTCACCGCGGCCTGGCGCGAGGGGATCTGCCCGGCCCCGGCCTGCAGCACCTGACCCATGATCACGTACTGCACCCGCTCGGGGGCGACGCCGGACCGCTCCAGCGCGGCTTTGATCACGATGCCGCCCAGCTCGACGGCGGAAACCCCTGCCAGAGCGCCGAGGAGACGCCCGATAGGGGTGCGGGCCCCAGCGACGATGACCGAACGCCTGACTTCGGGAGAACTGGACACCGGGGCCTCCATGATGGGGTCGTGGGCGACTTTGTCACCATACCTAGGAGAGACCGTACGACGACCTCGGGGGAGGTCGCCGCGGGAGCGCCCCCGCGGGAGCGTCCCGTCGAGCAGGGACGGGGCGGAGGAGGAGTACGCAATGCTGCTGAGAATCGACCACGTGGGCATCGCCTGCCACGATCTCGACGAGAAGATCGCTTTCTACGAGAAGGTCTTCGACGTCACGGTGGTCAGCCGCGAAATCAATGAGGAACAGGGCGTGAACGAGGCCATGCTGCACATCGCGGACGGCGAGGGCGGCGGCTCGTACATCCAGCTCGTCCAGCCGCTGCGTCCCGACACCCCCGTCGGCCGCTTCCTCGCCCGCCGCGGCGAGGGCATCCACCACATCGCGTACGGCGTGCCCGATCTGCCGAAGGCCATCAGGGAGATGGCGGCCATCGGCATCCGCGTCATCGACAAGGAGCCCCGGCACGGGGCAATGGGCACCTCAATCGCGTTTCTTCATCCGAAAGATGTGGGAGGAGTGTTGACAGAGCTGGTGGAGTCCCCCCGGCGCCAGTCCTAGCAGCGAAACTCAACAATGGCCTATTCGTAACAAGTCACGCAGAAAGTCGGTCGGGACCTCCAATTCGGCAACACCGGAGTACGCTGACCTACCACCGGACGTGGATCCCGCCATGGACGGGCGAGCCCAGCGCAGGACTGCGAGCGAGCGCACCCGAGCTCCGCGATGGCCCTGTGCCGGGCACGCGTGGGCGATGGCGGGGCCTCGCCTCGGATGTCCGCCCCTCGTCCGGCCCGTGTAGCCGTCTCGACAACCCAGGATCGAGCCTCATGCAGTCCTCCGACATCGACGCCCAGCTCAACAATTTCTTTGAAGACGCACCCACGCGGGAATTCGACGTGGTTCTCCGTGGCTACGACCGGCACCAGGTTCACGACCATCTGAAGCAGATCGACACGGACCTGCGGCAGTCACGCGAGCAGGTCGCCGCGTTGCAGCGTGAGCTGTCCGACTCCCAGCGCCAGCTCCAGGAGCAGGAGCGCCCGACCTACTCCGGTCTCGGCGCACGCATCGAGCAGCTCCTCCGCCTGGCGGAGGAGCAGGCCACCGAGCTGGTCCAGGCGGCCAGGGCCGAGGCCAACGAGATCAAGGCCGCGGCCAAGGTCGACGCCGCCGACCTGCGGGCCGCCGCGGAGAACGAGGCCGCCGAGAAGCGCGCCCTGGCCACCCGTGAGGCCGAGGAGACCCGCACCACCGCCGAGCGCGAGGCCGAGGAGATCCGCTCCACCGCCCGCCGCGAGTCCGACGAGCTGACCTCCACCACCGAGCGCGAGGTCTCCAAGCTCCGCGCCACCGCCGACCACGAGGTCGCCGAGAAGCGGGCCGACGCCGAGCGCGAGATCGCCAAGCTGCGCACCACCACCGAGCGTGAGGTCGCCCAGCTCCGCGCGTCCACCAAGCGCGAGCGCGACGAGGTGCTCACCACCGCCAAGCGCCAGGCGGACGAGATGCGGGCGCAGGCGCAGCGGGTGCTGGAGGAGTCCGAGGCCAAGCGGGCCCAGGACGAGGCCGAGTTCGAGATCCAGCTCGCCGCCCGCCGCGAGGAGGCGGAGCGCCAGGAGTCCGAGCGTCACGCCACCGCGCAGGCCGCCACGCAGAAGCTCGTCGCCGAGGCCGAGCAGCGGGCCGCCACCGCCGAGCAGCGGGCCACCAAGGCCACCCAGCAGGCCGACCAGACCCGGCGCGAGGCCGACACCCACGCCAAGCAGTTGCTGGCCAACGCCCGCAAGAACGCCGACCAACTGGTCGCGGAGGCCAAGGCCAGCGCCGAGTCCATCGTCTCGGACGCCAAGGCCGAGGCCGAGCGCAACCGTACGCTCGCCCAGCGCCAGGTGGACGAGCTGACCCGCCAGCGCGACAGCATCACGAGCCACCTCGCCCAGCTTCGCCAGTTGCTCGGCGGCGCGGCCCTGCCGGGCATGGACGACGCCCCCGCGGTCGCGGCGCCCGCGCCGAAGCCCGCCCTGGCGGCCACCCCGGTCGTCAACGACAAGCCCGCCCCGGCGCCGGCCGCGGCACCCGTCTCGCAGCGGGCCTCCGCACCGGCCGAGGACGACTCCGAGTGGTGGCAGGAGTAGACGCCGCACCACACAAAGGGCGATAGGGACGGCTACCGGAGAGCCTGGCGACCTTCATGGTCGCTAGGCTCTCCTCTTGTTTCACCCCTTCCTCACCTTCACCGTCCGACGCACGAGGAGCACCTGTGCCCGATTCCACGCCGGACACGGTGCCCGCTCCGAGGGACGCCGTCTCGCCGGACACCACGGCGACGGCGGTGATCACCCTGGACCGGCCGGAGAAGGCCGCCGAGACGCCGTACGGGGAACCCGGCAAGCCGCTCACCCGCGGGCCGTTCCTGTGGGGGCTCACGGCCGCCCTCGGGGTGCTCACCGCGTGGGGGCTGGCGCAGGCGCTGGTCAGCGCGCGCAACGTGATCGTGCTGATCGTGGTGGCCATGTTCCTGGCGGTGGGGCTGAACCCCATCGTGGAGGCGCTGCAGCGGGTCCGGGTGCCGCGCCGGGGGGCGATCTCGATCGTGTTCGCCGGCGTGATCGTGCTGTTCGTGCTGTTCGGGCTGGCCATCGTGCCGCCGGTCAGCCAGGAGACCAGCGACTTCATCAAGGCCGTGCCCGGGTACGTGCAGGAGTTGCTCGCCAACCCGACGATCAAGCAACTGGACGCCGACTACCAGATCCTCGCCAAGCTGCAGCAGTACGTCACCAGCGGCGACCTCGGCACCACCGTGGCCGGGGGCATCCTCGGCGCGGGAGCGGTCGTGCTGGACGCGTTCTTCTCCGGGCTCACCCTGCTGGTGCTCACCCTGTACTTCCTCGGCTCGCTGTCCGCGATCAAGGAGTACCTGCTGAAGCTGGTGCCCGCCAGCCGCCGGACCCGCACGCGGGCCATCGGGGACGAGATCCTCACCGGCATCGGCGGGTACGTCGCGGGCAACGTGCTGATCTCGGTGATCGCCGGGTGCCTGTCCTGGTTGTTCCTGACCGTCGCGGGCGCCAAGTACGCGCTCGCGCTGGCGTTGGTGATCGCGGTCGCCGACCTGATCCCGCTGGTGGGCGCCACGGTGGGCGCGGTCCTGGTCACGGCCGTGGGGGCGCTGCAGTCGGGCACGCTGGCCATCGCGTGTGTGATCTTCTTCACCGTGTACCAGCAGGTGGAGAACTACGTGATCTACCCACGCGTCATGCGCCGCTCGGTGGACGTCGCGCCGGCGGTCTCGGTGATCGCCGCGCTGTTCGGCGGTGCGCTGCTCGGCGTGGTGGGGGCCCTGCTGGCCATCCCGGTGGCCGCCGCGGTCGCGCTGATCGTGCGCGAGGTGCTGCTTCCCCGGCAGGCGCGGGCCTGACCGGGGAGGCGGCGGCGGGGGTCAGGTCGCGGTGAGGCCGCCGTCCACGTAGAGGACCTGGCCGGTCATGTACGCGGACGCCTGGCTCGCGAGGAAGACGGCGGGGGCGGCCATCTCCTCGGTGGTGCCCCAGCGGGCCATGGGGACGTTGCCGATGGTGGCGCGCGAGGCGTTCTCGTCCTGCCAGAGGCCGCGGTTGAGGTCGGTGGCGGTCCAGCCGGGGCACAGGGCGTTGACCCGCACACCCGCGGCGGCCCATTCGACGGCGAGGGTCTTGGTGAGGGCGACCACACCGGCCTTGGCGGCGGCGTAGGGGGCCAGGAAGGGAGCGCCGAGAGAGGCGACGGAGGAGACGTTGATGACCGTGCCCGAGCCGCGCTCCAGCAGGTGGGGGGCGACGGCGTGGCAGACCGTCATCACCGTGTCGAGGTTCAGGCGGATCAGCTTGTCCCAGCCGGACAGGCGCAGGTCCTTGAACGGCACGATGAAGTTGGACCCGCCCGCGTTGTTCACCACGATGTCGAGGTGCCCGAACGCCTCGATCGCCTCGTGGACGGCCGCCGCCGCCGCGTCGCGGTCGGTGAGGTCACAGGCGATGACGTGCGCCCTGCGCCCCGCCGCCTCGACCTCCTTGGCGACCTCCGCCAGCTTCTCCGCCGACCGGGACACCAGCACGAGATCGGCCCCGGCCTCGGCGTAGGCCAGCGCGATCGCCCGCCCGATACCCCGCGACGCCCCGGTCACAAACGCGTTACGCCCAGAAAGATCGAACGCCTGCACCGCACCCTCCTCATCCGAAAACCGAATGAAATTCTATGGGGCGGGCCGTGCGCGCCGCACTCGGTGCGTCAGACCTCGGTAGGGAGCGGGTGGGCGGCCGGGTTGACGTGCTTGACGATCTCGTCGAGGACGACGCGGACGTACGGCTCCCCCACCCAGAGGTGCTTGGCGTTGTCCACGGCGACGATCTCGGCGTGCGGGACGCGGGCGAACCGTCGACGGGCCTCCTCGGGGCGCAGGTAGTCGTCGAACTCGGGGATCATCGCGACCAGAGGGCGGCCGAACTCCGCCCAGGCGTCGAGGTCCTGGTCGGTGGCGCGGCGCAGGGGCGGGGACAACAGGATGGCGCCCTGGACCAGGGGGTCGCGGCCCCATCGCAGCGCCAGCTCGGTGCCGAAGGACCAGCCGAGCAGCCACGGGCCGGGGAGGTCGTGGAACTCGGTGTACTCCAGGGCGGCGGCGACGTCGAAGCGTTCGGACTCGCCGTCGCCGAAGGCGCCCTCGGAGCGGCCGCGCGGGGATTCGGTGCCCCGGGTGTTGAAGCGGAGGACGGCGACGCCGGCCAGGGCGGGAAGGCGGTTGGCGGCCTTGCGCAGGAGGTGGCTGTCCATCATGCCCTCGGCGGTGGGCAGCGGGTGCAGGCAGACCAGGGTGGCGACCGGCGGGCCCTCGGGAGGCAGGGCCAGCTCGCCGACCAGCGTGAGCCCGTCGGCGGTGTGCAGCTCGATGTCCTGCCGCACGGCGGGCAGGACCGTCGACGAGCGGATCTCCACAGGTGTCTCCTCGGTGCGATTACGGGCCTGGGACGCGGATCATCGCGTTCCCGCCCACTCTTCTCGATAACGCGCCTGGCGCGCCCGCTCCACGATGCCGGAACCTCTCCTGACCCGGCCGGGGGCGGGTCAGTAGCGGGAGCGGCCGGGGCCGCGGTCGATGCGTTTGTGCCAGCAGGCGGTGTGCCAGTGACGGCGTTCGGACTCGCCGCCCTGCCAGGCGGGCCAGCTCACGACGTGCGGGAGGCCCGGACGGATCTGGTGTTCACAGCCGGGGCAGCGGTAGAGCTTGTCGGAGGCGGCGCCGGAGACCTGGCGGACCTTCCAGTCGCCGTCCGGGGCGCTCTCCAGGCGCTCCGAGCCGCGCAGGGCGTCCTCGGCGGGGCGGACGGGACGGCCGCCCTTGCCCAGCGAGGGGTCCATGCGGCGGGCGCGGCGGGGGCTCATGTCGGCACGAACGTGGGGAGGGTCCGGGTTTCTTCCCTCATCGGGCCCGGAAGCCGGGCACGCCGGCGGTGACGAGACGGTCCAGCAGCGGCGCGGGGGCGAGGAACGGCTCGCGGTACTCCTCGTACAGGGCGAGCAGGCCGTCCCGCACGGTGGCGAGCCCCAGCTCGTCCAGCGTCTCGAACGGGCCCGCGGGGTAGCCGCAGCCGAGCCGCATGGCGTCGTCGATCTCGTCCATCGTGGCGTACCCGGCGTCGTACATGCGCACCGCGTCGTTGAGGTAGGGGTAGGTGAGCGCGTTCACCACAAGCCCGGCCCGGTCGGCGGTGGTCACCGGCGTGCGGCCGAGCACACGGATGAGCCCGCGCACCGCCTCGGCCGCCTCCGGCGCGGTGCGCACCGTGCGGACCACCTCGGCCAGACGGTCCCCCACCAGGTGGAGCCCCACCAGGTGCTCGGGCCGGGGCACCTGCCCGGCCGAGCCCGCCACGGCGCCGTCGCAGAGCGCGATGACCACGTCGGACTCGGGCGGGTCGGCGCACTTGAACCCGATGACGTGCAGCCGGTCCTGGAACTCCCGCGCCCCCTCCCCGAGAACGCACACCGAGGCGACGTTCAGCCGGGGCGAGGGCTCGTGGCGCGGCGCGGGCCCGGACGACTCCTCGGTGTAGGCGGAGAACCCGCGCCCGGTCTTGCGCCCGAGCGCCCCGGCCGCGACCAGCTCCCGCAGCAGCGGGGACGGCGCGAACGACGGGTCGCGGTTCTCCTGGAACAGCACCTCGCAGATCTCCCGCGCGGTGTCGAGACCGATCAGGTCGAGCAGCGCGAACGGCCCCATCGGCAGGCCCGCGCCGATCCGCATCGCGGTGTCGATGTCGTGCTGGGACGCCACGCCCCGCTCCAGCAGCCCGACCGCGCGGTTGAGGTAGCCGAGCAGCAGCCGGTTGACCACGAACCCCGCGCGGTCCCCCACGCGCACCGGGGTCTTGCCGGCGCGGCGCGCGAGGTCCGCGACGTCCTCGGCCACGCCGTCGTCGGTGACGACGGTGCGCACCACCTCGACGAGGCGCATGACGGGCGCGGGGTTGAAGAAGTGCATGCCGACGACCCGGCCGGGGCGCGAGGTGGCGGCGGCGAGGGCCGTGACCGCCAGCGAGGAGGTGTTGGTGGCGAGCACGGCCGCGGGCCCGCACACCCGGTCGAGCTCGGCGAACAGCGCCCGCTTGGCGTCCATGACCTCCGGGATGGCCTCGACCACCAGGTCGGCGTCCCGCAGCGCGTCGAGCCTCGTGGCGAAGGTGACCCTGCCGAGGATCGCCTCACGCTCGTCCTCGGTGAGCTTGCCCCGCCGCACGGCCTTCTCGGTGGACCGGCGCAGATGGGCCCGGCCGCGCTCCAGTGCGTCCGGGCCGGCCTCCACACCGATCACCGCGAGCCCCGCGCGGGCGAACACCTCCGCGATCCCCGCCCCCATCGTGCCGAGCCCGACGACCCCCACGGTCCCGAACGCCGTACCCATGCGTCACACCTCCACTCGGCATCCAGTCTTCCAGAGCCGCGGCACCGGCCCTGTCAGGGCCGGCCCGATCGTCCGCCTGACGGGCACCGGGCCGGGCGGTAGGGTTGGCCGTCATGCGACTGGTCATCGCGCGATGCAGCGTGGACTACGTGGGACGGCTGACGGCGCACCTGCCCATGGCACCCCGGCTGATCCTCATCAAGGGGGACGGTTCCGTGTCGGTGCATGCCGACGACCGGGCGTACAAGCCGCTGAACTGGATGAGCCCTCCGTGCCGGTTGCGCGAGGAGGAGGGCGTCTGGACGGTCACGCACGACAAGACCGGTGAGAAACTCATCCTCACCATCGAGGAGATCACGCACGACTCGTCCCACGAGCTCGGCGTGGACCCCGGTCTGATCAAGGACGGCGTGGAGGCCCATCTGCAGGAACTGCTGGCCGAGCACATCGAGACCCTGGGGGACGGCTGGACGCTGATCCGGCGCGAGTACCCCACGGCGATCGGGCCGGTGGACATCCTGTGCCGCGACCGGCCCGGCGCCACCGTAGCGGTGGAGATCAAGCGGCGGGCGGGCATCGACGCCGTCGAGCAGCTCACCCGGTACCTGGAGTTGCTGAACCGCAATCCATTGTTGTCCCCGGTCGGCGGCATCCTGGCCGCGCAGACCATCGTGCCGCAGGCGCGCACGCTCGCTGAGGACCGTGGCATTCGCTGTGTGCTGCTGGACTACGACACGCTGCGCGGCATCGAGCGTAAGGACACGTTGTTCTGAGCCTGTTTGGTGATTTCTGACATGCTCTGAGGTTTTCATCCCTCATCCCTGAGGATGATCTTTCCCGCCTCCACCAACCTTTCCCAGCGAAACAGCGTCACAGGGAAACGGAGGCAAATGCCCCACCAGCCGCATGTCCGGCGGTGAGTGGGCATAGGGAGTAATTCTTCAGGGAGGGGTTTTCCAGCGTGTCGTGGAATGGGCGCAGGGCCGTCGCGCGTGCCGCGTTACGGGTGATCGGTGTACTCAACCGGCGAAAGGCGCGCGGGGCGCCGCCACCCGGCACCGGCACCGTTCGCATCCTGTTGTTGCACGCGTACGGAATGGGTGGCACGATCCGCACCACGCTCAACCTCGCGGCCCATCTGGCCCGCACGCGGGACGTCGAGATCGTCAGCCTGATCCGCACCGCCGAGGAACCGTTCTTCGACATACCGCCCGGCGTGCGGGTGACGTTCCTGGACGATCGCACCGTCCGCCAAGGGCCGGTCGCCCGGCGCCTGGCCCGGGCGCGCAGCAGGCTGGTGCCCGAGCAGGAGAAGGCGTACGCCACGATGAGCCTGCGCACGGACCTGCTGCTGGTCCGTCACCTGCGCTCGCTGCGCGGCGGCGTGCTCATCGGCACCCGCCCCGCGTTCAACTTGATCATGGCGCTGTTCGCCCCGCCCGGCGTGATCACCATCGGCCAGGAGCACACCACCTACGACACGCACGCGCCCGAGCTGCGGGCCGCGATCCGCCGCCGCTACGGCCGGCTGGACGCGTTCACCACGCTCACCGAGGCCGATCTGAAGGCGTACCGCAAGGCGCTGCGGTCCCGGCCGCCCCGCCGCCTGCTGTGCCTGCCGAACGCCGTGGCCGAGCTGGCGGGGGACGTCTCCACGCTGGAGGAGAAGGTGGTCGTGGGCATCGGCCGCATCGCGCACGCCAAGGGCTTCGACCGGCTGGTCAACGCCTGGAAGACGGTCGCCGAGGCCCACCCCGACTGGGAGCTGCGCATCCACGGCGCCGGCACCGAGGAGCGCGAGCGGCGCCTGCGCGACCGCATCGACGCGGCGGGCCTGACCGGCAAGGTCGTGCTCGCCGGCAGCGCCCGCGAGACGGGGGTCGCGTTGTCGGAGGCGTCGATCCACGCGGTCGCCTCCCGGTACGAGGGCTTCGGCATGACGATCCTTGAGGCGATGAGCAAGGGCGTGCCCGTGGTCAGCTTCGACTGCCCGCACGGCCCGCGCGAGATCCTCACCGACGGCCACGACGGCCTGCTCGTCCGCTCCGCCAAGGCCGCCGCCCTCGGCCACGCGCTCAACCGCCTCATCGAGGACGAGTCCCTGCGCCGCACCCTGGCCGCGAACGCCCTGCGCACCGTGGAGCGGTACCGCATGACGTCCATCGGCCCCCGCTGGGACGCGCTGCTGGACGAGCTGGCGGCGGACCGGCGCGGGGACGGCGCGCCGGCGAGCGGTTAGGACGGGATCGTGGCCAGTTCCTCCAGGCGCCGGCGGATGTCCCCGATGTACGGGGGCTCGCTCACGTCGTCCCAGGGGACGAGGGCGGCGAGACCGGCCGTGACGTGCTCGTCCGCCTGGCCGGGGTCGAGACGGGCCAGGTAGAGGCAGGCCAGCGCGGTCGGCACGCCGGTGCGCGGCAGACGGGCACGGCCGGCGCGCAGCAGGCGCGCGGCCTCGGCGGCGTCGGAGGCGACGAGGGAGGTGCCGAGGTGCACCGTGCAGCGGCCCTCCCCCACCGGCTCGCCGGCGCGCCGGAACATCGCGGCGGCCCGCCGCCAGCCGGCGCGGGCCTCCTGCTCCTTGCCGAGCCGCCAGTCGGCGAGCGCCCGCAGCTCGGTCGCGTGGGCCTTGGTGCCGGGGTCGACGCCGTCGCCGGCGGAGGCCGCGACGGCGCCGAGTAGCCGGTGGGCGTCCTGCACCCGGCGGGAGTCCAGGGCGTCCCCGCTGAGCAGCAGCGCCCCGATGTTGACCCGCGCCACCGCGAGCCCCTGGACGTCCCCGGACGGCAGCGCCTGCCGGTACCGCGCCAGCTCCGCCTCGACGACCGTGAGGTCCTCCTGCGTGGTCAGGTGCACGGCGGCGCGGGCCAGATGGAGCTGCGGCGGGTGCGCCTTCGCGGGCAGCGACTCGAAGGCCCGCGCCACGTGCCGGCTCGCCGAACCGACCACACCGAGGGCCAGCCCCACGTCGGCGCAGCGCAGCTCGGCGACGACGCTCGCCTCCCGGTCCTTCAGCCTGCGCGCCGCGGCGGCGAGGCGGCGGGCGGCGTCCAGCCGGTCGGTCTGCCGGTGCTGGGTGTTGAACCACGTCTCCAGGGCGTCCCCGATGCGCCAGACGTCGTACGCCGAGGCGCCCGGCGCCGCGTCGTCGAGCACCTTCAGCAGCGCGGTGTCCTCGGCGGCGAACCACCGCCGGGCGCCCTCGTCCTCCGGCAGCCGGCGGCTGTGCGCGTCGGCCTGGGCGGCGAGCTGCCCGGCCAGGGCCCGGGTGACGGCGGCGCGGTCGCGCGGCGGGTCCACGATCAGCGCGGCCCCGTCCACGGCGCGCACCCGGGACGGCGAGCGCGGCCGCTCCACCAGGCAGTTGTCGAGCAGCACCCTGATCGCGTCGCCGGTGTCCCGTTCCGACAGTCCCGCGACCCGGGCGAGCGTGCCGGTGGCGACCTCCTCGACGGGCAGGTGGGCGAGCACCGACAGCAGCCGCGCCGCGTGCGGCGACAAGCCGTGCGACAACCGCCGCCTGACGGTCGCCAGCACGTCGGCGTCCGACGGCCGCGCCCGCAGCTCCCCCGCGAGGTCGGCGACCCGCATGGTGGCGTTCCTGTCGAGCCAGGCGGCGATGGTGAGCACGATCACGGGGTTGCGCAGGAACGAGCGCGGCAGCGGGTCGGCCGAGGTGAGCCGCCCGGGGTTCTCCGTCACCTTGGCCCGCAGCAGGGCGAGGCCGTCCTCCTCCGACAGGGACCCGATGGGGATGGGGTCCTCCTCCACCGGCGTGCCGTCGAGCAGCCCGGCCACGACGATCCGCACCGCGGGGGCGCGGGGCAGCCACGCGACCTGCGTCCACTCCTGCACGTTGTCCAGCAGCAGCGTGTGCCCCGACGTCCGCAGCGCGTCGCCGACCAGGGCCGCCGCCGCGTCGAGGGTCTCCACGGCGCCCGGCTGGAGACCGAGCACGCCGAGCGTCCTGCGGGCCACGCTCAGCGCGGGCTCGGGACGGCCGCGGTCCTGGCCGCGCAGGTCGGCGTACCGCTGCCGGGCGGTGTGCGGCTCCAGCTCCCACGCGGCGGCGATGGCCACGGCGGACGTGCCGAGGCCCTTGCTGCCCTGCACGACGGCCAGCCCGCGTGCCTCCACCCGGTGCACGACCTGCCGCACCGCCTCGTCCCGCCCGACGAGCCGCTCGGCGGGCGGCGGGAAGGTCAGCGGCGGCGACTCGGGCACGCCGCCGGGGGCGTGCCGCCGGCGCAGCCAGAAGATCACGACGGGGGGCACCGTGACGATGAGGAGGATCCACAACGGGAGCAGTTCCAGCGCCAGGTCGGTGAGGATCTCCTTCAGCAGCGCCGTCGCGACGAGGCCGCCCACGGTGACCGCGGCCACCAGCGACTCGCGGCGGCTCTGCGGCAGCAGCGAGAGCAGCCGGGTGACCCTGCGGCGGCGCGGCGGCGGCGTCATCGCGCCACCCCCTGGGTCAGCCCCTGGGTCAGCCACCGGCCGGTCGCCAGCACGAGCACGACCGGCACGGCGCCGGCCATCACCGACTCGGCGGCGAGCGGGCCGGCGGAGGTGGCGAACTCCCGGGCCTGCTGCCAGATCACCAGGGGCACCTGGTCGGCGGCCGGCCAGTTCAGCAGCAGGCTGACGATGAGGTCGTTCCAGGTGAACACGGCGGCGAGCACCGCCACGGTGACCACGGCGGGCAGCCGCGCCTCGACGACCCAGCGGAACGCCGAGTGGCCCTGCGCGAGCGGCCGGTCGACCACCGGGCGCGGCACCGACAGGAAGGCGTTGCGCAGCAGCAGCACCGCGAGCGGCAGCACCAGCGCGGTGTGCACCAGGCTGAGTGTCACCGGGCCGCCCACCAGGCGGTCGGTCACCCGGCCGAGCGGCACGGCGACCGCCTGCGGCGGGATCGTGGCGAGCGCCGCCGCCAGCGCGACCACGAGCGCGCCGGCGCGGCGGCGCATCCCGGCGTACGTCAGCCCGTACGCCGCGGGGACGGCGAGGAGCACCACGAGGACCGCGACCAGCAGGGACCGGGTGGCGGTGGGCGTGAGCGCGTCGAGGAACGAGCCGTCGCGCAGCGCCTCGGCGTAGGAGGCGAACCCGTGGCCCGCGGCCCGCACACCGGATCGCGCGGCACCCACCGGGTCGCGCAGCGAGGTGAGCAGCAGCACGGCGATCGGTGTCAGCCACACGGCCGCCACCAGCGCCGACGCGGCCCGCGCCACCCGTCCGGGGCCGCGTGCCCCGGTCTCCCCCGTCCGCCCGGTCCCCCCCGTCTCCCCCGGCGGCGGCAGGTCCCGGCGCAGCCGCCACAGCAGCAGGAGCGCCGCGGTGGCGGGGATCAGGAACAGCAGGACGCCGAGCGCCTCGCGCTCCCCCGGGGCGAACACGTCGCTCTGCCGCCACCAGTACAGCCCGAGCACGTCCACCTGGTCCTGGATGGACCCCGGGACGGCCACCAGCACGATCTCGAACGCCCGGGTGGCGGCGATGAGCACGATGAGGCCGGCGACCGCGGCCGTGGGGAAGAGCGCCGGGATCAGCACCAGGCGGGCCCGCGACCACCGGCCCGGCGCGAACACACGGGCGACGCGCAGCAGGTCGCCGCGGATCCTGCCGAGCCCCTCGCGGAAGACGAGGAACGCGACGCCGGTCCACTGCCAGACGAAGGCCATGCCGAGCAGCAGCCAGATCCACCCCGGACCGAGCAGGTACCCCTCCCGCGCCCCGCCCCCGGTCAGCCCGCGCTCGGGGCGGAAGTCGAAGATGAGCCGCAACGTGATGCCGGCGGCGAGCGGGGTGACGACGGCGGGGACGGTCAGCGCGGCGGTCAGCACCCGGCGCAGCCGCCCGCCGACGTCCCTGGCCAGCAGGGCGAGGCCGAGGCCGAGCGCGCAGGCGACGAGGGCGAACCCCATCCAGATCAGGTTGTTGCGCAGCGGGAGCCAGAAGTCGGCCGCGGTGACGAGCGTGCGGTACGCGTCAGGGAAGCGGAGGCTCTCGATCACCGTCATCGCCAGCGGCGCCACGAGCACGGCGGTCATGACGGCCACGGCCGGCAGCAGGTATCCCCAGCCGGCCCACCGGCCGTGGGAGCTCCAGGTGGCCGGGGCCCGGGGGTCCATCCTCGGGGTGACCGCGAACAGCAGCGGCTCGTCTCTCATCGGGCCGCCTCCGTCATCGCCGTCTGCGCCGCCGCGACCGGGTCCCGGCTGGAGGTGACCCCGGTGACGTCGCTGAAGAACCGGGTGAGGACACGCCACAGGCCGCGCCCGTTGCCGCCGGACAGCCGCCCGGTGAGCTGGTCGGACAGGTCGAACTCGACGTTCTCGCCGATCACCTGGGCGGCGAAGGGCCGCAGGGCGGCCGGGTAGCCGGTCACCTGGGAGTCCAGGGAGATGAAGCCGCCCTCGCGCACCCAGCCGTCCCGCACGGCGGCACGTCCCCCGTCTCCCGCCAGCCATTCGACGACGCCGCGCCCCGCGTCGGAGAGCGCCACGGCGGCGTCCCCCGCCACCAGGACCGGCGCGGTGCCGGGGTGCTCGGCGGGGAAACGGCACGGCATGGCGACGGTCGCGGTGGCGCCGTACCGGGAGATCACCGGGTAGGCGAAGTCGGCGGCGGCCACCACCTCGGCGTGCCCGTAGTAGAAGACGTCGAGGATCGAGTCGTGGAAGGACGTCAGCAACGCCCGGCGTCCCCCGCCGGGGAAGATGCCGTCCATGCCCCACAGGTCCCGCAGGTACCGCAGCGCCTGGGTGACCGCGGGGGCGTCCCAGCCCGGGCCCGGCCCCCGGCCGCCCGGGGCGGGGAGCAGGGCGCGGTAGGTGTCCGGGTCGATGCCGAGCAGCACGTTCTCGAACCAGTCGGTGAGCACCCAGCCGTCCGCCGCGCCGATGGACAGCAGCGGGCGCCCGGCCCTCCCGCAGTACTCCAGCCACGCGGCCCACGACGCCGGCTCGGCCGGGCCCGCGCCGTACGGCGGCGGGTTCCGCCCCCGGTGCCAGAGCAGCGACTTGTGCGCCGCCTTGAACCAGACGCCCTTGACCGCGCCGTCGTGGGTGAGCAGGCCCGTCCAGGCGCCGGCGCCGGGGGCGTGAGAGGGGCCGGGGATCGCCGCGGGCATGCTCCGCAGCCCGGAGGCCGCCTCCCCGAGCAGCCCGAGCCGGGGCACGAACGCGACGTCCGGCCGCGCCGACCGCGCCACGGGGTTCTTCAGCAGCGCGTCGATGCTGTCCCCCGCCGAGAACACCACCGGGTCCCCGGCGTACCCGCGCATCACGTCACGGAACCGCGCGAGCTCCCACCCGCTCCACGGCACCGCGATCCGCACCGGCGCCCCGGCACACCCCGCGGCCCCGGCGGCCACCGAACCCGCCAGCACCCCGAGCGCCCGCCTGCGGCTGAGACGAGGCGGCACGGACGCGCTCCCGAGGAATCCGCCGCCGGGACCAGACCGTGCGGGCACACGCCCGCCGCCGGGATCAGGTCGTGCGGGTGTACGTGCGCCGGCGGGGTCAGGGGGCATCGACGATCTCCCAGGGGTCCGGGCGGAGGGTCACGACCTGGGTGGCGTCGTCGGTGACGACGACCAGGGGGAGGTCGGGCAACTCCTTGCGGGCCGTCTTGACCGCGCGGTGGCAGGGGGCGCTTCCGGCGCGGTCCTCGACGACGAGGGCGCGGATGGCGCTGGCGCAGGTGGCGCGGGCGAGGGCCACCCTGATGCGTTCCTCGTGCGCGAGGTCGCCGGGGCGCCGGTCGAGGTGGCCCTTCACCCCGAAGCGCGCCGCCGCGTCCCGCACGGCGTCCGCGCTGACACCCCGCCGCCCGCACACGATGTTCTCGCGCACGCTGAGGTGGGGGAACAGCCCGCCCCCGGCCGGCACCAGGGCGATCTCCCTGCGCATGTCCAGCGGGATCACCGCGTCGGCCAGCCGGATCTGCCCCCCGTCCAGCGGCTTCCTGCCGAGCAGCACCTCGGCGAACGTGTCCGCCTCCTCGGCGCTCCTGTCGGCCACCACCGCGATCTCCCCGGAGCGGACCAGCAGCCGGTCGGGATCGAGGCGGGACCGCCCGCCGCCGCACTCCCAGCGCAACGCGTCGAGCACGAGGACGAGCATCGGCGGCTCCGGGGGGACAGGGACCGAATCCATACTGTCACCATTTAACGCCCGCTCTCCGGCGGATCAAGCGACGCGGCCTTCCTGGGGCGCCCGGTGTCCACCGTTCGGTGGACTCCCGGTTCAGCCCGACGGTGGTGCCGCGGCCGGGCCGTGAGCGGGATGCTCGTGACATGACACAGGCAGCGGTGCGGGTGCGTGGTCTCGCCAAACGGTACGGCGAGGTGCGGGCGGTGGACGGGATCGACCTGGACGTCCAGGAGGGGGAGGTGTTCGCCGTCCTCGGTCCGAACGGGGCGGGCAAGTCGACCATGGTGGAGATCCTTGAGGGGTACCGGTCGCGGGACGGCGGCGAGGTCAGCGTGCTCGGGGTGGACCCGGGCAGCCCCACACGGCAGTGGCGTGACCGGATCGGCATCGTGCTGCAGACGGCCGGGGACACCGCAGAGCTGACCGTGCGGGAGACCGTCCGGCACTTCGCGGGCTACTACCAGGACCCGAGGGACCCCGACGAGGTGATCGGGAAGGTCGGGCTGAGCGACAAGGCCGGCGTCCGGCTGCGCAAGCTGTCCGGGGGGCAGCGGCGCCGGGTGGACGTGGCGCTCGGCGTGATCGGGCGGCCCGAGCTGCTGTTCCTCGACGAGCCCACCACCGGGTTCGACCCCGAGGCCCGGCGGCGGTTCTGGGACCTCATCAGGGACCTGGCGCGCGAGGGCACGACCATCATGCTCACCACCCACTACCTCGACGAGGCCGAGGCCCTCGCCGGACGGGTGGCGGTGATCAACGCCGGGCGCATCGTCGCCGAGGGCGACCCCGCGACGCTCGGCGGCCGGGCCGGCGCCGACGCCACGGTGAGCTGGCAGGAGGACGGGCAGCGCAGGCGCGTGGAGACGGCCACGCCCACCCGTACCGTCCTGGAGCTGACCCGCCGCTTCGACGGCGAGGTGCCCGAGCTGACGGTCACCCGGCCGACCCTGGAGGACGTCTACCTCGGTCTCATCGCCAAGCCCGCCTCCTGAACCCCGGCCTTCGAAAGCCCTGAGAGGAACACACCCCCATGAGCGACACCGTCGCCACTCCCCCGGCCGCCGCGACCCGCGCGGCCCCGTCCGGGCGCCCGCCCTCGGTGGCCGCCGCCGGATGGTCACGAGGGCTGCTGGAGACCAAGATGTTCTTCCGCGAGAAGGACGCCGTCGTCTTCACCTTCGCCTTCCCGATCGTCATGCTCGTGATCTTCGGCTCGATCTTCCAGGGAGGGATCGGGGACACCTCGATCACGGTCTCCCAGCTCTACACCGCCGGCCTGATCGGTGCGGGGGTGATGAGCGCCAGCTTCCAGAACCTCGGCATCGGCATCGCCGGCGACCGGGACGACGGCACGCTCAAGCGCCTCGCCGGCACGCCGCTGCCGCGCAGCTCCTACTTCATCGGCAAGATCATCGGAGTGCTGGTCGTCGCGGTGGTGGAGGTCGCGATCCTGCTGGCCATCGGCGTGCTCATGTACGACCTGTCGCTGCCGTCCGGGGCGGCGCCGTGGGTGACGTTCACGTGGGTGTTCCTGCTCGGCATCACCGGCTGTGCCCTGCTCGGGGTCGCGTTCAGCAGCCTTCCCCGGTCGGCCAAGAGCGCGAGCGCGGTGATCAGCCTGCCGTTCGTGGTGCTGCAGTTCATCTCCGGGGTCTTCATCCCGTTCACCGCGATGCCCGAATGGTTGATGCGGATCGCCTCGTTCTTTCCGCTGAAATGGATGTGCCAGGGCTTCCGGTCGGTCTTCCTGGGCGACGCGGGGGCCGCCCTGGAGATGACCGGTTCGTACGAACTCGACCGGGTGGCCCTGGTGCTGGCAGCGTGGGTGGCCGGAGGTCTCGTCCTGTGCCTGACGACGTTTCGCTGGAAGAGCCGCCGCGACGGATGACGCGGACGGCCCACGACGACTGCGCCCGCCAGGCGGTCCGGCGTACCGCGCCGGCCGACGCCTGGCGGGCCTTCCACGGGTGGAACACCCTGTTCGTCCTCGCGTACCTGGTCACCGGGACCCTGGTGTTCCTCGACGACGACACCTCCGTGGCGGGCAGGGCGGCCGCGCTCGCGCTGCTCAGCCTGTGCGCGGCCACGTACGTCGTCTTCGGCCGGCCGGCGCTCGCCCGCGACGGGGAGAACGACCGGGCCCGGCTGCTGTACGTGGCGTTCGTGCTGGTCACCTTCGTGCCCGCGACGGTCATCGTGCCGGCGTCGTCGTTCGCGATGTTCGCGCTGGGCCCGCAGATCTTCATGACGCTGTCGCCGTGGTGGGCGGTCGCCATGGTGCTGTCGCTCAACCTGTCGCCCGCCATGAGGTTCGTGCTCCAGCCCGGCCTTGAGTGGCGTTCGGCGCTCACGGTGGCGGCGACCAGCGCGGTGTCCATCACGTTCTCGATCGTGTTCGGGCCGTGGATGTCACGCATCATCAGGCAGAGCGCCGAGCGGGCCCAGCTCATCGAGGAGCTGGAGGCCAGCCGGGCACAGGTCGAGCGACTGTCGCGGGAACGGGGGGCCATGGCGGAGCGTGAGCGGCTCGCCGGGGAGATCCACGACACGCTCGCCCAGGGGTTCACCAGCATCATCATGCTGATCCAGGCCGCCGAGGCGCAGCCGGACCCGTCGCGGCACCTGGCGCTCGCCATGCGGACCGCGCGGGAGAACCTCGCCGAGGCACGCGGGCTGATCGCGGCGCTCAGCCCGCCGCCGCTCGACGGGTCCACGCTGGAGGAGGCGCTGCGGCGGATCGCCGCGCGGCTGTCGGAGGAACTGGCGGTGCCGGTGGCGTTCGAGGTGGGCGAGGGGTCCCGGCCGCTGCCGCCGGGCATCGAGGTGGTGCTGATCCGGGCGGCCCAGGAGGGGCTGGCCAACGTGCGGCGGCACGCGGCGGCGTCGGCGGTGCGGATCTGCGTGGAGTACGGCGAGACCGAGGTCGTGCTGCGGGTGCGGGACGACGGGCGGGGCTTCGACCCGGCCACCGCCCCGCGGGGGTTCGGGCTGCGTGCCATGCGGACCCGGGCCGAGGAGGCGGGGGGTTCCGTGCGGGTGGAGGGCGCCGTGGGGGGCGGCACCGAGCTCACCGTGAGCATCCCCTATCCGGACGGGGACCGTGAGCCGGCGGCGGCCGCCGCCCGGAAGGAGTCGCCGTGATCCGCGTGCTGATCGTGGACGACCATCCCGTGGTGCGCGAGGGCCTGCGCGGCATGCTGGAGGCCGACACCGGGATCACGGTGGCCGGGGAGGCGGGGTCGGGGGACGAGGCCGTGGTGCGGGCCCGTGAGCTGGATCCCGACGTGATCCTGATGGATCTGCGGATGCCCGGCGGGGACGGGGTGAGCGCGATCCCCCGTGTTCTGGCGGAGCGGCCCGCTTGCCGGGTGATCGTGCTCACCACCTTCGAGACCGACCAGGACATCGTGCGTGCCGTGGAGGCCGGGGCGGCCGGTTACCTGCTGAAGGACACCTCCCGGGCCGATCTCGTCTCCGCCGTCTTCGCCGCCGACCGCGGCGAGACCGTGTTGTCCCCCTCCGTCGCCACCAAACTGGTCGGACGCATGCGCGCCCCCGCCACCGACTCCCTGTCCAAACGCGAGACCGAGGTCCTCACCCTGGTCGCCCGCGGCTTCACCAACGCGGAGGTCGGCCGCGAGCTCTTCATCAGCGAAGCCACCGTGAAGACCCACCTCCTGCGCGTCTTCGGCAAACTCGGCGTCAGCGACCGCACCGCCGCCGTCACCACCGCCCTCCACCGCGGCCTGCTGTAGTACCGCGGGGCGGTGGTCCGTAGGTGGTCGGGGGTGGTGGGGCGGGGTTATCGTGGCGGCGGCGGACGCTGGGCGTCCGGAGAGGAGAAACCCCCGTGTCCATGGCTACCGAGCGGCGTACTTTCGAGTCTGTGCATCCTGCTACGGGGGTTGTGGTGGGGACGCATCCGATCGACGACGCGGGGGCGGTGGGTGCGGCGGTCGAGCGGGGGCGGGGGGCGGCGTTGTGGTGGGGGCGGCTGGGGTTCGACGGGCGGCGGCGGAGGTTGCTGGATTACAAGGCGGTGCTCACGCGGAACCTGCGGCGGGTGGTGGAGCAGGTCTGCGCGGAGACGGGGAAGCCGGTGGGGGACGCCACGCTGGAGACGGCGATCGCGATCACTCATCTGGACTGGGCGGCGCGGAACGCGCGGAAGGTGCTCGGGCCGCGGCGGGTGCCCACGGGGCTGATCGGGATGAATCTCACGGCGACGCTGGAGTACCTGCCGCTCGGGGTGGTCGGGGTCATCGGGCCGTGGAACTACCCGGTGTTCACGCCGATGGGGTCGATCGCGTACGCGCTGGCGGCGGGGAACGCGGTGGTGTTCAAGCCGAGTGAGCTGACGCCGGGGGTGGGGGTGCTGCTGGCGGAGCTGTTCGCCGAAAGTGTGCCCGAGCACCCGGTGTTCCAGGTGGTCACCGGGTTCGGGGAGACGGGGGCGGCGCTGGCGGGGCACCCGGGGATCGGGAAGATCGCCTTCACGGGCTCCACGGCGACCGCCAAGCGGGTCATGACGGCGTGCGCCGCCAACCTGACGCCGCTGGTCGCCGAGTGCGGCGGCAAGGACGCGCTGATCGTGGACCGGGACGCCGATCTCGGCGCCGCCGCGGACGCCGCGGTGTGGGGCGCCATGTCGAACGCCGGGCAGACCTGCATCGGCGTGGAACGGGTCTACGCGGTGGCCCCGGTGTACGACGACTTCCTGCGCGAGCTGACCCGCCGCGTCGAGGGTCTGCGCGCCGGTGTGGACTACGGCCCGATCACCATGCCCGAGCAGACCGACGTCATCAGGCGCCACGTGGACGACGCGCTCGCCAAGGGCGCCACGGCCGTGGTGGGCGGCGCGGACGCCGTCCGGCCCCCGTTCGTGGACCCCGTGGTGCTCACCGACGTGCCCGAGGACTCCAGCGCCGTCCAGGAGGAGACGTTCGGCCCGACCATCACGGTCGCCAAGGTCGCGGACGCCGACGAGGCCGTGCGCCGCGCCAACGCCGTGGCGTACGGCCTCGGCGGCACGGTGTTCTCCGGTAACGTGAGGCGGGCCACCGAACTGGCCCGGGCCATGCTCGGCGGCATGACGGCCGTCAACTCGGTCATCTCGTTCGCGGGTGTGCCGGCCCTGCCGTTCGGCGGCACCGGCGCCTCCGGGTTCGGCCGCATTCACGGCGCCGACGGGCTGCGCGAGTTCACCCGGCCGAAGGCGATCTCCCGGCAGCGTTTCGCCATACCCGGAATGAATCTCACCTCTTTCACGCGAACCCCAGCCGACCTGGAGCGTCTCGTGAAATTGGTCACCTTTCTCCACGGCCGCCGCAAGAGCTAGATGTCGCGATACTTCCACTGAAACGATCTTGCGTCCATAATGATGGGTTCCTACGGGGCCAGCAAGGACGCGAGGTGGACAAGTGGCGACCGGACGCGACTACCGCGGAATGACCGCGGAGCAACGATTAGCCGACCGCAGGCAGCGGTTGTTGAACGCGGCATACACGTTGTTCGCCGCCGCGGGATTCACGACGACCACGATCGAACGATTGTGCGCCGCGGCCCGCATCTCCAACCGCGCCTTCTATGAATGTTTCTCCGGACGAGAAGATCTCATGCGGGCGGTTTACGACCACTGCGTGGAGGAGACGATGCTCGCCGTCTCCAAGGCGATCGGTGAGGCGCCGCCGGATCCGGACAGCCGTATCGAAGCGGGGATCCAGGAGTACATCACTTTCGTCACCCGGGACGTGCGGCGCGCCCGCATCATGCACCTGGAGGTGCGCCGGGCCGGGGAGATCCTCTCCGTGCACCGGCAGCGCGCGGTCACCGGGTTCACCGATCTCATCGAGGACGCCCTCGGCGAAGAGCCTGTGGGCCTGCCGGGCCGCAAACATCTGCTGGCCCTCGGCATGGTCGGGGCCATCCAGGAACTGCTGATCGAGTGGGTGCTCGCCGAACGGCAACCCCCGCTGGAGCATCTCATCGAGACCGCCGTGCACATCTTCCGGCGCTCGTTCGGCAACTGAGGCGACCGACGGCTCCCGAGCCCTCCCCTCCGGGCTCCCCGCCTTCCGGCTTCCCGAGCCGTCTCCCTGAGACCCGTACCTTCTCGGCGTCCGTGACCCCCGCCGCCGACGTCTCCGCCTGCCAGGCTAGGCCACCGCGGCCTCGGGCATCTCCACCGCGATCACGCGGTGCAGTCTGGTGATCGCCAGCACCCGCATGACGCGGGGCGGCACGCCGCGCAGCACCAGGCGGCGTTCGGCGCGCAGGGCGCGGCGGTGGGTGCCCACGAGGACCCCGAGACCGGCCGCGTCGATCATCTCCAGGCCGGACAGGTCCACGACCAGGTCGCCCTCGCCGCGGTCCACCGCCTCGTGCAGACGCGGCCGCAGCCCCGCGACCGTGCCGCCGTCCAGGCGGGATCCGACGTTGACCACCTGCCGTCCCGGAATTCTCCGGCTGCGCATTGCGCCCTCCTAGCGTCGTGCGGCCGACGGACCGCAGAAGCACCCCTGCCCACCTTCCCGCGGTCTACCCACCCTTTTCCTGGTCACCCGTCTCACAGGGGGCCGCGCACCTCCTCTCGCCCTGGCCCATCGGGGTGGTCCGCTCGTTACGCTGGCCGCATGACGCGAGCTGACAACGACAAGCCGGTCGTGTTGTCCACCATCTACACGCGGGCCGGCGACGACGGCGGCACCGCGCTCGGCGACATGAGCCGCACCCGCAAGACCGACCCGAGGCTCGCCGCGTACGCCGACGTGGAGGAGGCCAACGCCGCGATCGGCGCGGCCATGGCCCTCGGCGACCTCGCGCCCGAGGTGGCCGAGGCGCTGACCCTGGTGCAGAACGAGCTGTTCGACCTCGGCGCCGACCTCTGCATGCCGGTGCGGGAGGATCCGCCGTACCCGCCGCTGCGGGTGGAGCAGGAGTACATCGACCGCCTGGAACGGCAGTGCGACAGATTCAACGCCGACCTGACGCCGCTGCGGAGCTTCATCCTGCCGGGCGGCGCCCCCGGCACCGCGCTGCTGCACGTCGCCCGCACCGTCGTGCGGCGTGCCGAGCGCACCACATGGGCGGCCCTGGAGGCCTACGACGACGTGAACCCGCTCGCCGCGCGTTATCTCAACCGGCTGAGCGATCTGCTGTTCATCTTGTGCCGGGTCGCGGCGGCGGGCCAGGAGGTGCTCTGGAAGCCCGGCGGCACCCGTTGACGTCCGTTGCCCTACCTTCGGCGCCCGCACGGCGCACGGCGCCGCTCAGGGCCTCACAGGGGCCAGTGGGGCCCGTGGGGCCCAGGGGGCGGCGGAGAGGCGGTCAGGCGGCGTCCAGGTAGGCGCTCGGCGGCGCGGACTCCACCCAGGCGAGGAAACCGGTCAGGGCGTCCTCGCTCATCGCCAGCGACACCCCGCCGCAGTCGACCGTCCAGTACCCTGCCGGGCCCTCCTCGCCGCTGAGCGGACGCCGGGTGGAAACAGTGAGGCCGCGCCTCGCGATCGCGTGGCGCGGCCTCAGCCGTAGTCCGAAGAAGGGGATCCAGTGCAGCTCTCCCCCGGCGTAACGGGCTACCCCGCTCCTCCAGGCCCGGTTCCCTATGCGGATGCTACAGAGCACCGTGCCCCGGGAACGGGCGAGCATCACGCCCCGTAGGACGAGCAGGACGGCGATCGCCGCAACGCTCACGATGATGTCCAGCGCCGCCATCGCCGTCCCCACCTTCACATCGGTGTTTCGTCAGACCTCTTCCCCGGCCGCGCGCAGCCGGGCCCTCGCCCGCTTGGCCTCGACCTGGGCTTCGGTGTCCTCGCCGTCGGCCTCCACCGAGGCGAGTGCCCGCTGCAGGGCGTCCCGGGCGGCGGCGACGTCGACCTCGCTGCCGAGCTCGGCCGTCTCCGCCAGCACCGACACGTCGTTGTTGGCCACCGAGATGAACCCGCCGTGGACCGCCGCGACGATGTCGCCCTCTTCGCCGCGCTTGACGCGCAGCACTCCGCCGTCCACGAGGACGCCGAGAACCGGAGCGTGATTCGGCATAATACCGATCTCTCCGTCCACGGTCTTGGCAATCACCATGTCCGCCTCGCCGGCCCAGATCTCCCGTTCCGGCGAGACGACGCCGATGCGCAGCTTTGCCATCACATACCTTCCTCGGACGCCGGCACGGCAGGGCCGTGCCGGCGTCCCGTCGTCAGCGAGCCAGTTCCTTCGCTTTGGCGATGGCCTGGTCGATGCCGCCGACCATGAAGAACGCCTGCTCGGGCAGGTGGTCGTACTCGCCCTCGCACAGTCCCTTGAAGGAGTGGATGGTCTCTTCCACCGGCACGAACTCGCCGGGCTGGCCGGTGAACGCCTCGGCGGCGTACATCGGGTGGGAGAGGAAACGCTCGATCCGGCGGGCCCGCTGGACCGTGACCTTGTCCTCTTCCGAGAGCTCGTCGATACCGAGGATCGCGATGATGTCCTGCAGTTCCTTGTACTTCTGCAGGATCCGCTTGGTCTCCTGGGCCACCCGGTAGTGCTCCTCGCCCACGATCTGCGGGTCGAGGATGCGGGAGGTGGAGTCCAGCGGGTCCACCGCGGGGTAGATGCCCTTCTCCGAGATCGGCCGGGACAGAACGGTCTGCGCGTCGAGGTGCGCGAACGCGTTGTGCGGGGCCGGGTCGGTGATGTCGTCCGCGGGCACGTAGATCGCCTGCATCGAGGTGATCGAGTGGCCGCGGGTGGAGGTGATGCGCTCCTGCAGCACGCCCATCTCGTCCGCCAGGGTCGGCTGGTAGCCCACCGCGGACGGCATGCGGCCGAGCAGGGTGGACACCTCGGAACCGGCCTGGGTGAACCGGAAGATGTTGTCGATGAACAGCAGCACGTCCTGCTTCTGCACGTCGCGGAAGTACTCCGCCATGGTCAGCGCGGACAGCGCGACGCGCAGACGGGTGCCCGGGGGCTCGTCCATCTGGCCGAACACCAGGGCGGTGTCCTTGAGGACGTCCGCCTCGTCCATCTCCAGCCACAGGTCGTTGCCCTCACGGGTGCGCTCCCCGACGCCGGCGAACACCGACGTACCGGAGAACTTCAGCGCGACCCGGCGGATCATCTCCTGGATGAGGACGGTCTTGCCCACGCCCGCGCCGCCGAACAGGCCGATCTTGCCGCCCTTGACGTACGGGGTGAGCAGGTCGATGACCTTGATGCCGGTGGGCAGCATCTCGGTGCGCGACTCGAGCTGGTCGAACGCCGGGGACGGGCGGTGGATGCCCCACCGCTCGTTCACCTGCAGCGACGCGGCGTCGATGTCCAGCGGCTGGCCGAGGGCGTTCCAGACGTGGCCCTTGACGACGTCGCCGACGGGGACGGAGATGGGGCCGCCGGTGTCGGTGACCGCCACACCCCGGACCACGCCGTCGGTGGGCTGCATGGAGATGGCGCGCACCAGGTTGTCGCCCAGGTGCTGGGCGACCTCCAGGGTTAGCACCTTCTTCTCGCCGCCGAGGTCGGTCTCGACGGTGAGGGCGTTGTAGATTTCCGGCATCGCCTCGACGGGGAACTCCACGTCGACGACGGGGCCCGTGACGCGCGCCACGCGACCCACGCCGGTCGCGACGGTCTCAGCTGTCATTGTGGTTTCTCACTCTTTCCCCGCGGCGGCGTCGGCCAGCGCGTTGGCGCCGCCGACGATCTCGCTGATTTCCTGGGTGATCTCGGCCTGGCGTGCCTGGTTCATCTGCTGGGTGAAGGCCCGGATGAGCTCGTTGGCGTTGTCGGTCGCCGACTTCATCGCCCGGCGCCGGGAGGCGTGCTCCGAGGCGGCCGACTGCAGGAGCGCGTTGAAGATGCGCGACTCGATGTAGCGGGGCAGGAGCTGGTTCAGCACCTCGCCCGCCGTCGGCTCGAACTCGTAGTACGGCAGCGGCCCCTCCGGCGGCTGCTCCGTGGTCTCCTCGACCTCCAGCGGCAGGATGCGCTTGACCTGCACCTGCTGCGTCAGCATGGACCTGAACTCGGTGTACACGACGTGGATCTCGTCGATGCCGTTGTCCTCGGAGAACGAGGAGATCAGGGCCTCGCCGATCTCCTTGGCGTGCCGGTACAGCGGGTTGTCGGAGAACCCCGCGTACTCGCCGGCCATCTCCCGGTTGCGGAACCGGTGCCAGGTGATGCCCTTGCGTCCCACGACGTACGGCCGGATCTCCATGCCGCGCTCACGCAGGTGACCGGCCAGCGCCTCGGCCTCGCGCAGCACGTTGGCGTTGAAGCCACCGGCGAAGCCGCGGTCGCTGGTCACGATGAGCACGCCGGCGCTCGCCGGGCGTTCCTTGGCGACGGTCAGCGGGTGATCGATGTCCGACGAGTTGCTCAGGACGGCCGACACCGCGCGAGTGATCTCGCGCTCGTACGGCACGGCCGCCTCCATGCGCTGCTGCGCCTTGATGATGCGCGACGACGCGATGAGCTCCTGCGCCCGGGTGATCTTCGCCGTTGACTTGACCCCTCGGATACGCCGCCGCAGCACTCTTAGCTGGGCACCCATGCGCTACTGCTTCTCGCCGGTCGAGCGGACATGCCTGACGACCTTCTCCTGGCCGACCTCGCCGGCCTCCAGCGCCTCGACGGGCTCGTCGTTGACGAGGAGATCGCCGGAGGAGGTCTGGAAGGTCTGCTTGAAGTCGGTGATCGCCTCCTTGAGCGCGGTCACCGTGTCGTCGTTCATCTCACGGGTCTCGCGGATGGCGTCCAGGATGCCCTTGTTGCGGCTGCTCAGGCTCTCCAGGAACTCGGTCTCGAAGCGGCCGATGTCCTCGAGCGGCACGTCGTCCAGCTCGCCGCTGGTGCCGGCCCACACCGAGACGACCTCCTTCTCCACAGGGAAGGGGGTGTACTGCGGCTGCTTGAGCAGCTCCACCAGGCGGGCGCCGCGCTCCAACTGGGCACGGGAGGCCGCGTCCAGGTCGGACGCGAAGGCGGCGAACGCCTCCAGGTCACGGTACTGCGACAGGGACAGACGCAGCGTGCCCGCGACCTTCCGCATCGCCTTGACCTGCGCCGAGCCGCCGACGCGGGACACCGAGATACCGACGTTGATCGCCGGGCGGACACCCGCGTTGAACAGGTCGGTCTCGAGGAAGCACTGGCCGTCGGTGATGGAGATGACGTTGGTCGGGATGAACGCCGAGACGTCGTTGCCCTTGGTCTCGATGATCGGCAGGCCGGTCATCGAGCCCGCGCCCATGTCGTCCGACAACTTCGCGCAGCGCTCCAGCAGACGCGAGTGCAAGTAGAACACGTCGCCGGGGAACGCCTCGCGGCCCGGCGGGCGGCGCAGCAGCAGCGAGACGGCGCGGTAGGCGTCCGCCTGCTTGGTCAGGTCGTCGAAGACGATCAGGACGTGCTTGCCCTGGTACATCCAGTGCTGGCCGATGGCCGAACCGGTGTACGGGGCGATGTACTTGTAACCGGCGGGGTCGGAGGCCGGGGCGGCGACGATGGTGGTGTACTCCATCGCGCCCGCCTCCTCCAGGCGGGCCCGGACCTGCGCGATCGTCGAGCCCTTCTGGCCGATGGCCACGTAGACGCAGCGCACCTGCTTGGCCGGGTCGCCGCTCGCCCAGTTCTCACGCTGGTTGAGGATCGTGTCCACGGCGATCGCGGTCTTGCCGGTGCCGCGGTCGCCGATGATGAGCTGGCGCTGGCCGCGGCCGATCGGCGTCATGGCGTCGATCGCCTTGAGGCCGGTCTGCAGCGGCTCCTTCACCGGCTGCCGCTGGACGACCGACGGGGCCTGCACTTCGAGGGGACGGCGCCCCTCGGCCTCGATCGCGCCCTTCCCGTCGATGGGGTTGCCCAGCGGGTCCACCACACGGCCGAGGAAGGCGTCGCCGACCGGCGCGGACAGGACCTCGCCCGTCCGGCGGACCGGCTGGCCCTCTTCGATGCCGCTGAAGTCACCGAGGACAACGACACCGATGTCCCGGACGTCGAGGTTCAGCGCCAGGCCGCGCGTGCCGTCCTCGAACTCCAGCAGCTCGTTCGCCATCGCCGAGGGAAGGCCGGAGATGTGGGCGATCCCGTCACCGGCGTCGACGACGGTACCGATCTCCTCGCGCGCCGCGCCTTCCGGCTCGTACGCCTGAACGAAGCGCTCAAGGGCTTCCCGGATCTCGTCCGGGCGGATCGTCAGCTCCGCCATCTCTCTTCAGTCTCCCTAATCATCGGCCGCCACGACTCCTCAGCCGGCCAATCGGCGGCGGACTTCTTCGATACGTCCTGCGATCGTGGTGTCGATCATCTCGTCTCCCAGACGGACCGAGAATCCACCGATCACCCGCGGGTCCACCTCGGTGTTCAGGTGGACGTCGCGCCCATAAGTGCTGCGCAGCCAGTCGGCCAGGCGCCGCTTCTGGGCGTCGGTCAGCGGCACGGCGCTGCGGACGACGGCGACGAGCTGCTGCCGCTGCTCGGCGACGAGCCTGATGTACTCCTCCAGGCTCGCTTCCAAACTACGTCCACGCGTGGACCCCACGAGCCGGGTCACCATGCCCAGCGTCACGGGGGTGACCTTGCCCTCCAGCAGCCCGGCGAGCAGCCCCGACTTCGCGTCGGCCGGCACCGCGACGTCGGCGAGCACCATGCGCAGCCGCGGGTTGGCCTCGACGATGCGGCCGAACCGGAACAGTTCGTCCTCGACGTCGTCCAGCATCTCGCGCGACTCGGCGTCGGCCGCCGCGGCGACCACGCTCAGCCGCTCCAGCGCGTCGGAGAGGTCACCCGAACGGGACCAGCGCTCCGACACCGCGGCCGCCACGACCTCCAGGGCGGCGTCACTGACCTTGCCGCCCAGCAGGGAACGGGTGACCCCGGCCTTCTGCCCGGCGGGACGCGCCGGGTCCGACAGGTTGCGGCGCAGCGCGTGCTCGCCGTCCAGCAGGACCGCGACCGCGTGAAGATCCTCGGCCAGCCGGCCGAGGTCGGCCGCCGCCGCCACCGCGTTGAAGCGCTCCTCCACGGCGGCGAACGACGTACGGCTCAAGCCCCTCATCAGCGCACCGCCGCCTGGCCCGTGGACTCGAGCTCCTCAAGGAACCGGTCCACGACGCGCGACTGGCGGGCCTGGTCCTCGAGGGACTCGCCCACGATGCGCGCGGCCAGCTCGGTCGACAGACGGCCGAGCTCGGTACGGAGCTGGGTGAACGCCTGCAGGCGGTCGGCCTCGATCTGGGCGTGCGCCGCCTCGATCAGACGGCGGGCCTCGGCCTGGGCCTCCTCCCGCAGCTCGGTCTTGATCTGCGCGGCCTGCTCACGGGCCTCCTCGCGCATGCGCGCGGCCTCGTGCCGGGCCTCGGCCAGCTTGGCGCGGTACTCCTCCAGCGTGGCGCGTGCCTCGGCCTGAGCGTCCTCGGCCTTCTTGATGCCGCCTTCGATGGCCTCGGTCCGCTCCGCGAGGGTCTTCTGGATGCGGGGGACGAGGATCCTGCCGACGACGACCAGCACCAGGAGGAACGCGAAGCTGCCGACGACCAATTCGTACGTGTGGGGGATGAGGGGGTTGTTCTCCTCAGCCGCCAGTATTCCGGTTGCCAGCGTCATTGATGTCATGGATGCAGCCTTCCGTCAGAGGATGGGCGCGCCCCTCAGATGCCCGAGAAGATGAACGGCGCGACCAGACCGATCAGGGCCAGCGCCTCGGTGAGGACGAAGCCGAGGAGCATGTTCTGGCGGATCAGGCCGTACGCCTCCGGCTGGCGGGCGATGGCCTGCACGCCCTGGCCGAAGATGATGCCCACGCCGATGCCGGGGCCGATGGCGGCGAGACCGTAACCGATGGCGGTGACGTTGCCGGAGACCTCAGCGAGAACGCTCATTGCTGTGATTCCTTTACTTTTGGCCGGTGCCGGTGCACCGGTCTTGGCTATTCGGGGTTCGGGGACTCAGTGGTCCGGGTGCAGCGACGCGCCGATGTACATGGCGGCCAGCAGCGTGAACAGGAACGCCTGCAGGTACTGGATGAACATCTCGAAGCCGGTCATCAGCGTCGCCATGAGCACGCCGAGCACACCCACCGGCGCGCCGAGCGGCGTGAACGCCTCGAACAGGAACCAGAAGCCCACCGCGCTGAAGAACGCCAGGATCATGTGGCCGGCGAACATGTTCGCGAACAGTCGCACCGCGTGGGTGAACGGCGCGGTCACGAAGTTCTGCAGCAGCTCGATCGGGATCAGCAGCGCGTAGACGGGCTTGGGCAGCCCGGGGGGCACGAGGCTCTTGAAGTACCCGGTGAAGCCCTGGTGCTTGAAGCCGAGGTAGAGCTTGATGATGTAGATGACCAGGGCGAGCACCGCGGGGAACGCGATGTGGGACGCGATGGGGAGCTGGATGCCCGGGACGACGCCCATGAGGTTCCAGCAGAAGACCAGGAAGAACAACGGGACGAGCAGCGGCATCCACTTCTCGGCGTCCTTGCCGAGGAACGGGCGCGCGACCTCGTCCCTCACGAACAGGTAGCCGATCTCACCGATGTTCTGCATGCCGCGCGGCACGAGCTTGGGGCTGGCGAAGGCGCTCCAGGCGAGAACGCAGATGAGCAGCGCGCCCACCAGGGCGAACAGCACAGGCTTCGTCGCCCACCCCGGGGCACCTTCCCAGAGCGGGGGGAAATTGAAGATCGAGGGCCCCGGGGCCTCGAACTCGTCGGCGAGGACCGTCAGCGCGCTCACGCGGCGTTCCCTCCAAGGTGGTGGATCAACAGAAGACTGCGAGAAGTGGTGGACGGTGCGCTCAGCGCCCGTACCTCACGTAGACCAGGTACACCGCGAGCACGGCTCCGAGGACGACGCCTATCGGGAAGAACGCCTCCACGCCAAGCCAACGGCCGAGCAACCAGCCGACGCCGCCCCAGGCCAGCATCCCGGCGACCAGATAGCTCGGGATGGACCAGGCGGCATTGGCGAAGTCGCGGCCGTCTTCCTCGGGCTTGCGCTGCTCGCTCATCGCGGGCACGACGATAGCAGGCGGGCATGGGACTAGTCATATCGGGCCCGCCCGGCCCCGGAGGAATCCTACGCCTCATGTCCGGCCGCCCTGACCTGGGACCTCGGTGCCCGGGTCGACGTACAGCATCTTGAGTTTCAGGAACGCCCGTATCTCGCCGGCGGTCCATGTGATGGTGCACAGCACGACGCTCCAGCCAAGTGCGCGCGGCGAGAACGCGGTGGCGTCCTTGAAGGCGCTCAGCAGGAGCATGAGGAAAATCACCTTCACCAGGTAGCCGAGCACCGCGGCCAGCATCATCATCTGCGGCGACACGCGGCCCGCCCAGGTGACGGCCGCCAGGCCCACCGTGAAGAAGACGGCGACCAGTGCCACGCCGATCGCCGCGCCGAGGGCGCCCGCGCCACCCGCGAGGAGCGCCGCCGCCACGACCACGACCAGCCCGACCGCGATGGTTGGTATCGCCGCGCTCTTGAGTGCGCGCACGTCGTTAGCCTGCATCGGCGCTCCAAAAAGAACAGGTTGTCAAGCGAGCGTTTGCTTCCTTACGGAGCGACCGTCTCGTCGCCCTTGCTAGTGAAAGATATCACAAGCGCAGGGATGGGTCCTTTACCAGGGCTTTCGCCGAGGTAACAGATCGACCCACCCCCAGGTGAACAGCAGGTCAACGAGTGGTGGCCCCCGCCCGCGCGTCCGGTGACGCGCCCTGCACCGGAAGACCACGCACCGCGGTGCCCGCGGCGCCACCCCTGACGTCCGCGGCGGCGGGACCCTCCGGCCGTCCGGCGTCGCCACCCGGGCTCCCCGGGCCGCCACCCGGGCGGGCGTGCGCGCCGCCCCGGCCCGAGCGCCACAGCGGCAACGCCATCATCACGAGCACGACCAGGGCGAGCAGCACGGTGAGCGGGAACAGGATCAGCGGCACGCCGCCGACCGACATGCCGACCACGCTGGCGGCGAACAGGAACGTCCACGCGTACATGATCAGCACGGTGCGGCGGTGGGAGTGGCCGATCTGCAGCAGGCGGTGGTGCAGGTGGCCGCGGTCCGGGGCGAACGGCGACAAGCCCTGCGAGGTGCGGCGCACCACGGCCATCAGCAGGTCCATCAGCGGCAGGACCATCACGGCCACCGGCAGCAGCACCGGGAGCACGACGGGGAAGCGGTTGATGTCGGTGATGCCGGCGTAGTCCACCCGGCCGGTCACCGTGACCACCGACGACGCCAGCACCAGGCCGATGAGCATCGCGCCGGTGTCGCCCATGAAGATCTTGGCGGGGTTGAAGTTGTGCGGCAGGAAGCCCAGGCACATGCCGATGAGGATCGCCGCGATGATCGCCGGGACGTTCAGGCGGGTCGGCTCGTGGGCGGCGGTGACGAACGAGTTCTGCGACAGGGCGAGCGAGTAGACGAACGTCGCCATCGCGGCGATGCAGACGATGCCGGCGGCGAGGCCGTCCAGGCCGTCCACGAAGTTGACCGCGTTGATGGCCACCACGACGACCAGGATCGTGATGACGGTGCGCAGCGTGTCGTCCAGGCTGATGGTGCCGCCGTTCGGCTGCGGGATCCACAGGATGGTCAGCTTGAACGCCACGAGCACGCCCGCGGCGGCGATCTGGCCGACGAGCTTCACGAAGGCGTCGAGGCCCCACCAGTCGTCGAAGAACCCGGTGAGCACGATGATGCCGCCCGCCAGCGCGAGGGCCAGGGCGGTGCGGCCGTCACCGATCTCCGTGGCCGACAGGGTCTCCCCGAGATGCGGCAGCTTGGTGGCGACGAACAGGCCGGCCAGCATGCCGGCGTACATGGCGAGGCCACCGAGACGGGGGGTGCGGACGGTGTGCACGTCCCTCTCGCGGATCTCGGGCGCGGCCCCGATGCGCAGGGCGAAGACCCTCACCAGCGGGACAAGCAGATAGGTGACCGCTGCCGTCACCAGCGCTATCAGGAGGTATTCGCGCACGGACCCAGTTTCCCGTATCGCCCGGTCACTTGTGACCGGAAAAGTACATAGAACGACACATTAACCCGGTGGATACGCCGGATGACCAGCGGTCAGCCTGGCGACCCGCTCGGCCACCGACGTTATCGCACCCGGATCCCGCGCCGCTCGCGCCACCAACGAGGCGATCTCCTTCATCTCGGGCACCCCCATGCCCTGCGTGGTCACGCACGGGGTGCCGAGACGAAGGCCGGAGGCCACCCGGGGCGGCTCCGGGTCGTACGGGACGGTGTTGCGGTTGAGCACGATGCCCGCCTGCGCGCAGTTCGTCTCGGCCGCCACCCCGGTCGTGCCGGCGTCCCGCACGTCGACCAGCGCCATGTGGGTGTCGGTGCCACCCGTCACCGGCCGCAGGTCCTCCTCGGCGAGCGCCTGGACGAGCGCCTTGGCGTTGGCGACCACCTGCGCGGCGTACACCCGGAACTCCGGCCGCAGCGCCTCCCCGAACGCCACCGCCTTGGCCGCGACGACGTTCATCAGCGGCCCGCCCTGCACGAACGGGAACACCGCCCGGTCCACCCGGCCCGCCACCTCCGACGTGCACAGGATCCCCCCGCCTCTCGGGCCCCGCAGCGATTTGTGCGTCGTGAACGTCACCACGTCCGCGTACGGCACCGGCGACGGCGCCGCCCCGCCCGCGATCAGCCCGATCTCGTGCGCCACGTCGGCCAGCAACCACGCCCCCACCTCGTCCGCGATCCCTCGGAACACCGCGAAGTCGATCGTCCGCGGATACGCCGCCGCCCCACAGATGATCATGTCAGGGCGGTGCCGCAACGCCAGATCGCGCACCTCGTCGTAATCGATCGTCTCGGTGTCCCTGCGCACCCCGTAGGACACCACGTCGAACCACCGCCCCGAGAAATTGCTCCGCGACCCGTGCGTCAGATGCCCCCCATGGGACAACTCCATCGCCAGCACGGTGTCCCTCGGCCGCAGCAACGCCACGAACGCCGCCAGATTCGCCGTGCTCCCCGAGTACGGCTGCACGTTCACATGCTCGGCCCCGAACAGTTCCTTGGCCCGCTGCACCGCGAGCCGCTCCACCCGGTCCGCCGCCTCACACCCCGCGTGAAACCGTCCCCCCGGATACCCCTCCGCGTACTTGTTGCCCAGCACCGACCCCAGCGCCGCCAGCACCGCCGGCGAAGCGAAGTTCTCACTGGCGATCAACTGCAACCGCCCCCGGACCCTGCCGAGCTCCTCCCTCAGAACCCCCGCCACCTCCGGATCTCCCCGCGCCAGCGCAGCGGGATCCGCCCCGTAGAACTCACTTCCCGGCCGGCCCACCACGCCCCCTCCCTCCGCGAGAGACACCGCTCTCCACAGTACGCCGCGCCGCCCGCACCGCCCGCGCGCGGAGGGCGCGGGTTCTAGTTGTAGGCGTGGGGGGCCGTGGAGGCGGTGGGGATCCACCTCGGGGTGTCGGCGGCGAGGTCGCTGATGGCGGTCAGGACCGACTGGCGGTACATGTCCAGGCGGTTCTTCCACTCGGTCATGTCCTGGACGTAGCGTTCGGCCACCGGGGCGTCCCAGACGTCGCGGCTGCGGGCCATCTGGTAGGCGCGGTCGAGGGAGCCGGTGAGGCTCTCCAGCAGCGGCAGCGCCTGCTGCCACAGGTCGACGAGTTTCTGGTACTCCGGGTTGAAGCGCCAGTTGGTCGCCTGGCCGTCCGGGCTGAAGGGGTCCGAGGCCGAGGACGGGGGCATCTCGCCGGGCTGCAGAGGTTGGGGCGCCGGGGGGTCGACGTTCATCTGGCCTCCTTCACGAGCTTCACGAGCTTCACGAGCTTCACGAACCGGATGCCGCGTCGTCGTCGCTGTGACGGCCGTACCGGGCCTCGTCGTCACCAGGGGAGTAAACCCCTGACTGCACGTGGCCGGAGGCGCGTGCCTCGCTCACAGGGGCCGCCAGGCCGTGTGCGGGCTGCCCGGGGTCCGGGGGCAACGGGGCGGACGGCTTGCCCTGGCCGGAGGGGTCGCCCGGCTCCAACCGGCCCACAGGTCCGTCGGGACGCGGGTCGCCGGGGTCCGCGCCCTCCGGCGGGACGACCACCGGGGTCTCCAGCGGCGGGATCTTGTCCATGTTCTCCATCAGCCAGCGCAGATGCTCGGCACTCGGCGGCTTCATGGTCACCTCGACGACCCGCACCCCGTCCACCTCGATCACCCGCGTACGCTCCTGCGTCGTGTCGACGTCGTTGGGATTGTCCTTCCGCGGCGTGTCCAACTGATCCCCACCCCCCGCACCGGCCGCCACACCATCGCCCCCGGCCGCCGCACCGGCCCCCGCACCATCGCCGCCGGCCCCCCCACCATCGCCGCCAGCCCCCGCGCCACCGCCCGGGACGGCCGCTCCGCCGCCGCCCGCGACGGGAGTCCCCCGCGGGTCGTCCGCCTGAGGCCCGGTCCCGCCATACTCGCCCGCGGGAGCCGGAACCGTGCCGTCCCCCGAGGCGGCCGCTCCCCCGGCACCCGCACCAGGAGCCTCCAGCAAGTCATCCGCCTGAGGCCCGGTCCCGCCATACTCGCCCGCGGGAGCCGGAACCGTGCCGTCCCCCGAGGCGGCCGCTCCCCCGGCGTCCGCGACCGGCGCCCCTCGCAGGCCGTCGGGCTGGGGCGCCGTGCCGCCGGGCTCGCCCGCGGGGGCCGTGCCGTCGGCCTTCGGGGCCGTGCCGCCGGGCTCGGGTGTCGGGGCCGGGTAGGAGCCGTCCGGCTGGGGAGCGGCGGCGTCGCCTGTCATCGCGGCGTTGGCCTGGGAGGACGGGTCAGGAGCGTCGCCGGGGTAGATCGGGAGCAGCATCTCCGGCTGCGGGGCGCGGCCGGACGGGTCGCCGTCCGTCGGGGTGCCGGGCGGGGCGATGGACTCGGGGCCGGGTGAGGGCTCCGGGGCGGGAGTGGACTCCGACCAGGGGCCGGAGACCGGGTCGCCGCCGGACCTCGGGCCCATCGGCTCGATGTAGCCGGGCTTGTCGGCCTTCGGGGTGTCCCGCTCCGCAGGCGCGTCCGGCTTGCCGTTCGGGGACGCGTCGGGCTTTTCCGCCTTGGGACTGTGATCGGGCTTGTCCGCCTTGGGCGGGTCGTTGTCGGCCTTCGGCGCAGGGTCGGGCTTGTCGGCCTTGGGCGGGTCGTTGTCCGCCTTGGGCGCGGGGTCGGGCTTGTCCGCCTTGGGCGGGTCGTTGTCGGCCTTCGGCGCGGGGTCGGGCTTGTCGGCCTTGGGCGGGTCGTTGTCCGCCTTCGGCGCGGGGTCGGGCTTGTCGGCCTTAGGCGGGTCGTTGTCGGCCTTGGGAGTCGCCTCGGGCTTGTCGTTCCGCTCCGGCTTTTCGGCGGGGGGTGGCTCGACCTTGTGGGTCTTGTTCTCGGGTTCGGTCTTGGGGGCGTCCTTGTCGCCCTTCGGGGCGTCGTTCTTGTCGCCCTTGGGGCCGTCGTTCTTGTCGGGCTTGTCGTTCTTCGGGGCGTCGTCCTTGTCGCCCTTGGGGGTGTCGTTCTTCTCGGGCTTGTCCTGCTTGTCCTGCTTGTCGGCCTTGGGGCCGTCCTTGTCCTTGGGGGCGTCCTTCTCGGCGGGCGGGGTCGCGTCGGGTGCCGGGGTCTTGTCCTTGGCGTCGGCCTTGGGGTCGCCGTCCTTGTCGGGCTTGTCGTCCGGCTTCGCGCCGTCCTTGCCGGCCGGGAGCTTCATGCCGGTGGGGCCGGTGGACGGGTCCTTCTGCTTCTCCTGCTTCTCCAGCAGGACGAGCCGGGCGTTGACGTCGCGGATCAGCGTGTCACCGGCGTCCGCCACCTGGGCGGGACGGTGGGTGACGGGCACGGAGACGCCGGCGGCGCCGGTGAGCTGAGTGATGCGGGACTCGACGCTCCGCATCCGCGTGCCCGCCGTCCGGATCTCGGCCAGCAGCTCACGGACCAGCTTCGGGTCCATTCCGTCCAGCTTGCCCATGGGCGTCTCCCGTGCTCGTGGTCGCGCTCGTGGTCCGCCTCCCCGAGACGGGCTCGCGCCCGCCCGCGCCCATGCTCCCTCGCCCCGGCCCGGCGCTCAAGAGCACAGCCGCACATCACGGTACTGAGATCACCCGCTCTACGGTGCCGCGATAGCCACAGGGCATGATTCACCCCGCCGAGCCGGCCCCCGGTCCCGCGCTCTTCCCCGCGCTCCCCTGCGGCGCCGGACCGGCCACGTCCCCCGGCTCCCGCGGCCGCACCGGCTCGTCGTCCCGAGGCGGCCCCGAAGTGACCCCTGGCGCCGGAGCGGACGGTTCTGCAGCGGCCCCGCCCGCCGGAGGCCCAGCGGGTTCGTCCTTTTCACCAGGGGCGGAGGGCACCGAGGACTCGGTGGACTCGCCCGCCTTCGCGGGATCGGACGCCGCCGGAGCGGACCCGGCAGGCGCCGCCGAGGCGGCCTCCGCCACCGGAGCCTTGGCCGACTCGGCCTCCGGACTTCCGGCGGACTCAGCTTTCGGAGTCTCGGCGGACTCGGCCTTTGGAGTCTCGACGGATTCGGCTTTCGGAGTCTCGGCGGACTCGGCTTTCGGAGTCTCGGCGGACTCGGCTTTCGGAGTCTCGGCGGACTCGGCTTTCGGAGTCTCGGCGGACTCGGCGGACTCGGCCTCCGGAGCCGTTGTCGCCGTGGCCGACGAGGTGGGGGCCGGGCCGCCGTCGGTGGCCACGTAGCCGAGGACGCCGCGGAGTTTGTCGACCGAGATGGCGCCCTGGCGGAGCACGCGGGGGACCGCCGTGGTGAGGTCCACGATGGTGGACGGGACGTCGTCGGCGCAGGGGCCGCCGTCCAGGTAGACCGCGACCGAGTCGCCGAGCTGGGACTCGGCGTCGGCGGCGGTGGTGGCGGGTGGGGCGCCGGTGCGGTTGGCGCTGCTGACCGCCATCGGGCCGGTCTCCTTGAGCAGTTCAAGGGCCACCGAGTGCAGGGGCATGCGGATCGCCACGGTGCCCTTGGTGTCGCCGAGATCCCAGGTGAGCGAACGGCCGGCCCGGCAGATCAGCGTCAACGGGCCCGGCCAGAACATGTCGATCAGATCCTGGCCGTAGGAGCCGAGCTCCTCGACCAGGGCGTTCGCCGCGCGCACCGAGCCGACCAGCACGGGCACGGGAACGTCACGCCCACGCCCCTTGGCGTCCAGCAGCGCGTTGACCGCGCCGGGGGTGAAGGCGTCGGCGCCGATGCCGTACACGGTGTCGGTCGGAATGACCACGAGCTCGCCGGCCCGCACGGCCGCCAGCGCGGCGGCCAGGCCGTCGGCCCGCTGCTCGGGGTCGGCACAGTCATAACGTCGTGTCACGAATCGTCATCCTCCCACGTGGCGCGGGCGGTCCGCGCCGCGGCGTCACTCCTGGCCGTACCGGGCGGTGACGAACCGGTCCCGTCCCGCCAGATCCTCGTGGTCACGGGTGTCCCGCCAGCCCCGGTCCTCGGAGAAGACCAGGTAGACGTCCGACCCCTGCTGGTCGGAGTGCTCGACGGCGACGAGCCCCCCGGGGCGCAGCAACCGGCGCGCCGTCCGCTCGACGGCCCGCACCTCGTCCAGCCCGTCGTCCCCCGACCCGTACAGCGCGCGGGAGGGGTCGTAGTCGCGCACCTCGGGGTCGCGGGGCACCGCGCCGGGCGGGATGTACGGCGGGTTGGAGACCACGAGGTCCACCCGGCCGTTCAGCTCGGGCAGGCAGTCGGCGAGGTCCTCGGGGTGCAGGGACACCCGCCCCTGCCCGTGCTCGACGATGTTGCGCTTGGCCCAGCCGTACGCCACCGGGTCCACCTCGACGGCGTGCACCTGCGCGAGCGCGACCTCCTGCGCGATGGACAGCGCGATGGCGCCCGAGCCGGTGCCGAGGTCCACCACCAGCGGCGAGGCGACGTCCATCTCGCGCAGCCGGTCGATGGCCCACCCGGCGACCACCTCGGTCTCCGGGCGCGGCACGAAGACGCCGGGGCCGACCTCCAGGGACAGGTAGCGGAAGTACGCGCGCCCGGTGATGTGCTGGAGCGGCTCGCGGGCCTCCCGCCGCGCGACGCCCTCCCAGAACAGCGCGTCGAAGTCGCCGTCCTTCACCGTGTGCAACTGGCCGCGCCGCACACCGTGGACGAACGCGGCGATCTCCTCGGCGTCGGTGCGCGGCGAGGGGACCCCCGCCTCGGCGAGCCGGGCGGTGGCCAGCGCTATCTCGTCCATCAGCAGGCTCATGGCAGTGTGGGTGAACGCTCCGTGAAGGGTGTCGTCATGCGTGGGCGGCGAGCTTCTCCGCCGTCTCGGCGTCGGTCAGGGCCTGGATGACGGCGGTCAGCTCGCCGTCCAGCACCTGGTCGAGGTTGTAGGCCTTGAACCCGACGCGGTGGTCGGAGATGCGGTTCTCCGGGAAGTTGTAGGTGCGGACGCGCTCGGAGCGGTCCACCGTGCGGACCTGCGACTTGCGCTCTGCGGACGCCGCGGCCTCGGCCTGCTCCTGCGCCATGGCCAGCAGGCGGGCCCGCAGGATGCGCAGCGCCGACTCCTTGTTCTGGAGCTGGCTCTTCTCGTTCTGGCAGGAGACCACGACACCGGTGGGGACGTGGGTGATGCGCACCGCCGAGTCGGTGGTGTTGACGCTCTGGCCGCCGGGGCCTGAGCTGCGGAACACGTCCACCCGCAGGTCGTTCGGGTCGATCTGGACGTCGACCTCCTCGGCCTCGGGGTACACCAGCACGCCCGCGGCGGAGGTGTGGATGCGGCCCTGCGACTCGGTGACCGGCACCCGCTGCACGCGGTGCACGCCGCCCTCGTACTTCAGGTGCGACCACACGCCGTCGCCGCCCTTGGCCTTCACGGCCACGGTGACGTCCTTGTAGCCGCCGAGATCGGAGTGCTGGGCGTCGATGATCTCGGTCTTCCAGCCCTCGCGCTCGGCGTAGCGCAGGTACATGCGCAGGAGATCGCCGGCGAACAGGGCCGACTCCTCGCCGCCCTCACCCGCCTTGATCTCCATGATGATGTCTTTGTCGTCGTTGGGGTCACGCGGGATGAGCAGGTGGCGCAGCCGCTCCTCCAGGGGGGCGATGCGGGCCTCCAGCTCCTCGGCCTCGGCGGCGAAGGCGGCGTCCTCCTCGGCCAGCTCCCTGGCGGCCTGCAGGTCGGCCCGGACGCCCTCCAGCTCGCGGTAGGTGGTCACCACCGGGGTGAGCTGGGCGTAGCGCTTGCCGAACGTGCGCGCGAGGTTCTGGTCGGCGTGCACGGCGGGATCGGCCAGCCTCTGCTCCAGTTCCGCGTACTCACCGAGCAACTCGTCGAGTTTCACCGCGCTTCCTCTCCCTCACGGCCGGTGCGGACATGGCCACGGCGGGTGGGCGCCGGGGGCCGTCACCAAGAACGCCGGCCCGGGGACGCCCCATGACAGGGCGTGATCCGGACCGGCGTTCGCGCCGAGCTACTTGCTCGCGGGCTTCTTGCCGAACCGCTTCTCGAAGCGGGCCACCCGGCCACCGGTGTCCAGGATCTTCTGCTTGCCCGTGTAGAACGGGTGGCAGGCGGAGCAGACGTCGGCGTGGATGACGCCGTTCTTCGCGGTGCTGCGCGTGGTGAAGCTGTTGCCGCAGCTACAGGTCACCTGAGTGGTGCCGTACTCCGGGTGAATGTCGGGCTTCATGCTTTTTCCTCTCTGGTCGCGGCCGCCGGGTCGCCTCACCGCTCCACCGTCACTGTCGGACGGAACGCGGGGCGTGAACCGGAACCGCCGTTGTCCGGCTACCAGTGTGCCAGATCCTGTAACCTCCCCAGCCCACCCCGCATTCCCGCCGTCCCCACCTGGCCGCGTCCCTGCGGCGAACCCGTGCGCGGAGCGGGCCGAAGAGGGAAGACCGGCGTTCCGATGTGGTGCCGAAGCGTTCCGGTGTGGCGTCAGGGCGTACCGGGGCGATGCCGGGGCGTTCCGGTGTGCGCCGGGGCGTTCCGGTGTGCGCCGGGGCGGTCAGGTGTGGCCGAGGTAAGCGAGGACGGCCAGGACTCGGCGGTGGTCGTCGGGGGCGGGGTCGAGGCGGAGTTTGCCGAAGATGCTGGAGATGTGCTTCTCCACGGCGCCCTCGGTGACGCCGAGACGGCCGGCGATGGCGGTGTTGGACCTGCCCTGGGCCATCAGTCCGAGGACCTCGGACTCGCGGGCGGTGAGGGAGCCCACCGCGTTGCCCTGACGGCGGCGGCTCAGGAGCTGGGTCACCACGTCGGGGTCCAGCACGGTGCCGCCGGCCGCGACGCGACGCACGGCCTCCAGGAACTCGGCGACGTCGGCGACCCGCTCCTTGAGCAGGTATCCCACGGCGGCGGCCCCCCGGCCGATCAGCTCGGTGGCGTAGTGCTCCTCGACGTACTGCGACAACACCAGCACCGGCAGCCCCGGACGCAGCGTCCGGGCCGCAAGCGCGGCCCGCAGCCCTTCATCGGTGTGGCTGGGCGGCATGCGGACGTCGACCAGCGCCAGGTCGGGCTCGTGCTCGCGCACCGCCGCGACCAGCGCCTCCCCGTCCCCGACCGCGGCCACGGTGTCGATTCCCCCGTCGGCGAGCAGGCGCACCAGGCCCTCACGCAGCAGCACCGAGTCCTCGGCGATCACCACCCGCATAGGCGGTCCAATCTCCTCACCATCCGTACGCCGGCCGGACCGGCACCACCACTGTCCTCACCACTCGTACGGTAACCGGGCCGAGATCACCGTGGGGCCGCCGGGTGGGCTGTGCACGGTCAGAGTGCCGTCGATGGTGGCGGCGCGGTCGGCGAGGCCGGCGAGGCCGCCGCCGGGGCTGGCCACGGCGCCGCCCATGCCGTTGTCGTAGATCTCGACGAGGACGTGGTCGCGTTCCTTGGCGACGCGGACGGAGGCCTCGGTGGCGAGGGAGTGCTTGGCCATGTTGGTGAGCGACTCGGCGACCACGAAATAGGCGATGCTCTCCACGGCGGGCGGGGGCCGGTGGTCGATGTCCACGGTCACGCTCACGTGGACGGGGGCACGGGCGGCGAGCGCGGACAAGGCGGCGTCCAGCCCACGGTCGGTCAGGATGGCCGGGTAGATGCCCCGGGCGAGGTCGCGCAGCTCGGCGATGGCGGCCTTGGCGCCCGCGTGGGCCTGGGCGAGCAGTTCCTTGGCCTCGTCGGGGTCGGACTCCATCTTGGCCTGGGCGCGGCCGAGGTCCATGGCGACGGCGAGCAACCGCTGCTGTGCGCCGTCATGCAGGTCCCGCTCGATCCTGCGCCGCTCGGCCTCGGCGGCGTCCACCCCGCGGGCCCGGCTGGCCCGCAGGTGGGTGACCTGCTCCTCGTCCCCCGGCCCGAGCAGCGCCACGGCGAGCATGCCGTGCAGCCACCCCATGCCCCGGACGACGTAGAGGGTGCCCGCCGTGAACGCCAGCCCGAGGAGCATCCAGGGAATCGACTCGGGCACCGTGTCGATCACCAACTCAGGAGTGATCGAGGTCGGCACGCCCAGCAGGACGAGCACAGGCTGCGCGGTGAAGCCGATCGAGCACGACCACAACACCGCGGAGAGCGTGAACTCGACGAGCCCGAGCGGGAACAGCAGCAGGAGGTACCCCAGGTCCTTCCACGTCGCCGGATCCGACGGCAACCAGGTGAGCCGCCGCACGAACCCGGCGTCCGGCCACGGCCGGTAGGGATCACGGATGCTGATGCCGAACGCCGGCCACATCAGCCGCCGCTCCAGCATCGCCCCGCCCCGCCAGCAAAGGATGGTCAGCAGGAACAACGGCAGCCCGACCCAGACGATGAGCAACCCGAGGGACACCGAGACCGCGACCGCCAGAGCGGTGAACCAGAACATGCCCGGCACCACGCTGAACAGCAGATAAACCGCCGCCCGCCACGTAAGCGGATCAAGGAACAACCCGATCGGCCCCCGTGGCCCGAACGGCACCCGCTCCCGCAGCGACCCCCCGGCCCGCATGGCCCCCGCCGTCATGGCCCTCTCCCCTCCACCCAGCCCGGCACCGGGCCGCCTCCGACCCACCCCCACAGCCTGCCAACCCGCACCGCCGGACACCATCCGGTGAGCAACAGTCCCGGGGTAGGGCCACCCCCACCCCCCACCGTGACGACAGGTACAGACAACCTAACGCGGAGCCCCCGGAAGGGGTCACGGAACAGGCCGCACCTCCGGCTCACGCGCGCATGCGGTGAACCCGGAAGGGATCCCAGGACGGGCAACGTCGCCGGCTCACGCGCGACACGCGGCCGAAGGTGGACCGGAGGAGTCCGGGGACGGACGACAGCCGAAGCTAGGACTCGCGAGGGGGCCGGAACGCACGGCAGCCGAAGCTGGGGACCCGGAAGAGACCCGGGACGCACGACGGCCGAAGCTGGGGACCCGGAAGAGGTTCGGGGACGCACGACGGCCGAAGCTAAGGACCGGAAGGGCATTCGGGAACGCACGGCAGCCGGAGCTGGGGGCCTGAAGAGCCCTGAAACGCGCGGCGGCCGAAGCCGGGAACCCGGAGGGGGCCGGGAACGCACGGCGGTCGGAGGTGGGGACCCGGAGGGGCCGGGGACGGACGGCGGCGCGGTTTGGTGCCGGCCGTCGTCGGCCCCCGGTCGGTGGTTCTCCCCGTGGGACGGGTTCCGTGGGTGCCCTGGGTCCCCGGGTGGGCGCGCCGGGGCGGACCGGCCGGTGCGGTGGGCCGGGGTCGCCGCCGGGGTACGGAACTCGTCGTGGTGGTGCGGGATCAGTCGCGGTCGGAGCTGACCGTGGTCTTCTGGACCTGGAGGAGGAACTCGGCGTTGGACTGGGTCTCGCGCATCTTCTCCAGCAGCAGCTCGAGAGCCTGCTGCATGTCGAGGGCGTGCAGGACCCGGCGGAGCTTCCACACGATCTGGAGCTCGTCCTTGGACAGCAGGATCTCTTCCTTACGGGTGCCGGACGCGTCGACGTCCACCGCGGGGAAGATCCGCTTGTCGGCCAGGGAGCGGTTGAGCTTCAGTTCGGCGTTGCCGGTGCCCTTGAACTCCTCGAAGATGACCTCGTCCATCTTGGAGCCGGTCTCGACCAGCGCGGTGGCGAGGATCGTCAGGGAGCCGCCGTTCTCGATGTTGCGGGCGGCGCCGAAGAAGCGCTTCGGCGGGTACAGCGCCGTGGAGTCGACACCACCGGACAGGATGCGCCCGGACGCCGGGGCCGCCAGGTTGTAGGCGCGGCCGAGGCGGGTGATGGAGTCGAGCAGCACGACCACGTCGTGACCGAGCTCCACGAGCCGCTTGGCGCGCTCGATGGCGAGCTCGGCGACGGTGGTGTGGTCCTCGGCGGGACGGTCGAAGGTGGAGTGGATGACCTCGCCCTTCACCGACCGCTGCATGTCGGTGACCTCTTCGGGACGCTCGTCGACGAGGACGACCATGAGGTGGCACTCGGGGTTGTTGCGGGTGATCGCGTTGGCGATCGCCTGCAGCACCATCGTCTTGCCGGCCTTGGGCGGCGAGACGATCAGGCCGCGCTGGCCCTTGCCGATGGGCGCGACCAGGTCGATGATCCGCGTCGTCAGGATGTTCGGGTCGGTCTCCAGGCGCAGCCGCTCCTGCGGGTACAGGGGCGTGAGCTTGCTGAAGTCGGGACGGCTCCGCGACTGGTCGGGGTCCATGCCGTTGACGGTGTCGAGCCGCACGAGGGCGTTGAACTTCTCGCGGCGCTCGCCGTCGCGGGGCTGGCGCACGGCGCCGGTGATGACGTCGCCCTTGCGCAGGCCGTTGCGGCGGATCTGGGCCAGCGACACGTACACGTCGTTGGCGCCGGGCAGGTAGCCGCTGGTGCGCACGAACGCGTAGTTGTCGAGGATGTCGAGGATGCCGGCGATCGGGATCAGCACGTCGTCGTCGCCGATCACGGGCTCGTTGGCGTCGAAGCGGTCGCGGCCCCGGCGGTTGCGCTCCCTGAACCGCCCGCGGCGTCCGCGGCGGTCGTCGTCACCCTGGGCGTCCCGGCCCTGGTCGCGCGACTGGTCGCGGCCCTGGCCCTGGTCACGGCCCTGGTCGCGACCCTGGTCACGGCCCTGCTCGCGGCGGTCGCCGGCCTCGGCGGCGCGCTGCTCGGGGCGGCTGTTGTCGTTGCGGTTGTCGGGGCGGTTGTCGCCCCGCTCCCGGCGGTCGCGGCCACGGCGCTCGCCGCGCTCGCCCCGCTCGCGGCGGGACTCGCCCCGGTCGGGCCGGGTCTCGGACTGCGCGGCCTGCACGGCGTCGGGCGCCGCGGAGACGACGGGCGGCGCCTGCTCGACGGCGGGCGTCTCGGCCACGACGGGACGCTCGTCCCGGGCCTCGGCGACGGGCTCAGCAGCCGTCGCGGCCGGGCGGGAACGTTCCCTGCGGGTACGGGTGGGGCGCTCGACAGGCGCCTCGGCGGCGACGGGCGCGGCAGGCGCCTCGGCGGCGGGGGCGGCGGCGCCGTCGGCGCTCACGCCCTGCTTCTCCTGGATCGCCGCGATGAGCTGGCCCTTGCGCATGCGCCCGGTCCCGCTGATGCCGAGGCTCGACGCCAGAGCCTGAAGCTCGGGGAGCACCATGGCGGAGAGGCCGGTGCCGGAGCGACGGCGCGGCCGTGCCGCGGCGCGGGTGGGGGTGTCGCCGGCCACCGGCGCTGCGCCGGTGTCGGAGAGGAGTTCGGTGGTGTCGCTCAACTAAAAGGTCCTTCCCAGGGGTCGGGCGCCGGCCACAATCAGCCTGGCGTCCCGGTGATGCGACCCGGCGGGACAGACCGGGTCGGGCCGAACGAACTTCGTAGGTGTCGGGAAGCCGGTGCGTCGAACCGGCACGTAGCCGTCACCGTTGAGATTCGCGAGCCGTTGGGGGCCCGGGGGTCGCCCCCCGGCTGGTTACCGCCGCCCAGATGTCGATGTCAGTCGAACGCGCAAGTCCCCGAGTACGCCGCTTCTCGACGCGCCAACCGGTTGTGGGCCAAGCGGAGGCGAGGAATTCGGGAAGCCCGCTGCGCGGCCCGGGCCTTACGGCACGGGGCGCCACGCGGCGATGTATGGCTGACAAGCACGCACCCGCAACGGGGGCATCTGGTGCGGCTATCAGCCTAACATCACCAGCGCACACTGCTATTCCTTGAAGGTCGAAGATGCATCAGCGTGTCTCGGGAAACTGAACGCGCGCACCGGACCGGTCGACGTTCATTGGCTGGATGTGCCAGTCACTACCCACTTCCGACGCGATCGAATCAATCGAATCACGGGCGTCCGTTGTCGTGAACGCCAGGACGGTAGGCCCGGCTCCCGACACGACGGCGGGCACCCCCGCCTCACGTAGCCGTTTCACCAGGTCAGCGGTCTGCGGCATGGCAGGCGCGCGATAAGCCTGGTGCAGACGATCTTCGGTGGCGGTGAGAAGCACCCCGCTCTCCGGTCGCTGGGTGAGCGCTGCGACGAGCAGGGCGGCGCGTCCGGCGTTGGCCGCGGCGTCGGCGTGCGGCACTTCCTTCGGCAGGAGCCCACGCGCCTCCTCAGTGGACAGCCGGGTCCTCGGCACGAACACCAGAGGCTGAACGCTTTCGTGTGGGCTCAGCACCAGTTTACCGGGAAATCCGGACATGTCAGTCCATGCGATGGTAAGTCCCCCAAATAGGCATGGAGCGACGTTGTCCGGGTGACCTTCGATCTCGGCCGCCAGCGCGTACACGTCGTCGTCCGTCAGCTCCGGGGCGGCGAGCGCGCGGGCCGCGAGGAGCCCCGCGCAGATCGCCGCCGACGACGAGCCGAGGCCGCGCGCGTGCGGGACGCGGTTGAGGCAACGCAGGCGCAGCCCCTTGGGCTGCGGCACCCCGGCGCGGTCGAACGCCGCGCGCATCACGCGGACGATGAGATGCCCCTCGCCGGTGTCCAGCTCGCCCGCACCCTCGCCCTCGACCTCCACCTCGGCGGTGTCGCCGGTCAGCGCGGCCTCCACCTCGTCGTACAGGCCGAGCGCCAGGCCCAGGGAGTCGAACCCCGGGCCCAGGTTGGCGCTGGTCGCGGGCACGCGGACGACGACGGACGGGATCGTTGCCATGCGTTTCCTTTGCTTCGGGACGCCTCGGGGACGCCTCAGTAAGCCTCAGTACGCCTCGGTACGCATCGGTACGCCTCGGTGACGTCAGGCGAGCTCGAGCGCGCCGGCCGCGGCGAAGGCGTCCACCGGGATGGTCACCGGCGTCGGAGCACCGGCGATCGCCCAGTCGGGGTCCTTCAGGCCGTTGCCCGTCACCGTGCACACCACCCGCTGGCCCGGGCGCAGCATGCCGCGCTCCCGCGCCTGGAGCAGCCCCGCGACGCTCGCCGCCGAGGCGAGCTCGACGAAGACGCCCTCTTCCTGGGCGAGCAGCTTGTACGCCGCGGCGATCTGCCGGTCGGTGACCGACTGGATGTCGCCGCCTGACTCGTCGCGGGCGGCCTCGGCGAGCTTCCAGGAGGCCGGGTTGCCGATGCGGATCGCGGTGGCGATGGTGTGGGGGTGGGTCACCGGGGCGCCGTTGACGATCGGCGCGGAGCCGCTGGCCTGGAAGCCCAGCATGCGGGGCGTGCGGGTGGCCACGCCGTCCGCGGCGTACTCCTGGTAGCCCATCCAGTAAGCCGTGATGTTGCCGGCGTTGCCGACCGGGATGCAGTGGACGTCGGGCGCGTCGCCGAGCACGTCGACGATCTCGAACGCCGCGGTCTTCTGGCCCTGCAGGCGGTGGGGGTTGACCGAGTTGACCAGCGCGATGGGGTAGTTCTCCGCGAGCTTGCGCGTCATGTCGAGGCAGTCGTCGAACGAGCCGTCGACCTGGATCAGCTTGGCGCCGTGGACGAGCGCCTGCGCCAGCTTGCCCATGGCGATCTTGCCGCGCGGCACCAGGACGGCGCAGGTCAGGCCCGCGCGCACGGCGTAGGCCGCGGCGGAGGCGCTGGTGTTGCCGGTGGAGGCGCAGATGACCGCCTTCGCACCCTCCTCCAGGGCCTTGCTGATGGCCACCGTCATGCCGCGGTCCTTGAAGCTGCCGGTGGGGTTGAGCCCTTCGACCTTCAGATGGACGTCGCATCCGGTGAGGTCGGAGATCCGCCGGGCCGGGAGCAGCGGCGTGCCGCCCTCCAGCAGGGTGACCACGGGCGTCGTCGTGGTCACGGGAAGCCGGTCACGGTATTCCTCGATCAGGCCACGCCACGCCGTCAACATCGCCGCTCCTCCTGCCCCGGCCCTGCTCGCACGGACGGGGCTTATCCATGGGTCCGCCCGGCGCGGTGGCCACGGCGCCGCCCCGGGGGCCGCCTCCTCGTGCCGGTGGTGACGACGAATCGGCGCCGTGACGGCGGCCCGGTGAACGTTCGCGGACACCGCGCAAGGCAGCGGTATCAGGACACCGAGTCTACGGTCACGGAACGGCGGGGCGCGCGTCTGTCCACAGGGTGAAACCGTACCTATACCCCGATGTCACCGGGGCTTCGCGGCGAAGTCCCCGTGCCTGGCGGTGCCGCCTCACATGAAGCTCCCAGAGTCAGTGGATAGAGTCGATTTTCCGACTGGGAGCAGTAATCGCGGATCTCCCAGATTTTTAGGTGTTCGGTGGGTAGGGACCCGCCGGCTTGTTCCCGAAGGAGACAAGGGCTTTCCTCTCATGGCAGATACCAACGCCACCGCGCCGGGCGACCGGCCGAGGATCCGCCACAACGACTACTCCCCGCTGACGCCGCCCCCGCTCGGCGCGTGGACGCCCTCCCTGACCGTCAGCGTCGTCATCCCCGCGCACGGCCATCAGGGCCGGCTCGACCTGACCCTCGCCTCGCTGGCCGCGCAGACGTATCCGGCGGAGCTGATGGAGGTCGTCGTGGTGGACGACGGCAGCGCGCCGCCGCTGCGCCTGCCGGAGATCCGCCCGGAGGGCACGCGGCTGACGAGAGCGCCGGACGGCGGCTGGGGGGCCTCGCACGCGCTCAACGCCGGGGCCTCGGCCGCGTCGGGTGACGTCGTGCAGCGGCTGGACGCCGACATGGTGATCTGCCGGGAGCACATCGAGGCGCTGATGCGGTGGCACCACCTCACCGACCAGGTGGTCACCATCGGGGGGAAGGTGTTCGCCGAGGAGCCGCCGCTGACACCCGCGCAGGTGCGGTCGGCCGTGGCCGCCGGGGAGCTGGACTCGCTGTTCGACATGGAGAAGGCCGTGCCGAGCTCCACCGAGGCGACGATCCGGCGGCTGGACGGGCTGCGGACCAGCAAGAACCCGTACCACGTCTGCACCGGCCCCACCGTGTCGTTCCGCCGTGAGCTGTTCCGCCGCGTCGGCGGCTTCGACCCCGAGGTGCGGCGCGGCCAGGACACCGAGTTCGCCTACCGCCTCGCCATGAGCGGCGCCGTCTTCATCCCCGACCTCTCCGCCCGCGCCGTCCACCTCGGCCTCCCCGCGCAGCGCGTCGACGGCGACACGATCGTCCGCGTCGTCACCCCCTACCTGGCCCACCGCGTCCCCCTGCGCCGCGACCTGCGCAAGGAGCCCGGCCGCCGCTGGCTCGTCCCCTACGTCGAGGTCGTCCTGGACGCCACCGCCGCCACCGAACCACAGGCCCGCGAGGCCGTCGCCGCCGCCCTCACCGGCACCGTCCCCGACGTCCGTGTCACCCTGACCGCCCCGTGGCCCGACGCGTCCCGCCACCCCGTGCTCGGCGACCCGGCCCTGGAACACCGCCTCATCCAGGAACACTTCCGCCACGACCCGTCGGTCCACCTGACGGCCCACCCGGCCCTCGACCCCGCCCCCGTCCCCTTCCGCTACGTGGGCCCCCTCGACATCCCCCTGGCCCGCGGCACCCTCGAATCAATGATCAAACTGGTGACGGAACACCGCGCCGGCCTCCTGGTCGCCACCCACCCCGACGGCCGGACGTCCCGCCTGGAACGTACCGACGCCCTCAACCGCGCCCGTGACCTCACCACCCCCACCGAACCCCTGGACGACGTCATAGCCCAGACCCACGGCGTCCTCCACCACCCAGCCACCCGCTTCTGGCCCACACCCAAGCAAACTCCCCCACCTCCCCAGCCCAAGCCACCCACACGACGCTTCCGCCTCCCTCTGCGCGGCCGCTGACCGCCCCGCCCCGCCGCTCCGCCACGCCCTGACGAAGCTTCATCGGCGCCGCGACGGCGGGACGTGGTACGGCGAACCCGGCGCCGCCGTACGGCGGCCGACCGTCCGCTACGGCAGAGGCTGGGCGTCCCCGGGCCGCCGGGGAAGGCGGACCGAGATGCGTTTGATCACCGTGCGGATGCGGCTGGACTTCAGTGCGCCGACCTCGCGGCGCAGGGTGCCCACCTCCCGGCGGAGATCCACCGCCGACTTGCGCCACCGGGCCGACTCCTCGCGCCATTTGCCGACCTGCCCGCGGAGGCGTTCGACCTCCTTGGTCAACCGTGCGATCTCAGCCTCGGCGTCCAGCCGGGCGCGATAAGCCATACGGCGGCCCTTGGCGGCGGGAGCCCCCTCGGCCGGCACGAACCCCCAGGTCTCCCCATCCGTCCACAGGCTCCCGAAGACGTCGTCCACCGCGTCGTCGAGATCGCCGGACGCCACGAGCGAGGCCCGGCAGAAGGCGGCACAACGCTCCAGCCGAGCGGTGACCAGGCCCTCAGAAGACTCGGACAACAGCACGCTGATCAACCCGTGGCCGTCGTCCACCGCCAGGTCGAGCAACCGCGCCAGGGTGTCCTCCCCCGGCACCCACCCAGCGGGCAGGCACAGCCGGAACGGCGCCCCCCGCCTGGCGACGGACTCGACCAGCCGCACCCGCCCCTCGTACGCGTAGTGCCCCCGGATCAGCACCAGATCCAGTGCCGGGTCCTTCAACGGCGCCCGCCGCTCGGCCGCGAGACCCTCCCACGGCCCCACCAGCAGCACCGACACGTCAGGGACCGTTCCCGCGAGCACGGCGTCCACGGTGGCCCGCGTGTCCTCGTACCCGCCGGCCTCGACGACCACCTCCAGGTACGGCACCTTCCACTGCCGCGCGGGATGCGTGCGCAGCCACCGGTACGACGGCACCCGGTCGGCGATGGTGGCGTGGCTGACCCGGTCGATCAGCCGCTTGTCCCGCATCCGCATGGACGGCCCGAGGTGGTAGCCCCGCGCCAGCGACTCGGGCACGAACACCGCACCGGCCTGCCCCAGCCGGTACCCCATCTCGGTGTCCTGCCCGAGCACGAGGTCCTCGTCCATGGGCCCGGCCCGGTCGAGCAGCACCCGCGCGACCGACGTGGCCCCGCCGACGTGCAGGCTGAACGCCCGCCCGGCGGCGTCCGTGAGCCCGTTGGTGCGGCTCACCAGGTCCACGAGCCACTCATGCGGCTCCGCGGGCTCGAAGAGCGCCGCGAGATCCCCGCCCGACGCGATCACCTCAGGCGACGGCAACGAGGCCGTGGTGAACCGCAGGTACCCGGTCACCACGAGGTACGGCGCCGTGTGGTGCCACCGCATGTGCGCCTCGACCTCGTGCCGGTCGGGGATCACGTCGGAGTCCAGCCAGTGCACGACGTCCCCCGTGGACGCCGCGAGACCGGCGTTGCGCGCGTCGGCCCGGCCGGGGGTCTCGCAGACGATCAGCCGGGTCCCGTCGGGGCGGAGGGGCGGCAGGCGCAGCGGGGGGCTGCTCCCGTTGTCCACCACGACGACCTCGGTCAGCTCCGCCGGATACGTCTGCGCCGCCAGCCCGGCGAGCACCAGGTCCAGCGCCTCCTGCCCGTTGTGGGCGGGGATGACGACACTGACCCGCAGCGTGGGCGTGAAGCCCCCGAGGGCCGGCGGGTCAAGGACGGTGTAGTCGTTGCCACGGACCCGGGGCACGGTGGGCACGGCGACGTCGGAACCGCCGGGCACGGCGGGCACACGGGGGATCATGAGGCTTCCAGGATCAGGCTCGGGCGGAAGCCGCGCCACTGGTTGGCCGCGACCCGCAGGAAGTGGGCGAGAGGAAGGCGCCAGGTGTGGTCCTCGGCGATGGTGCGGCGCAGGACGTACCCGAGACCGTGCGCCCGGTAGATCCGCGCGCCGGAGGCGTGGGCGCTCTTGAGGAACGTGGAGTCCACCCCCCGGGTCACCCCTTCGAACCCCCCGATCTCCTGGTACTTCTCCCGGGACACGAAGATCGTCCCCCCGGCCACGTGGTCGGAGAACACCTCGCTGGTGTAGTCCGTGCGCCGCACCGTCAGATCCAGCGGCTCCAGGTAGAAGAACTCGGCCGCCGTCCCCACGATGTCCGCCCCGGAGTGCCCGCGCGCCAGCGCCATGTCGGCGAGGTGCTCCGGCGAGTACCAGTCGTCGTCGTCCCACTTCGCGAGATCGTCCCCCGACGCCCGCGCCGCCACGTCCCGCAGCACCTCGCCGAACGGCGCCGCCCCGCCGGCCTCCACCACGGTCAGCGGCAGCGGGAAGGCCCTCACGGCCGCCCGCACCTCGGGATGCGACGCGGGCACCCCGTGCAACCCCAGCACCACCTCGACGTCCACATGCCGCTGCCGCGCGATCTGCCCGAGCGCCGCCCCGAGCAGATGCGGCCGCTTGCTGCACATCACCACGCTCACCGGGCGCGTGAGAGGGGTACGCAGGGCGTGCCGCCGCAGCCGCACGCTGTGCTCCTCACGCCGCAGGTCCCGCACCGACCGCACCGAGGCGTCGGCCGGCGGTGGCGCCCACGACGTCAGCAGCCCTGCCAGCTCGGCGTCCGCCTCCTTGACCCACGCCGGCACCTCGTCCGCGTACACGGGCACCCCCGCCGCGGCGAGCCGGAGCACCGTGTCGAGCACACCGTCCCGCCCGCCGGGCCACACCACCCGCAGACCCTCGTACGGCCGCAGCCGCACCACGTCCGCCGAGGTCAGCGGCGGCTCCACGGCCTCACCGGCCGCCACGGGCCGGCCGCGCTCGAAGGCGAGATCGGCCGGCTCCGCCGCCGGAGTGCGCAGATAGCCGAGCGGTGCGGGGTCACCCTCTGCCAACGTCCACCCTTTCCGTCCCGGACCAGCGCCGTGCCGGGACAGACCGTACACGCCCTGGACGGGTCAGGGCGTGTCATCCCCTTCCACGCGCATGACGCTCGGCACGCCGCGCACGATGTCCAGCTCCCGCAGGCCCTCGATGGTCTCCGTGAGCGCGGCGTCGGTGGCCCGATGGGTGACCAGGACGAGCTGGGCGTCCTGCCCGCGGCCCTCCTGGCGCACGGTCTGGATGGAGACGTCCTGCTTGGCGAACATGTCGGCCACGCGGGCGAGCACACCGGGTTTGTCGTCCACGTCGAGGGAGACGTGGCAGCGGGTGACCGTCTCGCCCATGGGGTGGACGCGCAGGTCGGCGTACGTCGACTCCTGCGGGCCGTGGGTGCCGGCGAGGCGGTTGCGGGCGACGGCGACCAGGTCGCCGAGGACGGCGGAGGCCGTCGGGGCGCCGCCCGCGCCCTTGCCGTAGAACATGAGCTGGCCGCCGGACTCGGCCTCCACGAACACCGCGTTGTACGCCTCGCGGACCCCGGCGAGCGGATGGCCACGCGGGATCATGGCCGGGTGCACCCGCACACCGACCGAGCGGCCGTCGTCGGAGCGGGCGCAGATGGCGAGCAGCTTGATGACGTAGCCCATGGCCTTGGCGCTGGCGACGTCGGTGGCGGTGATCTCGGTGATGCCCTCGCGGTGCACGTCGGCGGCCGTCACGCGGCTGTGGAAAGCCAGCCCGGCGAGGATGGCGGCCTTCGCGGCGGCGTCGAAGCCCTCGACGTCCGCGGTGGGGTCGGCCTCGGCGTACCCGAGGGCCTGGGCCTCCTCCAGGGCGTCCACGAACGACGCGCCGGTGGAGTCCATCTTGTCGAGGATGTAGTTGGTGGTGCCGTTGACGATGCCGAGCACGCGGTGCACCCGGTCCCCGGCGAGGGACTCGCGCAGCGGGCGCAGCAGCGGGATCGCGCCGGCGACGCTGGCCTCGTAGTACAGGTCGGTGCCGTGCCGCTTGGCCGCGCCGTGCACGGTGGCGCCGTCCTCGGCGAGCAGGGCCTTGTTGGCGGTGACCACCGACTTGCCGCTGCCGAGCGCGGAAAGGATCAGGGTGCGGGCGGGCTCGATGCCGCCGATCACCTCGACCACGATGTCGATGTCGTCCCTGGCCACCAGTCCCTCGGCGTCGGTGGTGAGCAGGGCCGGGTCCACGTCGCCGTCGCGCTTGCGGCCGAGCCGCCGCACCGCCACCCCGGCGAGCTCCAGGGGGGCGCCGATGCGGGCGGCGAGGTCGTCGGCCTGCTCGTGCAGCAGGCGTACCACCTGGGAGCCGACGACGCCGCAGCCGAGCAGGGCCACCCTCAGCGGCGCCTCGGGGTCGCGGGTCCTCTCGTGCCGGCCGCGGCCGGGCTGGGGGGAGATCTCGGGCTCTTGCGGCTCGGCGGGTTTCACACTTGCCCCCTCAGCAGGTCGTCCTCGGTCTCCCTGTGCATGATCACCCGCGCCGTGCCGTCCTTGACCGCGACGACCGCCGGCTTGGGCAGGTAGTTGTAGTTGTGCGCGAGCGACCGGCAGTACGCGCCGGTGGCGGGGACGGCGAGCAGGTCGCCCGGCACGAGGTCGGCGGGCAGCCACACGTCGCGGACCACGATGTCGCCGCTCTCGCAGTGCTTGCCGACGACGCGCGACAGGGTGGGCGCGGCGTCGCTGGACCGGGAGGCCAGCACGCAGGTGTAGTCGGCGCCGTAGAGGGCGGTGCGCAGGTTGTCGCTCATGCCGCCGTCCACGCTGACGTACGAGCGGATGCCCTCGACGTCCTTGACCGTGCCGACCTCGTACACCGTGACGCCGCCGGGGCCGGAGATGGCGCGGCCCGGCTCGACGGTGAGGCGGGGCACGGGCAGGCCGGCGTCGGTGCAGATGCGGGCGACGATCTGGCGCAGCCCGTCGGCGACGACCTTGATGTCGGGCGCGTCGTCACCCTCGACGTACGCGATGCCGTAGCCGCCGCCGAGGTCCAGCTCGGGCAGCACGATGCCGTGCTCGTCCTTGATCTGGGTGAGCAGGACGGCGAGACGGCGGGCCGCGACCTCGAAGCCCGCGGTGTCGAAGATCTGGGAGCCGATGTGGGAGTGGAGGCCGGCCAGCTCCAGTTGCGGCAGGGCCAGCACCCGGCGCACCGCCTCGGCCGCGGCGCCGCTGTTCAGCGACAGGCCGAACTTCTGGTCGTCGTGCGCGGTGGCGATGAACTCGTGGGTGTGCGCCTCGACGCCGGTGGTGACCCGGATCTGCACCTTGGGCCGCACCCCGAGCTGCTCGGCGAGGTACCCGACCCGGGCGATCTCCTCGAAGGAGTCGACCACGACGCGCCCGACCCCCGCCCGCAGCGCACGCTCAAGCTCGGCGTACGACTTGTTGTTGCCGTGCAGCGCGATGCGCTCGGCCGGGAACCCGACGCTCAGCGCGACGGCCAGCTCCCCGCCGCTGCACACGTCCAGCCCGAGGCCTTCCTGGTCGACCCAGCGGGCGACTTCCTTGCACAGGAAAGCCTTGCCGGCGTAGTAGACGTCGTCATCGGGGAACGCCGCGCGGTAGTCCCGGCACCGGGACCGGAAATCATCCTCGTCCAGGACGTACAACGGCGTCCCGTACTCCCGCGCCAGATCCCGGACGTCCACCCCCGCGACCGTGACGGCGCCGTCCACCCGTGCGGACGTTCGCGGCCAGATGGCGGGAATGAGGGTGTTGAGATCGCTGGGAGCCTGAGGCGGCCTCTCATCCGGCAACACCTCAGCATGCCGGTCCCCGGCAGGATGGGCGAATCGACTCACCCGAACGAGGCTATCCGACCCCCTGATCCCCCCGCGCCTGATGACCACCCTACGAGACACCACCCAGAAAGATCTTCACCCCGCAGACCCAAACGACTCCCCCTTTGCCGCCAATTGACCGTTAAATCACCTTCCCCACCTCAAATCCTCTCAGGGGGCACCACCCCCAGTCCCCGCATCCCCTCCCCCAGCACCCACCGCACCGCCGCCGCCATCCGCACCCGCGCCACATGCACCCCCGAAACGGCCTCATCCCCCCGCGGAACCGCCGCCGCACCCTCGAACGCGTCGTGATACACCCCCGCCAGCCTCTCCAGGTAGGCCGGCCCCACCTCCCCCTTCTCCCTCCGGCTGAACACCTCGGCGAGCACCCGCAACACCCGCCGCTCCACCGCCCGGTCCAGCAGCTCCCCCTGGAACCCTTCACTCCCCTCGGCCGTCGCGACCGGCACCCCGAGTGCCGCCGCCCACCGCGCCACCGCCGCCGCCCGCGCGTACGCGTACCGCACCACGAACCCCGGGTTCTCCCACGTCCGCGGGTGATCCACCCATCCCGCGCCGCCCGCCTCGCCCCGAATCCCCTCCGGCAGTCCCAGGACCTCCACCACGAGATCACCGGGCACCGCCACCTCGACCGCCAGGAGCCCGTTCGCCCGCACCTCGGCCCCCGCGACCCCACGGATCCGCTCGACGTCCTCGGCCCGCGCTCGGACGCCGGGGGCCACGAGCACCGCACGGCGCTCCCATCCCCCTTGCGGCACCGGGGTCACCCCGAGCAGGGCCGCCAACTCCCCCATGAGCACGCACGCAGCCTAGCCGGGACGGCCTGCCCGGCCGGGCCGCGTGCGCGCCGCTACCCGTTGAGGAGCTTGGCCTCGACGGACGGGTCCAGGCCGACGGCAGGGCGGTCGGGGCGCTGCGGGGCCTGGCCGCCGATGGACCGAAGCCAGGTCCAGGTGTCCTCGACGGTCTCGGCGACCGGGCGGCAGTGGAGGCCCGCGGCGAGGACCTTGGAGATGTCGGAGCGGTGGAGGGAGTCGTGCATCTCGCCCGGGGGGACCCAGATGGGGAGGTCGGTCCAGGGCTGGACGCCGGCGGCCAGGATGGGGTCGGGGGCCGTCCAGCGGAGCTCGGCGTCCGAGCCGGTGACGCGGACGCATTCGCGCAGGATCTGGCCGATGGTGGAGTGTTCGGGAGGGCTGACCATGTCGTACGGGCCACCGAGGCCGCGTTCGGCGGCGGTGAGGCTCCACTCGGCGAGGTCGCGGGCGTCGACGAACTGGATCGCGAGTTCCTCCGGGCCTGGGGCGAGGACGGGGCCGCCTCTGGCGATGCGGGTGAGCCACCAGGGGAGGCGGCCGATGTTCTCGTACGGGCCGAGGATCAGGCCGGCGCGGACCAGCACGGCCCGGTCGCCGAACGCCTCGACGGCGGCCAGCTCGCCGCCCCTCTTGGCACGGGCGTAGTCCACGTCGCCCCCGTCGCCGGAGGACGCCTCCACCACCGGCCAGTCCTCGTTCGCGCCCCGGGGCGTCGGCCAGGTGTACACCGACCGGCTGGAGACGTAGACGTACGACCCGGCCCGCCCCTCAAGGGCCCGCGCCGAGTCCCGCACCGCCGACGGCGCCCACGACCACGTGTCCACCACGGCGTCCCACTCACCACCCGCGAGCCCGTCCAGCCCGCCCGGCGCCGTCCGGTCCCCGACAAGCGCGGTGACCCCCTCCGGCGCTCCCTTCCTCCCCCGGTTGAGAACCGTCACCTCCCACCCGCGCCCGAGCCCCGCCTCCACGACGGCCCGCCCGACGAACTCCGTCCCACCCAGCACCAGAAGTCTCATGACCTCACCCTGTCCCGGCCCCACCCCGACCGGAACCACAGCACGCTGAGAGCGGAATCGCCGAGAGCGCAGCGCCGAGGTTCAGGACGGGCCGCCGTCCTTGATGTCGGCGACGAAGGTCATCCACCCCGGGGACCCCACCGTGAGAACCGGACCACCGGGGTTCTTGCTGTCCCGTAACGCCCTGGTACCGCCGGGGAGGGACGCGACTTCCACGCAGTCCGGACCGTTGCCACTTCGGGAACTCTTACGCCATATCTGCCGGCACAAATCCACTGTAGACATCAATCCATCCCTTGGAGGTCGTCGTACCCCTGGGCTATCTCCGCGATGAGGCGATAAGAGTCCTCGGGATCCAGCGCCTTGGCGCGAAGATGGTCGAAGGCCAGGGTATAACGGTAAACATCTACCTCCCTCTCGACATAGAGACCGCCGGTGAGATTTTCCAGAAATACGACGTCGAGGTCACCGTGGTCGGGAAACTCCAAGATCGTGAAGGCGCCGGACGTCGCGGCGTGGGCTCCGGCCGCGAAGGGGAGCACCTGGAAGGTGACGTGCGGGGATTCGGCCAGTTTAAGGACATGCCGGAGCTGGTGGTTCATGACGGCGGTCCCGCCGACCGTACGCCGCAACACGGCTTCGTCGAGAATGGCCCACAGATGCAGCGGCACGGGACGGGACAACAGGTTCTGCCTGGTCATCCGCACGTCGACTCGCCGCTCTATCTCCCCGGGCGGGGTGATGACCAGGGAATTCCGAATGACCGAGCGCGCATAGTCCTCGGTCTGGATCAGGCCGGGAATGATTTCGGGCGCGTAGCATCGAATTGACGCGGCTTCCGCTTCGAGGCCGATGTAGGTGGCGTACTCGGAAGGCAGGTCGCCGTAAGCCTGCCACCACCCTTTCTTTTGTGCGTCCCGCGCCAGCTCCATGATCTCGTCGAACTTCACCGGACTGAGTCCGTACAGCCCGACAAGCCGCCCGACGTCCTTGGGTGTGACACCCACCTTGCACGTCTCGATACGCGAAATCTTGGTTATCGACCAGCCGAGCCGATCCGAAACCTGTTCCATCGTGAGGCCCGCGCCCTCTCGCAGACACCTCAACTCGGACGCCAGGCGACGCCGGCGAACGGTCGGACTACCACCCTGCATCTCGGACTCCCTCCGCACGACACCTCAGCCAGCTAAGCGACTTGCACGACATATGCCACGCGATTTGCGGACCCGCTTGCGCGATCCGATTGCCTAGCGTGATGCTGACGATACAAGGAGTACAGCCCGGTGCGGGAGCGAAGCCCGCAACCGGTGGCGCGAATCGCTGCGCGATGCGCCGAGCAGCTTCGGCCACTTCCTCTCACAGAAGGAGTCCACATGCCCCCGATCCCCACCGGTCTTCGCGCAGCGGTACTCGAGATCCCCCACGACCCGGCGGCCATCAGCGGAGCCCGCACCCAGGTGAAGGAGGTGTTGAGCGCCTGGGGACTCGCGGAGTTGACCGACGACGTCGTGCTGGTCGTCGGGGAACTACTCGGGAACGCCGTCTGCCACGGGGCTCCTCCCGTCCGGGTCTCGTTGTGGGCGACGCCGCGGGACTTCTGTGTCCGGGTCACCGACCGGGGTCCCGAGATGCCCCGGCGCCTCCACCTGGGGCCCGAGGCGGTGCACGGCCGGGGGCTCGCCATCGTGGCCGCGTTGGCCGACGAGTGCGGCGTCATCCCGCTTCCCGGTCAGACGGGCAAGACCGTGTGGGCGAGGTGGAAGCGGATCTTCGTCCACTCGGTGCATACCGTGGAGACATGACCGAGACGATGCCGGCGGTGGGATACCGCGAGTCGCTTCCGATATCCGACGAGGCGAGTCTGGAGGACGTGCGGCTGCCTGTGCCCGAGCCGGGGCCGCGGGATCTGCTGGTGCGGGTGGAGGCCGTGTCGGTGAATCCGGTGGACGCCAAGGTGCGGAGATCCGCTGATCCCGGTGGGGGGGTCAAGGTGCTCGGGTACGACGCGGCGGGGGTCGTCGCGGGGGTGGGGGGTGAGGTCTCGCTGTTCGAGGTGGGGGACGAGGTGTACTACGCGGGGTCGATCGGGCGGCCGGGGACGAACGCGCGGTTCCACGTCGTGGACGAGCGGATCGTGGGGCACAAGCCGCGGTCGCTCGGGTTCGCGGAGGCGGCGGCGTTGCCGTTGACGACGATCACGGCGTGGGAGTCGTTGTTCGAGCGGTTCCGGCTCGGCGCGGAGAGCGGCGGGACGCTGCTGGTGCTCGGCGGGGCGGGTGGCGTGGGATCCATGGTGATCCAGCTCGCCCGCGCGCTCACCGGCGTCACGGTCGTCGCCACGGCGTCACGGCCCGAGTCCGCGCAGTGGGCGCGGGACATGGGGGCGCACGAGGTGGTCGATCACCACGATCTGGTGGCCGGCGTCCGTGCCGTCGCGCCGGACGGCGTGGACTATGTCTTCTCCCCGAGAACCGGGGGCGCGATCGAGACCTTCGCGGAGATCCTGCGAACAGGGGGCGAGATCACGGCCATCGACGAGCCGGAAGGCCTGGACCTGCTCCCCCTCAAGCCGAAGAGCATCACCTTCCACTGGGAGTTCATGTTCACCCGGCCGCTGTTCGAGCCGCCGGACATGATCGCGCAACATGACCTGCTGGAGCGGGTCGGCGAGCTGATCGACGACGGTGTGGTCAGGACCACCCTCACCACGACGCTGGAGCCGATCAACGCCGGGACGCTGCGCCGCGCGCACGAGATGGTGGAGAGCGGGCACATGGTCGGCAAGGTCGTCGTCGCCGGGTTCTGAGCGGGTCAGGCGTCCACGTGGACGCAGCCGGGGCCGGGACGCTCCGTGGTCGCGATCACGTCGTCGAGGCGGGCACGGGCGGTCAGGAGGTCCTGGACCTGGCGGTCGATCCGGTCGCGTTCCGCGGTCAGGCTCCTCAGCAGGGCGGGGGTGACCTTTCCCGAGTCGATACCGGCGAGGACCTGGCGGACGGTCCTGCTGGGGAGGCCGGCGGCGTAGAGCTGCTGGATCAGGCGGACACGGGTCACGGCCGTGTCGGGGTACAGGCGCTGGCCGCCGGAATTGCGCCGGGCGGTCAGCAGGTGCTGCTCCTCGTAGTAGCGGAGGGCTCTGACGCTCACTCCGGACTTCGCCGCGACTTCGCCGATGCGCATGGAAACACCTCTCACCCAACACTTGCAGCTGACGTCAGCGTCAGGTTTTAGCGTAATCCAGGCAGGTCACCACGGGTCTACGGAGGTTTCGGAACATGAAGATCGTCAATTCGGTCGCGCTCGTCACCGGTGCCAATCGCGGGATCGGGCGGCATCTGGCCGCGCAGCTCCTGGAGCGGGGGGCGGCCAAGGTGTACGCGGCGGCGCGGGACCCTCGGCGGGTGGACGTTCCCGGGGTGGAGGCGGTGCGGCTGGACATCACCGATCCGGGATCGGTGGCCGCGGCGGCGGCCGCAGCGGGCGACGTGACGCTGGTGGTCAACAACGCGGGGGTCAGCACCGGGGCGAACCTCGTCTCGGGGGACCTCGGACGGATCAGGCTGGAGATGGACACGCACTTCTACGGCACGCTGAGCATGGTCCGGGCGTTCGCGCCCGTTCTCAAGGCCAACGGCGGCGGGGCGATCGTGAACATCCTGTCGGCTCTGTCGTGGTTCTCCTATGACGGCGCCAACGCCTACGCGGCGGCCAAGGCGGCGGCGTGGAGCCTCACCAACGGGGCGCGCATCGAGCTCGCGGGGCAGGGCACGCAGGTGACGGGGGTGCACCTCGGCGCGGCGGACACCGACATGAGCAGGCTATACGACGGGGACAAGATCGACCCGGCCGCCGTCGCGCGGGCCGCGCTCGACGGTGTCGAGGCGGGGGCACTCGAAGTGCTCGTGGACGACTGGAGCGCCATGATCAAGGCGACCCTGGCCGACGACCCGAGCCGGTTCTACGGCCCGGCGCTCAGATGAGGGCCAGCGGCTCCGCGGGGACGTAGCCGCGCAGGTCCGCGGAGGTGAGCAGGGACCGGGTGGCGGGGCGGCGCTGGACGTAGGAGTAGGGGTCGGTGGAGTAGACGCGGATGCCGTCGGCGCGGCACTGGCGCATCAGGGTCTCGTCCCAGTCGTCCGACAGGTCGGCGATGCCCAGGGTGAGAAGGGCGGGGCGGCGGGCGAGGACGGTGGGGCCGGTCACCTCGGGGAGGTGGCGGTGGGCGGCCTGGGGCTGGCGCAGGAGGGTGGCGCCGGTCTCGGGGACGTGGACGTAGTAGGAGGCCTTGCCGATGATGTCGGCGTCCACGGCGGCGACGTGGCGGAGCAGGTCGGCCAGGTAGTGCCCGCCGTACACGTCACGGGGGTCGAGGACGGCCACCAGGTCCCCGTCGGCCAGGCGCAGGGCGCGGTCCAGCGCGGCGCCACGGGTCAGCGGCCCGCCCGCCTCGCGCACCACCAGTTCGCCCCGGTGGACGGCACGGGCCGCCTTCTCCACGACGGAGGCGTCCAGGGCCTCGGCGACCACGACGAGCTGGCCCGGCGGCAGGTGTTGTGCGCGGAGCGCGGCGAGGAGCCCGTCGAGCTCCCCCTGGCCGTGGACGGCGGCGACGGCGGTGACGGCCGCGTCGTTGCGCACGGACGGCAGCCCGATCCAGTCGAGGATCGGGTCGAGCAGCGGCGTCACAGGGACGCAGGCGCGCCAGGCGCGGTGGGCCTCGGCCGCGGCCTCGGGGGCCACGGCCAGGGCGGGGTCGTCCGCGGGCACGGGGGTGGGCACCACGGTCAGCGGAGTGGCGCAGGCGGCCACCTCCATGAGGGTGCGGGCGTCGGTGCCGGGACCCGCCACGGCGAGGGCCACCGAGCGATAGGCCGTGAGGATGTCGTCGTAGGTGGCCTTGCCGCCGATCAGGGGGTGCTGCCCCGGGCCGGGCTCGCCGGTGAGCGGGGCGCCGAGAAGGCCCACGCCGGTGCGGGAGCCCGCCGCGGCGACGGGGTTGTGGACACGGGGCTGGACGGCGTGCGGCAGGACGGCCACGCGGTCGTGGCGCAGGGCGGCGCGCCATTCGCGGACGCGGGGCTCGGAGGTGACCAGCACGTGGTCGAAGTACGAGGCCATGGGCACGGCGGCGGACACCGGGCCGCCGGAGTGCCAGAAGACGGTGCGGATGCCGCGGCGGCCGCACTCCTCGATCAGGTCGCGCAGGCCGCGCTCCCGGCCGGCCAGCTCCTCCAGCCACCTGCCGCCGTTGCCCTGCAACGGGCCGGCCTGGACGGACTCCACGAACAGCAGGTGGGGACGGTGCTCGTCCAGCATCTGCCGCCAGTTGTCCGGCCCGAAGTTGGTGACCTGGCGCCACTCGTACCGGAACAACGCCTCCGACCGGCGGTCCACGATCGCGGCCACCGTGAGGTACGGCCGGGCCAGCGGGCCCTTCGGCACGACGAAGCCCTCGGTGAGCGGCGTGGACAGCGCGGGACCGGCGGTGTCGGCCACCACGGGCGCGACCGGCTCGGGCTCGGCGGCGGGCGGCGCGGGGTCGAAGTCGGACCGCTTCGGGGCGGACGGCTTGCGGGCCGGCGCCCGCAGGGTGCGGGCCACCTCGGTGGGGTTCTTCGTATGGATGGCGTCGCCGAGCTTGGACCACTTGCTGCCCTGCACCGAGTCCAGCCGCCACTGCGCGACCGCCGTCTGGTACCGCTGCTCGGCGAGCTGCTTGGCGAGCCGCGCCACCTGCTTCTCCACCGTCCGCAGCCGCGCCTCGGCCTCACGCGCCCGGGTGACGGCCTCGGCCTCCGCCTCGGCGGCCCGGGCGAGCCGTTCCTGGTAATCGGCCAGCAGACGGGCGAGCTCCGCCGCGCCCGATGCCGCGGCGACCGCCGCGCGGAGCGCCTCGCGGGTGCTCTCCAGCTCTTCGCTCATGCCACCACCAAGTCCCGACATGTCGAGCAAGAATAATCCCAGATCCCCGCTGACCATCTCTAACCGCCACAAGTCCGTACACTCGGCAGGTGTTCGCCGAGGGGAGACGACCAGTGCGCGAGGGGAAGTGGCCGCGGTACGCGGCACGCCCGTACGTCTGCGGCGCGATCGGCGCCTACGATCCCGCCCGCCTCGACCGCCTGCGCGCGGCCGGGCCCGCGGTACGCGAGGCGTACCGCCGGACGGACGCCGCGCTGTACACCTCCACGGCCCTGCAGCCGTACGCGGGCGCGGCCCCGCGGCACGCCGCGCCTAACCACGAGGGCGGCTCCACCCACGGCCTCGGTGAGAGCGGCTCGGTCAACGGCTCCCCCAAGAGCGGCGTCCCGGGGGCTCAGCCGGGACCCGTGGCGTTCGCCTGGGCCGAGCGCCGCCCGGACGCCCCCGCCCCCTGGCACGAGGTCGGCGAGCGCTGGGAGACCCCCGGCCTGATCGACCAGGACGACGCCGTCGTGCTGCACGCCGGCGCGTTCGGCCTGATCGACGTCTACCACCTGACCGAGGGCGACGCGGTCTACTTCGCCGGTGCCATCGAGCCGCTGCTGGCCCTCGCCCCGGAGCCGTACGAGGTCGACTGGGACGCCTGGGCCGCCATCCTCAAACTCACCTACCCCCTGCTGGACGCCACCCCGTACCGCGCGGTGCGGCGCCTGCCCGGCTCGTCCGCGCTGATCTGGTCCCGCGCGGCGCGGCGGATCACCGTGGAGAAGCGCGCCCCCCGCTGGGTGCGCCACGAGCCGTTCGACCGCGGCGTCACCGGCGCCGACATGGTGTCCCTGCTGCACGAGGCGCTGAAGCCGTACGACGACCGCCCGCTGCTCGTGCCGGTGAGCGGCGGGTACGACTCGCGGCTGCTCGCCTCGGTGGCCGTGGCGCGCCGCATGAACGTCGAGTCGTGGACGACCAGCCCGGACGACGGCCTGGACAACGACCTGGACTTCGCCCGCTACATCACCCGCGAGCTGGGCATCCCGCACCGCATCGTGCCGCAGGACCCGGTCGCCTACCCCGATGAGGCCCGCTGGGCGGCGCGCCGCCTCGAATACCTCACCAGCCACCACGCCTGGTACTCGCCGTTCGCCCGCGAGGTGCACACGGCCGGCCGCGCCGTGGTGGACGGCCTGGCGGGCGGCCCGCTGATGAAGAACTTCCTGATCACCGCGGACGCCGTGGGCGCGGGCACCACGCAGGGCCGCAGGGACGCGCTGCTGGCCGCCCTGGCGCTCGGCGAGCCGCACCTGCCGCCGCTGTCGGAGCAGGCGGCGGCGTTCGTGGACGACCGCGTCACCGAGGCGTTCACCCAGGCCACCTCGATGCTGCGCGGCCACCGCGCCGAGCTGCCGCTGAGCGTGCTGCACACCCGCACGGCCCGCGGCATCGCACGCTCCCCGGTGAACCTGGTGGGCCCCGAGGCGACCCCCGTGTTCCCGTTCCTGCACCCGGAGTTCTTCGACGCGGCCCTGTCGGTCCCGGTCGAGCGCAAGGAGGGCGGCCGGTTCTACCGCGAGATCCTGCGTGCCGCGAACCCCAGGGTCGCCGCGCTGCCGTCCACCAACGGCGCCCTGCCGCACCGCCGGGTGCCGCTGCGTTCCGGCGGCCCGGCGGCCCGTGAGTGGAACCACCGCATGCTGGCCAGGGCGGCGCAGGTCCCCGGCCTGCTGTCGGGCCCGATGCGCGAGGTCGTGGCGGGCGGCCCGGACGCGCTGGCGGCGTTCGGGTCATGGAACTCTAGGTTTTGGCTCCGCGGACTGGTACTTTTCGGTTCCTGGCTGACCGATTATGCGGACGTCCTTGGCGATCTCACCCCACCGTGGGCCGAGACCGGATGAATCACCACGATTCCCCGCGGAATCCGTAGGTTGAACAGGTAAGACACGCTCAGTGCCGGGGCTATTACGCAGGCATTCGAGGGAGTGCGCTCGATTACGTGGAAACCACGCTGAGTGACACTGATTGATCGTGTGTAAGGGGCCCTAATCGCCTGCTAGTGTTCCGCGAAACAGCGCCGTAATACGCGGGCACCGGTTCACCCACCGGTAACGGCGGCGGGCGGGAGCCTCAGGGATGAGGGCACCGGCGGCGCGAGCCCTTTCGTACCGCCCTACCCCCTTGTGAGCGATACCTATGAGTGCTTCCCCCTGCCCGGAAAACGTCTCCGAGGACTTCGTGTCCAGTGACCCGCAGTGGTACAAGCGAGCCGTCTTCTACGAGGTGCTGGTCCGCGGCTTCCGCGACTCCAACGGTGACGGCACCGGCGACCTGCGCGGCCTCATCGACAAGCTGGACTACCTGCAGTGGCTCGGCGTGGACTGCCTGTGGCTGCTGCCTTTGTACGAGAGCCCGCTCAAGGACGGCGGGTACGACATCTCGGACTACATGAAGATCCTCCAGGAGTTCGGCAACCTCGCCGACTTCGTGGAGCTGATCGAGGAGGCCCACAAGCGGGGCCTGCGCATCATCACCGACCTGGTGATGAACCACACCAGCGACCGGCACCCGTGGTTCCAGGCGTCCCGCCACGACCCCACCGGACCGTACGGCGACTTCTACGTCTGGGCGGACGACCCCAAGGGCTACCCGGACGCGCCGATCATCTTCGTCGGCGCCGAGGAGTCCAACTGGACGTACGACCCGGTGCGCGGCCAGTACTACTGGCACCGGTTCTTCCACCACCAGCCTGACCTCAACTACGACAACCCGGCCGTGCAGGACGCCATGCTGGAGGTGCTGCGCTTCTGGCTGGACCTCGGCATCGACGGCTTCCGTCTCGACGCGGTGCCCTACCTGTTCGAGCGCGAGGGCACCGCCTGCTCGGGCCTGCCGGAGACGCACGCCTACCTCAAGCGGGTGCGGGCCGAGGTGGACCGCCTCTACCCCGACCGGGTGCTGCTCGCCGAGGCGAACGGCTGGCCCGAGGACGTCACCGAGTACTTCGGCGACCCCACCACCGGCGGCGACGAGTGCCACATGGCGTTCCACTTCCCGCTGATGCCGCGCATGTTCATGGCGGTGCGCCGCGAGTCCCGCGAGCCCATCTCCGAGATCATGTCCCGCACCCCGAAGATCCCCGAGACGGCGCAGTGGGGCATCTTCCTGCGCAACCACGACGAGCTCACGCTGGAGACCGTCACCGAGGAGGAGCGGGACTACATGCACGCCGAGTACGCCAAGGACCCGCGCATGCGGGCCTACCTCGGCATCCGGCGCCGCCTCGCCCCGCTGCTGGAGAACGACCGCGACCAGATCGAGCTGTTCACCGCGCTGCTGCTGTCCATGCCGGGGTCGCCGGTCATGTACTACGGCGACGAGATCGGCATGGGGGACAACATCTGGCTGGAGGACCGCGACTCGGTGCGCACCCCCATGCAGTGGACGCCCGACCGCAACGCCGGGTTCTCCAGCGCCGACCCGGGCCGCCTGTACCTGCCCGCGGTGATGGACCCGATCTACGGCTTCCAGGCGGTCAACGTCGAGGCGCAGACCAAGAACGGCTCGTCCCTGCTGCACTTCACCCGCAACATGCTGGCCGTGCGGCGCCGGCACCCGGTGTTCGGCACCGGCGCCTACACCGAGCTGTGGTCGCCCAACCTCCGCGTACTGGCGTTCCTGCGCGAGGAGGGGGACGACGTGATGTTGTGCGTCAACAACCTCTCCCGCCACCCGCAGCCGGTGGAGCTGGACCTGCGCCGCTTCATGGGCCTGGTCCCGGTGGAGTGCCGCGGCGACGTCCCGTTCCCGCCCATCGGCGAACTGCCGTACCTGCTCACCCTGCCGGGCCACGGCTTCTACTGGTTCTCCCTCACCAGGCGCTAGACCGGCGCACGGCCCCGCGCGGGACTCAGCGCGGGGCCACCGGCACCCGGGCCCGTGCGGCGCGGCGGGCCGGGATGAGAGCGACCAGCAGCGCCGCTCCGACGGCCGTGGCCATGGCGAGCAACAGCGTGGCGGGGCCGGGGGCGCGTCCGATGCCGGCGCCCATGCCGCTCGCCGCTCCCTGGAGGTCGATGAGGCCCGCCGACACCAGCGCCCCGGCGCCCGCCCCGGCGGCCACGCCGAGCACCACGAGCAGGCCGGTGCCGGTGACCAGCGTGGCCGCGACCTGCCGGGGGGTCAGCCCCATGGCCTTGAGCACCGCGAGGTCCTGGGCGTGGTCACGCAGCCCGACCGCGCTCGCGGTCAGCAGGTTGGCCAGGCCGATCAGCGCCAGCACCACCACCAGCCCCACGATGATCACCCGGATCACCGCCAGCCGGTCGGCCGGGTTGACGACCTGCGACACCTCGAGTCCCTCCCCCTGCAGCCGGGACCGCACCGCCCCGGCGTCGGCCCCCTCGCGCAGCACCAGCCCGTAGTACTGCGGCGGCAGCGCGTCCTTGGGCGCCAGCGCGTCCAGCGGCACCGAGAGCACCTCGCCGTCCTGCTCGGGCTCCAGCACCCGCCCCACGATGCGCACGATCAGCGGCGTGCCGCCGATGGTGAGCCGCACGCGGTCGCCGACGCTCACGTGCAGCAGGTCGAGCAGCCCCTGCCCGGCCACCGCCTCGCCCCGGTCGCGGAACAGCCGCCCGTCCACCACCGTGAACGGGTACGGGTCGCTGACCGTGCCGTACGCGCGGGCCCGCACGGTGCGGGTCTGCCCGGGCACCAGCGCGTCCACCTCGGCGCCGGGGAAGGCGGCCACCACGTCGGGGTCGGCCAGCGCGAGCCGCTGCGCCTCCTCCGAGGTCAGGCTGGCGGGCCGCACGGTGAGCGCCGCCGCCTGGCCCACCTGCTCGGGGTGGCTGCGGAAGTCGTCGAGCGTGGCCCAGTACCCGAGCCCGATGGTGATCATCATCATCGGGATGGCGAGACCGAACGCCGTCAGGAACGCGGGCAACCGCCGGGTGAAGGCGTCGCGGGCGCCGAGCACCAGCGCGGGCGGCAGCCGCACCAGGAACGCCAGCCGCGCCACCCGCGACAGGTGGCCGCGCGGCGGGGCGGGCACCGCGGGCAGCGGCGGGGTGCGCCCGCCGCGCCAGGCGGGCAGCCACACCGCGACCAGCACCACCGCGGCCGTGCCGAGCGCGATGGCGAGCAGCGGCAGGGACGACAGCGGCACCACCACGGTCTCCGCGAGCGCGTACACCGTGATGAGCCGGCCGCACAGCACGCCGACGACGATGCCGGCGAGCCCCAGGGAGCCGTGCTCGATGACCAGCATGCGCACCACCTGGCGCCGGGTGAACCCCAGTGACTTGAGGGTGGCGATGTCGCGCCGCTGGGTCAGCACCCGCCCGCCGGTGGCGTTGGCGATGGCGAGCACCGCGGCGACCAGCCCGGCCGCGCCGAACAACGCGAGCAGCACGCCGAGCAGCCGGTTGTCCAGCTCCATGGACTGCTCGACCTCGCGCCAGGTGGACACCCGCTGCACCTGGCCGCCGAGCGTGGTGATGGCCCGCTGCACGACCAGCGAGGTGTCGCCGGAGTCGGCGAGCCGCAGCCCGGTGACCGACTCGCTGCGGCCGAGCTTCGGCTCGATCTGGTCCAGCGTGCCGGCGAGCGTCCAGGCCAGACCCGGCGTCCACTCGGGGTAGAAACCCTGGTCGCCGCTCTCGGCGAGCCCCGCGACCTTCAGCGCGTGGGTGGCGCCGTTCAGCCCGATGACGGTGAACGCGGTGCCGGCGCGCAGGCCGAGGGTGCGGGCGTAGGAGCGCTCGACCACCACGCCGGACGGCACGCGCGGGTCCAGCCAGGCCCCCTCGCGCACCAGGGGACGGCCCACGGCGGGGAGCGTGGCGGACATCTCGCGCAACGTGACCGGGATCTTCTTGCCGTCGAGCACGAGGGTGGCGGGGGCGCTGCGGTACGGCCCGGCGATGTCGGTGACGCCGTCCAGCCCGCGCAGCACGGCCGGGTCGGGGGTGTCCTTGGTGTGGATCCAGACGTGCGCGCCGTTGCCCCGGGCGAACAGGCCGCGCCAGGGGTTGGTGCCGTCCTCAAGCAGGGTGGCGGCGGTGATGAGGGCCGTGACGATGCCGGCGACCGCGAGCACGGTGAGCAGCGCCTGTGCGCGTCTCGCCCGCAGGTCGGCACGCAGCCAGCGCACCTCGGCGGCGTTCATCCCGGCTCAGCCCCGCAGCTCGACCACGTCGCCGGGGCCGCCCTTGGTGCGGCGCCTGGGCAGGCCGACGGCGCCGTCGTCCACGATCTGGCCGTCAAGCAGGGTGACCACGCGGTCGGCGAGCCCCGCCACCCGGGCGTCGTGGGTGACGAGCACGATGGTCTGGCCCTGCCGGTGCACCTCGCCGAGCAGGCGCAGCACGTCGCGGGTGTTGCGGCTGTCGAGGTTGCCGGTGGGCTCGTCGGCCAGCAGCACGCGGGGGTGGTTGGCGAGCGCGCGGGCCAGGGCGACCCGCTGCTGTTCGCCGCCGGAGAGCTGGGCGGGCGCGGCGTCGGCCTTGCCGGTCAGGCCGAGCTCGCCGAGAAGGTACTCGCGGCGCTCGCGGGCGTGCCTCGGGGCGGAGCCGCCGAGCAGGGCGGGCAGCTCGACGTTGTCGGCGACCGTCATGTTGTCGACGAGGTTGAAGAACTGGAACACGAAGCCGATGTTGCGGCGGCGCAGCAGCGCCCAGCCGCTCTCCGAGAGGGTGTCGGCGCGGGTGCCCTCGATCCAGATCTCGCCGCTGGTGCGGGTGTCCAGGCCGCCGAGCATGTGCACGAGCGTGGACTTGCCGGACCCGGAAGGACCCATGATCGCCACGAACTCCCCGGCCTCGACGGTGAGGTCCACCCCGCGCACGGCGGGCACGGGCAGCCCGCCCGTCTGGTAGATCTTCACCAGGTTCACCGCGCGCACCGCCGGCGCCGCCGCGCTCACCGCGCCCGCCCCGCGGTCCGGATGATCGCTCGCACGCCGCTCCCTCCCGCGCCGGACGCCCGGCGCGTCTTTCGTCAGGCCAGCTCCTCCTGGCAGCGCTCCAGCCAGTCCAGGTCGGCCTGCAGGTGCAGCATGGCCCCCTCGATGAGGAGCTGCGCAGGGCGGTTGTCCTGGTCGGTGCTCTCGGCGAGTTCTACCAGATCCCGCATGAGGCCGAGGTAGTGTCGGCGCTGCCTGTTGATGAGCGCCATGCGGTCGGCGATGCCGGTCATGGGGGCGAGCACGAGCTTCATGAAGAACTCGTCGCGCACCCGCGGGCCCTCGGTGGGCGAGTCGGCCCACTCGTCGAGCGCCTCGCGACCGAGGGCGGTGCAGTAGTAGACCTTCTTGTTCGGGCGGTTGGACTGCTCGACGTCCACGCCGCGCACCAGGCCGTCCTTCTCCAGGCGGCCCAGGGTGACGTAGATCTGCCCGATGTTCGGCGAGGGGTAGGCGTTACCGAATATTTGCTCAAGCGCTTGTTTCAGCTCATAGCCATGGGCAGGTTCTTTGGCCAGGAGCGCCAGCAGCGGAAGCCGCACGCCCCACCTCCCTCTGGCTTCACGTTACCTGAGTGTTACGTGACCATCCGTTGACGGCCACATTATCGCTATGCATAACATGCATGCACCTACATAACACGCATGTAACCCAAGAAAAACCTGGAGGACACGTGCGCCTCATGGCCCCCCTTCTGCTGGCGGCGGTGCTGCTCGGCGGATGCGCGGGGCTCGGCGAGCGTGACCCGGCCGCCGGCGCGGGCGACGGCACCGGGCCGATGACGTTCGCCTCGGGGCGCGACACCACCGGGTACATCCAGCCGCTCATCGACCGGTGGAACGAGAGCCACCCCGACCAGCGGGTCACCCTGCTGGAGCTCCCGGAAGCCGCCGACGAGCAGCGCGCCCAGATGGTCGCCAACCTCCAGGCCCGCAGCGACCGGTACGACATCCTCGGCCTGGACGTCGTGTGGACCGCCGAGTTCGCCGACGCCGGGTGGATCGTCCCGCTGGACCGCAGCATGTTCCCGCTCGGGAAGTTCCTCGCGCCGGTGGTCGACACCGCCGTGTACCGCGACAAGCTGTACGCGGTGCCGTACACCAGCAACGCGGGGCTGCTCTACTACCGCAAGGACATCCTGGACCGCGAGCACCTCCAGCCGCCCACGACCTGGGCCGAGCTGCGTGAGCAGGCCACGCGTCTCGGGAAGAAGTACAAGCTCGGCGGGTACGCCGGCCAGTTCCTGCCGTACGAGGGCCTGACCGTCAACTTCGCCGAGGCCGTGCAGTCGGCCGGCGGCCAGATCCTCAGCCCCGACGGCACCAAGGTCACCCTCGACCTGGACAAGGCCAGGACCGGCCTGGACTTCCTGGCCGGCGGGGTGCGCGAGGGCTGGATCCCGCAGGACGCCCTCTCCTTCAAGGAGGAGGAGTCCCGGCTGGCCTTCCAGCGCGGCGAGCTGCTGTTCGCCCGCAACTGGCCCCACGCCTACGGGCCCGCGACCCGATCGCCCATCGGCGGGAAGTTCGCGGTCACGCGCCTGCCCGGGCTCGACGGGCCCGGCTCCAGCACGCTGGGCGGCAACAACCTCGCCATCAGCGCGTACTCCAAGCGCCAGAAGTCGGCCCTGGAGTTCATCCGCTACTTCACCGGGCTGGACAACGAGCGGCGCGTCCTCACCGAGGGCTCGTTCCCGCCGGTGTGGTCGGAGCTGTACGACGACCCCGCGCTCATCAAGCGTTATCCGTATCTGCCGGTGCTCAAGCAGAGCATCATGTCCGCCAGGCAACGACCCGCCACGGCGAAATACGACCAGGTGAGCCTGGTGATATCGAGCGCCGTCTCCGACGCGCTCAACCTCAGGAAACCGGCGGACGAGACCGTCGCCGACCTGAGGCGGCAACTCGGCGAGATCATTCGCACCCCATAGATCGTCGGGGCGACCCCCCGTCTCTCATCCCCATCATTTTCCATCCCAGTTTCCATATCGCTATTTCGGGGCCTTCACCAGGAGGTATGACTATGCGTGCAAGGACGACGGCCGTGGTGGCCGCCGGGCTCATGCTCGCCGCCGCGGCCTGCGGCGGCGGAGAGCCGGCCGGCACCGACCCGTCCGCCAGCGCCAGCGCTCCCGCGGCCAAGCCGCTGGAGGGCACCACCGTCGAGATCGCCGCCAAGTGGACGGGCGACGAGCAGGCGAACTTCGAGAAGGTCCTCGCCGCGTTCACGGAGAAGACCGGCGCCAAGGTCACCTACGCCTCGACCGGCGAGGACACCGGCGCGTACCTCGGCCCGCGCATCGAGGGCGGCAACCCGCCGGACGTCGCGGTCCTCCCGCAGCCGGGCCTGGTCCAGCAGTACGCCGACCAGAAGGCACTCAAGCCGCTGTCGTCGCAGGTGCAGGCGCAGATCGACCAGAACTACACGCCGTACTGGAAGGAACTCGGCTCGGCCGACGGCCAGGTGTACGGCGTGCTGGTGAAGGCCGCACACAAGTCGCTGATCTGGTACCGCGCCCCCGCCTTCGAGGACGCGGGCGCCCAGCCGGCCACCACCTGGGACGAGCTGATCGGCAAGACGGCGCAGACGCTGGCCGACTCCGGCACCGCGCCGTTCGCGCTGTGCGGCGCCTCCGGCTGGACGCTCACCGACCTGTTCGAGAACATCTACCTCTCCACCGCGGGCCCGGAGAACTACGACAAGCTGTCCAAGCACGAGATCCCGTGGACCGACCCGTCGGTGGCGACGGCACTGGAGAAGATGGCGCAGATCTTCGGCAAGAGCGAGTACATGCTGGGCGGCTCCTCCGGCGCCCTGCAGACCGACTTCCCGACCTGCGTCACCCAGGTGTACGGCCAGAAGAAGGCCGCCATGGTGATCGAGGCCGACTTCGTGGCCGCGTCGGTCGGGCAGTCCGGCGCCAAGGTCGGCGAGGACGCCAAGGTCATGCCGTTCCCGAAGGCCGGCGACACCGAGCCGGTCGTGCTCGGCGGCGACGTCGCGGTGGCGCTGAAGGACACCCCCGGCGCGATGGCGCTGCTGGAGTACCTCGCTTCCGCCGAGGGCGGCTCGGTGTGGGCGAAGCTCCCCGGCTACCTGTCGCCGAACCGCAACGTCTCGCCGGACAACTACCCCGACCCGCTGACCAAGCAGCTCGCGCAGACCATCATCTCCGCGGGTGAGGCCGTCCGGTACGACATGTCGGACCTGGCGCCGAGCGCGTTCGGCGGCACCGACGGCAAGGGCGAGTGGAAGCAGCTCCAGGACTTCCTGCGCAAGCCCGCGGACGTCAAGGGCGCCCAGCAGAAGCTCGAGGCCGACGCGGCCAAGGCCTGGGAAAAGTAGGTGCGACGGCCGTGACCGATCGGTTTGACGGCCCGCAGGCTCCGCGCGGCGACGACGACGTCGCCCGCGGGGCCTCCCCCGGACCAGACGTCCCCGCGACAGCGGGGGACACCCGCGCCGGCGACTCCCCCGCCACTGAGACCGCCGCGCCCGGCGGAACCGCCACGGCGAGCGGCACCCTCACCGCCGCCGAGGCCGCGGACGCCGGCACGCCCGGCGCCCCGGCGCGCGGGTACGGACGCTCAGGCAATCTGGGGCCCTCGCCCAAGATCGCCCTGTTCTTCCTGCTCCCGGCGTTCGTCCTTCTGGGCGCCTGGGTGGTGTACCCCATCATCTACTCGATCTTCCGCAGCCTGTACGACGCCAACGGCGGCACCTTCGTCGGGCTGCGCAACTACGGTTCGATCTTCACCGACTCCGGCATGCTCACCACGATCAGGAACAACCTGATCTGGGTCGTGGTGGCCCCCAGCCTCGTGACGGCGCTCGGCCTGCTGTTCGCCGTGCTGACCGAGCGCATCCGCTGGGCGTCGGCGTTCAAGCTGATCGTCTTCATGCCCATGGCGGTGTCGCTGCTCGCCTCCGGCGTCATCTTCCGGCTGGTGTACGAGCAGGACCCCGACAAGGGCGTGGCCAACGCCGTCATCACCTCGGTGCACGACGTGTTCCTGCCGAGCAGCGGCTACCCCGGCGCCCGGCCGCGCGAGAACGACGCCGCCCCGGCCGCCGTGAAGGCGGGCGCGGTGGTCACCCGGCAGCCCGCGTCGGTCGGCCAGTCGGTGAACATCCCGCTGGTCGGCCTGCGCCCGGACGCCCTCCCCGGCGACGCGGCGGCGGCGAGGCCCGCGGACGCCAGACCCGGTGAGCTGACCGGCACGGTGTGGCTGGACTTCGTGCCGGGCGGCGGCACCGTCAACGAGATGGACGCGAACGAGAAGGGCATGCCCGGCGTCACCGTGGAGGCGGTGTCCGGCGGCAGCGTGCGCGCCACCGCCGAGACCGCGCCGGACGGCACGTTCCGCTTCACGGGGCTGCCGGCGGGCGCGTACGAGCTGCGGCTGCCGTCGTCCAACTTCGCCGCGCCGTTCAACGGGGTCACCTGGCTCGGCCCGGCGCTGATCACGCCCGCCATCATCGGGGCGTTCATCTGGGTGTGGGCCGGTTTCGCCATGGTGCTGATCGCGGCGGGCCTGTCGGCCATCCCGCGTGACGCGCTGGAGGCCGCGCGCATCGACGGCGCCACCGAGTGGCAGGTGTTCCGGCGGATCACCATCCCGCTGCTGTCCCCGGTGCTGCTGGTCGTGCTCGTGACGATGATCATCAACACGCTCAAGGTGTTCGACCTGGTCTTCGTCATCGCGCCCGGCTCGGTGCAGCCGAACGCCAACGTCATCGCGCTGGAGATGTGGCGGGTCTCGTTCGGCGGCGGCGGGAACCAGGGGCTGGGCAGCGCTCTTGCGATCTTCCTGCTCGTCCTGGTGCTGCCGTTCATGGTCCTCAACATCCGGCGGTTCCGTAGGGAGCAGACATGACGACGCTGACCGTCTCCCGGCCCGAGCCGGGCACCGCCGGCGCGGTGCGGCGCGGGGCGCTGTCCAGGGTCGTGGACAGGCTCGGCGGCGGCATCGTGCAGGTCGTGCTGATCGTGCTGGCCCTGTTCTGGCTGGTCCCGACGCTCGGGCTGCTCGTCGTGTCGCTGCGCGCGGACGCCGACAACAACTCCACCGGGTGGTGGACGGCGCTCACGCGGCCCGCGCAGCTCACGCTGGAGAACTACGCCAACATCCTCGCCACCGGCTTCACCGCGTCGTTCTGGAACACCGTGGCGATCACGGTGCCGTCGACCGTCCTGGTCATCGGCATCGCCGCCATGGCGGGGTACGCGTTCGCCTGGATGGAGTTCCCCGGGCGGGACGCGCTGTTCCTGGTCGTGGTGGCGCTGCTGGTGGTGCCGATCCAGATCGCGCTCATCCCCATCGCCAAGCTGTACGGCACCCTCGGGATCTTCGGCTCCATCCCCGGCGTGGTGCTGTTCCACGTGGCGTTCGGGTTGCCGTTCGCCATCTTCCTGCTGCGCAACTTCTTCGCCGGCATCCCCAGGGAGCTGCTCGAAGCGGCGCGCATGGACGGCGCGAGCGAGTGGAAGATCTTCGCGACGGTGGTGTTCCCGCTGGCCAAGCCGGCGATCGCCTCGCTCGGGATCTTCCAGTTCCTGTGGGTGTGGAACGACCTTCTGGTGGCCCTGGTGTTCGCGGACAGCGGCGCGCAGCCGATGACCAAGGCACTGCAGTCCCAGATGCGGCAGTTCGGGACCAACGTCGACATCCTCGCGCCGGGCGCGTTCCTGTCACTGATCATCCCGTTGGTCCTGTTCTTCGCCTTCCAGCGCTACTTCGTCCAGGGTCTGCTCGCGGGCTCGGTGAAGTAGCACTTCACACCGGGTGCCCGCCTCGCGGGGGCAGGTGGGCACCCGTGTCCCCCGGGCTGTGCGGTTCGGGCTCGGCTGTCGGACCACGCGGCTAAGATCCCGGCATGACCGGACGTCCATTACACGAAGTAGTCGAACCGGGGTGGGCCACCGCCCTGGAACCCGTCGCCGGGCGCATCAGCGCGCTCGGCGACTTCCTGCGTCAGGAGATCGCCGAGGGCAGGCGCTACCTGCCGGCGGGAGAGAACGTGCTGCGGGCCTTCCAGCAGCCGTTCGACCAGGTGCGGGTGCTCATCGTCGGGCAGGACCCCTACCCCACGCCGGGCCACGCGATCGGGCTCAGCTTCTCCGTCGCGCCGGGCGTGCGGCCGCCCGCCAGTCTGGTCAACATCTTCAAGGAGTACGTCGACGACCTCGGCCTGCCCATGCCGTCCAGCGGCGACCTCACGCCGTGGGCCGAGCAGGGCGTGCTGCTGCTCAACCGCGTGCTGACCGTCGCGCCCGGCAAGCCCGCGTCCCACCGGGGCAAGGGCTGGGAAGAGGTCACCGAGCAGGCCATCCACGCGCTGGTCGCCCGCGGCACCCCGCTGGTCGCCATCCTGTGGGGCAAGGACGCCCGGTCGCTGCGGCCGATGCTCGGGCCCGTGCCGTGCGTGGAGTCGGCGCACCCGTCGCCGATGGCGGCGCGCAGCGGGTTCTTCGGCAGCCGGCCGTTCAGCAGGGCCAACGTGTTGCTGGAGAAGCAGGGTGCCGCGCCGGTGGAGTGGAAGCTACCCTGACGAGCCGCGTCCCGGCGGTCGCCTTTATCATCCGTATGATGCGGTGACCGCCGGGTAGTGCCCGCTGGACCGGAAGATGTGTGAACGAGGAGTTCATCGTGGCCCACGAGCGTGCCGGCACGCCGGCGCAGTCATCCGACCTGGTGGACGTCCCCCGTCTCGTGACGGCGTACTACGCGTTGCACCCCGACCCCGGGGTGCCCGGCGAGCGGGTCGCGTTCGGCACCTCCGGCCACCGGGGGTCGTCGGTCAACACGGCCTTCAACGAGGACCACATCCTCGCCACCAGCCAGGCCATCTGCGAGTACCGCGCGCGGCAGGGGGTGGACGGGCCGCTGTTCCTCGGCCTTGACACCCACGCGCTGTCCGAGCCCGCGCGGGTCACCGCCCTGGAGGTGCTGGCGGCCAACGGGGTGACGGTGCTGATCGACTCCTCCGACGGCTACACGCCGACGCCCGCGGTGTCGCACGCCATCCTCACCTACAACCGGGGGCGCACCACGGGTCTGGCGGACGGCATCGTGATCACGCCGTCGCACAACCCGCCCGGGGACGGCGGGTACAAGTACAACCCGCCGAACGGCGGCCCCGCGGAGACCGGCGCCACCTCGTGGATCCAGGACCGCGCCAACACGCTGATCGCCGAGGGCCTCAAGGAGGTCCGGCGCGTCCCGTACCGGCGGGCGCTCGGGGCGGAGACCACCGGGCGGCACGACTTCCTCTCGCACTATGTGGACGACCTGCCGTCGGTGCTCGACCTGGACGCCGTCAGGGACGCCGGGGTGCGCATCGGCGCCGACCCGCTCGGCGGCGCCAGTGTGGCGTACTGGGGCGCCATCGCGGAGCGGCACCGGCTCGACCTCACCGTGGTGAACCCCGCGGTGGACCCGACGTGGCGGTTCATGACGCTCGACTGGGACGGCAAGATCCGCATGGACTGCTCGTCGCCGTACGCGATGGCGTCCCTGATCGCGAACCGCTCGGCGTACCAGGTGGCCACCGGCAACGACGCGGACGCCGACCGGCACGGCATCGTCACGCCGGACGGCGGGCTGATGAACCCCAACCACTACCTCGCCGTGGCGATCTCCTACCTGTGGTCGCACCGCCCCGGGTGGCCCGAGGGCGCCCGGGTCGGCAAGACCATGGTGAGCAGTTCGATGATCGACCGGGTGGCCGCCGACCTCGGGCGGGAGCTGTACGAGGTGCCGGTCGGCTTCAAGTGGTTCGTCCCCGGCTTGCTGGACGGCTCGCTCGGCTTCGGCGGCGAGGAGAGCGCGGGCGCGTCCTTCCTGCGCCGCGACGGCTCGGTGTGGACCACCGACAAGGACGGCATCGTCCTCGCCCTGCTGGCCTCCGAGATCATCGCCGTGACCGGCTCCACGCCGTCCGAGCTGTACCGCGACCTGACCTCCCGCTTCGGCGACCCGGCGTACGCCCGCGTGGACGCGCCCGCCACCCGCGAGCAGAAAGCGGCCCTCGGACGCCTGTCCCCCGACGACGTGACCGCCGGCTCCCTGGCCGGCGAGCCGATCACCGCCATCCAGGTGGCGGCCCCCGGCAACGACGCGGCCCTCGGCGGCATCAAGGTCAGCACCGGCAGCGCGTGGTTCGCCGCCCGCCCGTCCGGCACCGAGGACGTGTACAAGATCTACGCCGAGTCCTTCCAGGGCCCGGACCACCTGTCCCGCGTCCAGGAGGAGGCCCGGGCACTGGTGTCCGCCACACTGGGCTGAGGTCCCGGACGCCACGCGGCGCCCGGGACGGCGCTCACCGCGCGATCACCAGTTGCACTCGTAGTCGGGCACCTGGGTCACCCACTGGCTGTCGGCGGTCACCCAGCCGGCGGCCGCGTACGGGTAGATGATCTGGGCGCTGTATCGGCCGTTGGACACGCCGAAGCTCTTGAAGTGCCTGCCGTAGGGCAGCGAGTGCGGCGGGTTGGTCGTGGTTCCCGTGGAGTAGGCGAACCAGCGCACGTCGTTCGCGATGACCTTGCGGCAGTTCCAGGCGGCGGCGCCGGCCGGCGAGGCGGCGCCGGGTAACAGCGCGCCCACCAGCGTCGCTCCCAGTGCTGTCAGCACGGCCTTGCGGCCGATGGATGCTCGCATGACACGTTCCTCTCTGCTGATCGGTTCTCCGGTCGTCGCGATGCCCTGCCCGGCAGCCAGGGGGACATCACGGATATGTCCGGAAGATGACAGCAGAGGGCTCGTGGGGTCACTCAGGGCTCAGGTGGCGTTCCAGCGACTCCACCTTGGACGTCATGGCATCGGTCACTCCGGGCCGTACGTCGGCCTTGAGCACCAGGCTCACCCGGGGGGCGACCTCGGCCACCGCCTCGACGGCGCGTCTGACGACGTCCATCACCTCGTCCCACTCGCCCTCGACGGTGGTGAACATCGCGTCGGTGCGGTTCGGCAGGCCGCTGTCGCGCACCACCTTGACGGCACGGGCCACCGGCTCGGCCACGTCCACGCCGGTGCCGAGCGGGGTCACAGAGAACGCTACGATCATGCGCCTATTGTCGCGGGGCCGAGCGGAGCCGGATAACGCGGGATGGGTGGGCTCGCCTTCCACGGCTCGTGGATCAGCGACGCCGGCACGCCGGCCAGCTCGGGCACGTACCTTCTGACGTACTCCCCGTCCGGGTCCAGCTTCCGTGCCTGCCGCACCGGGTTGAGCACCCGGTTCGGCCGCGTGTCGTTCCCGGTGCCCGCGACCCACTGCCAGTTGCCCCAGTTGTTGGCGAAGTCCGCGTCCAGCAGCAGGTCCATGAAATGCCGCCCGCCCACCTGCCAGTGCACCCTCAGCCGCTTGGTCAGGTACGACCCCACGATCAGCCGCGCCCGGTTGTGCATCCACCCCTCCGTGCGCAGTTGCCGCATCCCCGCGTCCACGACCGGGATCCCCGTCATGCCCTCCTTCCAGGCCTCCACCGCCTCCGGGTCGTCCACCCACTCGACGTCCCGCGCCCGGTAGTCCCGCCGCGCCAGCTCCGGGAACGCGAACGCCACCTGGTGATGGAAGTCCCGCCAGCACACCTGCCTGACGAACCCCTCGGCCCCCGGCCGCCCCTCGGCCTGCGCCACCACCTCGCCGGGCGACACGCACCCGAAGTGCAGGTAGGGGCTGAGCATCGACGTGCGGTCCTCGGACAGGTCGTCATGCCCCTCGTCGTAATCGGCGAGGCACAACTTCAGCCACAACTCCAGCCGCCGCCGTCCCACCGTCTCCCCACCACGCAGATTCCCGTACCCCGACCGCCGCAGCCCGCGCACCTCCCCCGCCGGCACCCCGTCCGGCAGCCGGACCTCCCGAGGCGCCCCCAGCACCTCCCGCCGCCGATGCGCCGACCAGGCCCGCCAGTACGGCGTGAACACCCGGTAGTGATCACCGAACGCCGGCCGCAGCTCCCCCGCCGGCACCACCGTCACCCCCGGGAACGCCCGGAACCCCATCCGCCGCCCCGCACACGCCTCAGCCAGCCGCCGTTCCCTCCTGCGCCCATAAGGCGTGACGTCCCCGCTGACCCAGACGGCTTCCGCCCGCACCGCCTCCGCCACCCGCATGACCTCGGCGACCGGGTCCCCCTCCCGCACGACCAGGTCTCCCCCGAGATCCCGCAACACCCCCCGCAGATCCTCCAGCGCCTCCGCCAGGAACCCGGCCCGTGCCCCCGCCCGTATCCCCGGGTCCACGACGAACATGGGCACCACCCACCGGGCCCGCGCGCACGCCTCCGCCAGCGCCGGGTGATCGTGCACCCGGAGGTCCCGGTTGAACACCACGATGACCGTCTCCACATCTCCTTTTTCGCACCCCCCACCTTCCCGGTTGCACACCGCCCTCCGGCGGCCCACGGGTGATCCCCGCCCACGGACTGCGTCCGCCCGCCGTACTTCACCCGAAGTGACGAGAAGGAGACCTCGGGCCGCCCGGACCGGGCCCGAGCACCGGTCTTCGCCTGGCAAGGTTTACTCCGGCGGCACAGCACGACCAAGGCGCGGGTGCAGATGAGCGATCACAGAGATGAGCCGTCCCCCGGTGACCAACCGGACGGCGACTCCGGCCACGGCCCCGGCGGCCCGAGCTACGGCATCGGCGCGGTGGCCCGCCGGCTGGGGGTGCCCGCCCCCACCCTCCGGACCTGGAACCTCCGCTACGGCATCGGGCCGAGCCACCGCAGCCCCGGTGGCCACCGCCGTTACGACCCGGCCGACCTGCGCCGCCTGGAGGAGATGAGCCGCCTCATCAAGGCCGGCCTCCCCCCCGCCGAAGCCGCCCAGGCCGCCCTCCACGCCGCCGCGCCCCCCTCCACCGCCCCCATCACCGTGGGCCTCCCGGGTGCCCCCTTCCGGCCCCGGCCGGCCACGGTCACGACGCTCACCCGGGCGGTCCTGAACATGGACGCCGCCACGATCAGCCACATCCTGGACGCGGCCCTCACCTCCCACGGCGTCCCCTGGACCTGGGACCACCTCGTCCGCCCCGCCTTCGCCGCGATCGTCCGCCGCCAGGAGTCCACCGGCGCCGGCATCGAGGTCGAGCATCTCTTCTCCGAACGCCTCCTGGCCGCCCTGACGCCGCTCACCGGCCGCCCCGCCGCCCCCGCCCATCCCCGCATCGTCCTGCTGGCCTGCGCCGAGGAGGAACAACACACCCTCCCCAGCTACGCGCTGGCGGCCACCCTCACCACCGGCCTCCACCTGGAGACCCGCCTCCTCGGCCCCCGTACCCCCTACGGCTCCCTGTCCGCCGCCGTCCGCCGCCTCGCCCCCGCCACCGTCTTCATCTGGTCGCAGCAGTCCTCCACCGGCGACCCCGCCCCCCTGGCCGCCCTTCCCACCCTGCGTCCCCCCACCCGGATCATCACCGGCGGCCCCGGCTGGCACCTGAGGTCCCTCCCGCCTGGAGTCCTCCACGCCGACTCCCTCGCCGACGCCGTGACGAAGATCCACGCCACCCTCGCCTGACAGCGACCCCGCCCGAGGCCACGGCACGCCCGTGGCCTCGGCTTTGTGCTGGGTTGGTTGCGCGCTGTGCCCCCTCTCGACTATGAATAGGTTTTGAGTAAGTTTGTGACGCGAGGGAAAAGGCATGCCCGAGACACTCGAACACCGCCTGGCCCGAGGTGACGACGACGCGCTCGCCGAGTGCTACCGGACCCACGCCGCCCTGGTCAGCGGCTACCTGAGGAAGCTCATCCCGCCGCAGGACATCGAGGACGTCCGCCAGATCGTCTTCTCAGAGGTCTGGCGCTCCGCCCACCGCTACGACCCGACGAGAAGCCTCGAAGCCTGGCTCCTCGGCATCACCAGGAAACGCGCCATCGACCACCTGCGAACGCGCACCCTCACCACGGTCCCCCTGGACGCGGTGACCGACCCCACCGACACCGACGGCCGCGACACCGCCGAAACCCTGAGCCGCCGCGACCAGCTGACCCGCGCCCTGGCCGTCCTGCCCGCCCCCCAGCGGCAGGCCATCGAGCTCGCCTACTACGCCGACCTGACCCAACGAGAGATAGCCGCCCACCTCAACGTCCCGCTGGGCACCGTCAAAGCCAGAACCTCCCGAGGCCTCCACCGCCTCTCGGCCCTGCTCACCCGCTCCGCCGCCTGAGCGCCTCGTGTCCCACGGCGACATTCGTCCAAGACGGATGCTCCCCCGCCCGTGCACGATCGGCCGCATGCATGATTACGACGTCGCGCGCCCGCTCGGGATGCATGTGGTCCACGACGGCGCGCGGGAGGCGCCGCCGTTGTTGCTCATTCACGGGTCTGGGGCCTCCAGCGGGTTCTGGGCACCGGTGGTGCCGGCGCTCGCCGGGCACCATCACGTCATCCGGGTCGATCTGCCGGGGTGTGGCCAGTCACCGCCGGCGCCGTCGTACGACGTGCCCGCGCAGGCGAACCGGGTGGCGGCGGTGCTCGACGGGCTCGGGCTCCGGGCCGTCGCGGTGGGGGCGCACTCCAGCGGGGGCTACGTCGCCACCGCTCTCGCCGAACAACGGCCCGACCTGGTGCGATCGCTCACGCTGATCAGCACGGGGCCGAGTCCCCGCGCGTTGTTCCCGGAGCCGGTGCTGCTCCGCGTGCTGCTGGCCCCGCCGCTCGGGCCGCTTCTGTGGCCGAGGCGTTCGGACGCGATGCTCCGCAAGGGGATAAGCGCGACATGCGTCCGCCCCGTGGACATCCCCGACGACGTGATCGCCGGGCTACGGCGCATCACGTACCGCACGCTCAGGTCGGTGCTGCGTCACAACGGCGCGTACATCGCGGATCGGAGCGTCCCCGAGCGCCTCGCCGGGCTCCGGGTCCCGCTGCTGGTGATCTTCGGTGCGGCCGACCCCCGGTGGAAGCCGTCGTCGGCGCACGACTACGAGGCGGTGCCGGACGCGCGGGTCGAGCTGCTGCCCGGGGTCGGGCACGTCCCCATGATGGAGGCGCCGGAGACGACAAGCGATCTGCTGCTGGGCTTCACGGCGACGGGCCGCTGACCCCACGATCGTGACGCCTAGACTGGTCCACGTGCCGCAGACCGGTACTTCGCCCGGATGGTCATGGTCGGACGTCGACATCGCGGTCCCGCGCCCGTCACACCGGCTGCCGGGGGTCAGCATGGCCGGGTTCCGCCATCGTGCCGCCTCGATCCTGGACATCAACATGGTCGCGCACCCCTCGATCTCCGTGATCGTCGATCTGAGTGAGGGGAAACTCGCCGTCCACGGCGCCCACAGGCGGCACGAGCGCGGCAGTGTCGTCGCCGGGCTCCTTCCCGGCGATCTCCGCGTGACCGGCCGGGGAGCCGGCGAGTGCCTGCAGATCCGGCTGGAGCCGGTCCTGGCGGCCGCGGTGCTCGGTGCGCCGGCGGAGCTCACGGGGACGGTGGTGTCCCTGGACGACGTCTGGGGCCGCGACGCGGAGCGCGCCGAGGACAGGCTGCGCGCCGCCGCCTCCTGGGACGAGCGGTTCACGATCGCGGTGGAGATCCTCGGGCGGCGGCTGGACGCCGGCCGGCCGGTCGATCCGGAGGTCGCCCACACCTGGCGGCGGACGTTCGCCGGCCGGGGACGGGTGCGGGTCGACGGCCTGGCGGACGAGGTCGGCTGGAGCCGCAAGCGACTGTGGTCCCGCTTCCGGTCGCAGGTCGGCATCACGCCCAAACGCGCCGCGGGGCTGGTGCGCTTCGACCACGCCGCCCACCTCCTCGCGGCGGGTCACCCCGTGGCCGGCGTCGCCACCGAGAGCGGCTACGCCGACCAGTCCCACCTGCACCGCGAGGTCAAGACGTTCGCCGGGCTCACTCCCACGGCCGTGGCCGCCGAGCCGTGGCTCGCGATCGACGACGTCGCGTGGCCGGAGTCGTCGCGGGCCCGCACCCCTGTGCTCCTGCCGCGTCAGCCGGCCGCCCGCGCGGCGGGTCACCCGCGCCCGGTTCAGGCCCAGTAGAGGACCAGGGCCGTCAGGGCGGCGCTCAGGGTGATGAAAGCGAGTGTCCTCGGCTGTTCCTTGGCCTCGCGGTACGAGGAGATCACCAGGACGGCGCCGAGGGCGAGCGCCACCAGGAGATGCGTGCCGTACCAGACGACGACGGGCACCTCGCCGAGCGGGGTTCCGCTCAGCAGGTCGTCCACGGCGCCGAAGCCCGCGAGCGTCCCCAGTGCCGCGAGGCCCAGGGCGATGAGACCGTGCCGGTAACGGCCGAGCAGGATCCAGACGACGATTCCCAGGGCGAAAAGGATCGACGCGTTGTAGTGGAGCTCCCGGACGATCACGCCGCCCGGCACGTCCACGCTCAACCTCAGGATGGAGTCATAGGCGCCGCTGATCGGAACATCGCCGAGCGGCGGGTAGGACCCGCCGTAATTCACCATGCGACCGCTCGGCGTGTAGTGGTACGCCAGGAACGCCCCACTGCCCACAAGGACGACGAGACACCAGATCAGCATCTCGCCCACCAACTGCCGCACGCGCGCCATCTGCACGCACACATCCCACCACAAGGCCTCATCCTGGGGCAGCCCAACCGCCTGAGGTGATGGCGGGCGGCGACGCCGGCTCAGTCCACGTCCACGTCGTCGAGGAGTACGAGAAGGCGGGAGAGGACGCGGAGACAGGCGTCGACCTCCGCGCCGGTCAGGTCGTCGGCGACGGGGCGCAGGGTCGTGTGTTCGCGGGCGAGGACGGCGGAGATGGCGGTGCGGCCCTCCTGGGTCAGGCGGATGAGCGGTGATCTCTTGTGGGCGGGGTTGGGTACGGACTCCACCAGCCCGCGTTCGGTCGCGTCGTTGGTCATGCGCTGGACGAACTGACGGCTCAGCGCCTGCGCGCGTCCCATCTGGGGGACGGTCATGGGGCCGTGCTCGCGCAGCATGTTGAGGATGGCGCGGATCCCGATCGACAGGCCCTCGATCGGGGCGTCCTGCTCGACCTTGCGGTACGAACGACGGTACAGCGGCCCCACCAGGTCGAACACCTCGGTGAGGCGATCGGTCAGGTCTTCGTACGGCAGGCCGCCCCCGGAATCACTCACCCTCCAATCATGACACCTTGGTTGTCATCTCCCGGTACCGGGAGGCTGAGGATCGGTCTGGAGGATGGCCACGGACCTGGCGGGGAGCGTCAGGGAGGTCTTCACCAGGCTGGTCTTGGGGTTGGACGTGAGGAGGAGGGCCGAGTCGGGGACGTCCAGGGTCACGGGGGTGTCCGAGAGGTTGGCGGTGATCTGGAAAGGGGGACGGGTCAGGGTCAGCCAGTTGGCGTCGTCGTCGTAGGTCGCGGAGACCTGGTCCAGGCGGGGGTCGGTCAGGGCGGGGTGGGACTTGCGGAGGGATATCAGGGCTCGGTACCAGGACAGCAGGTCGGCGTGGTCGGGGGTGGTGAGCTCTCGCCAGTTGAGTTTGGACATCTGGAAGGTCTTCTCGGACTGGGGGTCGGGGGCGGTGCCGAGCCAGTCCTCGTAGCCGAAGCCGACGAACTCCCGTTCCCTGCGTTCGGCTTCCCCGGTGGCGAGGTGGGGTTCTGTGTGGTCGGTGAAGAAGAGGAAGGGGGTGGTGGCGCCCCATTCCTCGCCCATGAAGAGCATGGGGGTGTAGGGGGAGGTCAGCAGCAGGGCGGCGCCGATTCTCAGGGCTTCCGCAGGGAGACGGTCGCCTCTCGCGCGGTTGCCGATCTGGTCGTGGTTCTGGAGGGCGACGACGAAGCGGTGGCCGGGGGTGGTGCGGCGGTCCACGGGGCGGCCGTGGGTTCTCGCGCGGAAGGTCGAGTAGGTGCCGTCGTGGAGGTAGGCGCGGGTGAGGACCTTCGCGAGGACGTCCATGGAGCCGAAGTCGCAGTAGTAGCCGTGGCGTTCGCCGGTGAGGGCGGCGTGGAGCGCGTGGTGGACGTCGTCGTCCCAGACGGCGTGCAGGCCGTAGCCGCCCGCCTCACGGGGGGTGACCAGGCGGGGGTCGTTGAGGTCGGACTCGGCGATCAGCGTCAGGGGGCGGCCGAGGGCGGCGGAGAGGGCCTCCGTCTCCACGGCCAGTTCCTCAAGGAAGTGGACGGCCCGGTTGTCGTGCAACGCGTGGACGGCGTCCAGGCGGAGGCCGTCCACGTGGTAGTCGCGCAGCCAGTGCAGGGCGTTGCCGATGAAGTAGCGGCGGACCTCGTCGGAGTCCCGGCCGTCGAGGTTGACGGCCTGCCCCCAGAAGGAGGACGCGGACTCGTGGAAGTACGGGCCGAACGGGGCGAGGAAGTTCCCCGAGGGGCCGAGGTGGTTGTGGACGACGTCGAGGATGACACCGAGGCCCGCCAGGTGGCAGGCGTTCACGAAGCGCTTCAGGCCGTCGGGGCCGCCGTACTGCTCGTGGACGGCGTACAGGTCCACACCGTCGTAGCCCCAGTTGTGGCGGCCGGGGACCGGCGGGACGGGAAGCAGCTCCACGAAGTCGACGCCGAGGTCCACTAGGTGGTCCAGGCGCTCCACGGCGGCGTCGAAGGTGCCGTCGGTGGTGAAGGTGCCCACGTGCAGCTCGTAGATGATCGACCCGGGCAGGGTGCGGCCGTGCCAGGACTGGTCGGTCCACTCGAAGCGGGCGTGGTCGTAGACCCGGCTGGGGCCGAAGACGCCGAGCGGCTGCCATCGGGTGCGGGGGTCGGGCAGCGGGTCGCCGCCGTCGAGGCGGAAGGTGTAGTCGGTGCCGTGACCGGCGCCGGGGACCTCGGCCGTCCACCAGCCGCCGGACCCGCGGGTCATCTCGTGGCGGTGGGCCGCGTCGATCTCTACCTCGACGCGGGTGGCGGACGGTGCCCAGACCTCGAACATGTCTCTCCCAGTGTGGTGCGCGCGGACCGGTGGGACTATTCCCTTTCCAGCAGGGCCACCGGATAACGTCCCAGCAGGTGGGCGAGCGGGATACGTCCGGTGTACTCCTCGCCGGTGAGCCCGCAGCGCCACCGGCCGGTGGGCAGGGCGAGGGTCTCGGTGCCGAAACCGCCGCGGCGGGACAGGCCGGCGGGGCGGCGGGTCGCCACCGTGACCACGCGGTCGCCGCGGCAGAACGCGATGACGTGCTCGCCGGCCCCGGGCTCGCCGGTGGTGGCCAGCGGCACGTACGACGCGCCGGGCGCGAGCCGGGAGCGGGCGGCGAGAGCGGTGCGGGTGACGAGCAGCTTGGCGGCGTCCCAGCTGTCGGCGCCGGGGCCGGCCAGCAGCGAACGGCGGTAGGCGAAGTCGACGGGACGGCGGTTGTCGGGGTCCACCAGCGAGAAGTCGGTGGTCTCCGTGCCCTGGTAGACGTCGGGCACGCCCGGCATCATGATCTGCACGAGCTTCTGGCCGAGGGAGTTGACCCGGGCGAAGCGGTCCACCCGCTCGGTGAACGCCGCCACCGACGGGCCGCACTCCTCGATGGCGCGGGAGGCGAAGTCGCGGACGCCGGCCTCGTACGCCGGATCGGGCGCGATCCACGAGATGGACGTCTTGGCCTCACGGGCCGCCTTGAACAGGTAGTCGCCGAACCGTTCCACGCTGATCGGCCATGCCGCCATGAGGTTCTGCCACGCCAGGTAGTCCAGCCGCGGGTCGAACGACACCCGCGCCGACCACTCGGCCACCGCCTCCGCCCATTCGCCGGGCAGCTCGGACAACACGGCGAGCCGGGCACGCACGTCCTCGGAGCGTTTGGTGTCGTGGGTGGACAGGGTGGTCATGGTGAACGGCGGCATCCTCAGGCAGAACGCGTGGAACTCCTCGGCGGTGACGGAGAACTTGTCCGGCTCGCCGCCGACCTCGTTCAGGCACGACAGCGGGTACCACCGGTACAGCGCGGTGTCCTCCACCCCCTTGGCCATCACGGGACCGCAGGCCTGCTGGAACCGCACGACGGTCTCGGGCGGCCCGGACAGCACGAGGTCGGCGGCGCGCCGCACGGCGTCGGGGTCGGTGCGCGTGGCGGCGAGGTCGGCGGCCGCGCGGATCACGCGGACGCTCTCGGCGGGCGGCTCCTCGCCGGGCACGACGTACGCGCGATAGACGGGCATCGCGGCGAGCAGTTCCACCAGCGCGTCGCGCAGCGACGGCTCCTCCCGGGACAGCCGGTCCAGCTCGACGCCGAAGAACTGGGCGAGGACCTGCTTCTTGGCCTCGTACACGACGACGTCGTAGTCCTGCGTGACGCCGGTGTGCTTGACGAACGTGTCGATGAGGCCCTGCGACCCGGCCGGGTCCACGAACAGCCGGGTCACCATGTTGAGCGCGTCGTACCCGGTGGTGCCGTCGCAGGCCCAGCCGGACGGCAGCCGCTCCCCGTCGATGAGGATCTTCTCCGCGACGGTCCACACCGGCGCACGCTCCCGCAGCCGGGCCAGGTAGCCGCGCGGGTCGGCCAGCCCGTCGGGGTGGTCCACCCGCAGGCCCGTGATCACCCCTTCGGCCACCAGCCTCAGGATCACCTCGTGGGTGGCGTCGAAGATCTCCGGGTCCTCCACCCGCAGCCCGATGAGCGACGACACGTCGAAGAAGCGCCGGTACCCCGGCCCCTGCCGCCACGGCACCAGCCGGTAGTGCTGCTCCTCCAGAGCGGACGTCCCGGGGCGCAGCGGGAAGCGGTGGTCGTGGTACCGCAGCGCGTCCCCGTCGGCCACCACCTCGGCGGACACGTCGGTGCCCTCCCCGAGCACGGGCATCGCGACCGGCCCCGCCTCCCAGTCGATGTCGAACCACCGGGCCGCGGCCGAGCCGGGCCCGTCGCGCAACATCTCCCACAGGCGGGGGTTGCCCGACTCCGGCACCGGCACCGTCATGTGGTTCGGCACGATGTCGGCGACCAGCGGCAGCCCGGCCGCCGCCAGCGCCCGCAGGCCCGGCTCCCCGCCGAACTCCTCGCGGATCCGCGAGTGGTCGGTCACGTCGTAGCCGTGCAGCGAGCCCGGGTCGGCCTGCAGGATCGGCGAGAGGTACAGGTGGCTCACGCCGAGCTCGGTGAGGTAGCCCACGAGCTCCGCCGCGTCGGCGAACGTGAAGGCGGGGGTGAGCTGCAAGCGGTACGTCGCGGCGGGCGGGGGCGGGACGGGGACGGTCACCAGGGGTCCTTCCTAGGGTCGGCCGGGCGGGCGGTCCCGGCGTCGGCGGACGGCGCGCCAGGGCACCCGGGCGGCCGGGTGCCCCACGGGTCAGGCGCGGCGCAGGACGCGGACCGAGCGGCCCGCGACCGGGACCTGTTCGCCCGCGCGGTACACCTCCGAGTCGATGGCGATGGGGGCCGCGGTGTCGATCTCCGGGACCCAGAGGTCGCCGAACGCCTTCGGGATCGTGTAGCGGATCGTCTCGTGGTGGGCGTTGAACATCAGCAGGAACGAGTCGTCCACGATGCGCCGCCCCCGCCGGTCCGGCTCGGTGATGGCCTCGCCGTTGAGGAAGACGCACAGCGACTTGGCGTACCCGTTGTGCCAGTCGGGGTCGGTCATCTCGCTGCCGGACGGCGTGAGCCACGCGATGTCGGTCAGCTCGCCGCCCGACCCGCGCACCGGCCGCCCGTAGAAGAAGCGCCGGCGCCGGAACACCGGGTGGTCGCGGCGCAGCCGGGCGAGCCGCTGGGTGAACTCCAGCAGCAGCCAGTTCTCCCGCACGTCGGACCAGTCGACCCAGCTGATCTCGTTGTCCTGGCAGTACGCGTTGTTGTTGCCGAGCTGGGTGCGGCCGAGCTCGTCCCCGTGCGACAACATCGGCACGCCCTGCGACAGGAACAGCGTGGTGAGGAAGTTGCGTTTCTGCTGCTCGCGCAGGCTCTCGACGGCCCCGGTCGCCGGCCCTTCCTCGCCGCAGTTCCACGACCGGTTGTCGTCGGTGCCGTCGCGGTTGCCCTCGCCGTTGGCCTCGTTGTGCTTGCTGTTGTACGACACGAGGTCACGCAGCGTGAAGCCGTCGTGGCAGGTGACGAAGTTGATGGACGCGGCGGGACGGCGGCTGTCGTCCTGGTACAGGTCGCTGGAGCCGGTGAGCCGGGACGCGAACTCGGGCAGCGCGGCGGGCTCGCCGCGCCACATGTCGCGGATCGTGTCGCGGTAGCGGCCGTTCCACTCGGTCCAGCGGGGCGGGAAGTTGCCGACCTGGTAGCCGCCCGGCCCGACGTCCCACGGCTCGGCGATGAGCTTGACCTGGCTGAGCACCGGGTCCTGCTGCACGAGGTCGAAGAACGCCGACAGCCGGTCCACCTCGTGCAGCTCACGGGCCAGGGTGGCGGCGAGGTCGAAGCGGAAGCCGTCCACGTGCATCTCGATGACCCAGTACCGCAGGGAGTCCATGATGAGCTGCAGGGTGTGCGGCGAGCGCATCAGCAGGCTGTTGCCGGTGCCCGTGGTGTCCATGTAGTAGCGCTGGTCGTCGTCCACCAGGCGGTAGTACGACGCGTTGTCGATGCCGCGCATGCTGAGGGTCGGCCCGAGGTGGTTGCCCTCGGCGGTGTGGTTGTAGACCACGTCGAGGATGACCTCGATGCCCGCCTCGTGCAGGGCCTTCACCATGGCCTTGAACTCCAGCACCTGGCCGCCCCGCTCGGCCGAGCTGGAGTAGCCGTTGTGCGGGGCGAAGAACCCGATGGTGTTGTAGCCCCAGTAGTTGGTGAGGCCGCGCTGCTGGAGGGTGTGGTCGGTGACGAACTGGTGCACCGGCATCAGTTCGACGGCCGTCACCCCGAGCCCGGTCAGATGGTCGATGATCTCGGGGTGCGCGAGCGCGGCGTACGTGCCGCGGATGCGCTCGGGGATGCGCGGGTGCTTGATGGTCAGGCCCCGCACGTGCGCCTCGTAGATCACGGTGTTGTGGTACGGCGTGGCGGGCGGCCGGTCGTGGCCCCAGCCGAAGAACGGGTTCACCACGATCGACTTCGGCACGAACGCCGCCGAGTCGGTGTCGTCGCGGCTGTCGGGCTCGCCGAAGCGGTAGCCGTAGACGGCCTGGTCCCACTCGACCGTGCCGTCGATGGCCTTGGCGTACGGGTCGAGCAGCAGCTTGTTGGGGTTGCAGCGCTGCCCTCGCGCGGGGTCGTACGGCCCGTGCACGCGGTAGCCGTACCGCTGGCCGGGGCCGATGCCGGGCAGGTAGCCGTGCCAGACGAAGCCCTCGCACTCGGTGAGCGCGACGCGTTGCTCGTTGTGGTCGTCGTCGAAGAGGCAGAGCTCCACGCGCTCGCCGACCTCTGTGTACAGCGCGAAGTTGGTCCCCGCGCCATCGTATGTAGCCCCGAGCGGATAGGGGTCGCCGGGCCAAGTTTCGATCATGTCACCACCCGGATAGGGATTTGCCCCATGGTCCCCCGACCATGCGGCGGAGCGCAGCCGAGTGTGTTTTCACAGCGCACGTGCACGCATCGTGCGGTCCCTCCCGTCCGGGAGGGTCGCGCCGTTCACTCAGCCCACCGCCCTGATCGTTACCGTACCCGCACCTGGGTGGCGCGTCGTCCCCGGCCGGTGGCCGTGATCATCGGCGCCGGGGCGCCGGAGGCTCGAAGAAGTTGAGCAGGCCCGCACCCTTGCAGGTGGGGCAGGCACGGCCGCCGACGGCGCCGTCGCCCCCGCAGGCGCAGCAGGCGACGACACGGTCGAAACGCGGGTCGCGGTAGACGTGGCGGGTGCGGTGGCGGCCGATCGCCCAGCCCTGCACCCACGCGAAGCCGTCGATCTCGGCGAACAACGCGTCGCTGAGCGCCCAGTGCCGGGTGACCGCACGCTCGCGCAGCGTGGTCCACAACCCCGTGCTCAGCCCGGCGATGCTGACGTTCATCGAAACTCCTTGAGCATGGAGACCCCCGCCGATAGATGTGGAGAGGAAACTCGGCACGGCGCCGCAGTTATCAGAACATGTGCACGAGTTTTAGCTGATCGTGCCGTAGCATGTGAGTAATGGCGCAGCTCGTGAAGCGGGCCTACAAGTACCGCTTCTACCCGACCTCCGAGCAGGCGCAGGAGCTTGCCCGGACATTCGGCTGCGTCCGCCTCGTGTACAACAAGGCGCTCGAAGAACGCACCAGGGCCTACACCGCTCAGGGGCACCGCGTCTCCTATGTGGAGTCGTCGGCCGCGCTGACGCGATGGAAACGCAGCGGCGACTACGATTTTTTGTTCGAGGTATCGTCGGTCCCGCTCCAGCAGGCGTTGCGGCATCTTCAGACGGCGTTCAGCAACTTCTTCGCCAAGCGGGCCAGGTACCCCACGTTCAAATCGCGTAAGAAGTCGCGGGCGTCGGCGGAGTACACCCGGTCGGCCTTCCGCTGGCGCGAGGGCGAGCTCACCCTCGCCAAGATGGATACACCGCTGGCGATCGTGTGGTCGCGGCCTCTCCCCCAAGGCGCCGAGCCGTCCACGGTGACCGTTTCCAAGGACGCGACAGGCCGCTGGTTCGTGTCCATCCTGGTCGAGGAGTCCATCCGCCCGCTCGCACCGGTTGACCGGCAGGTCGGGGTGGACGTCGGCATCACGGCACTGGCAACACTGTCTACCGGGGAGAAGATCACTAACCCGCGTCACGAGCGGGCCGATCGGCGCAAGCTGGCCGTGGCCCAGCGTGCGCTGTCGGGCAAAGTCCCGGGGTCGGGCAACCGGGCCAAGGCCCGGCTCCGTGTGGCGAAGATCTATGCCCGGATCGCCGACCGGCGCCGGGATCATCTGCACAAGATCACGACACGGCTTGTTCGCGAGAACCAAGTGATCGCCGTGGAGGACCTGACCGTCCGCAACATGGTCAAGAACCGCTCGCTGGCCCGTGCCATCTCCGATGCCTCCTGGCGCGAGCTGCGCGGCATGTTGGAGTACAAGGCGGCCTGGTACGGGCGCACGCTGGTGACGGTGGACCGGTGGTTCCCCTCCTCCAGGTTGTGCTCGGCCTGTGGCGTCTTGCGGGAGAAGATGCCGTTGAACGTCCGCGAGTGGGTGTGCGCCTGTGGTGCGGTCCACGACCGGGACGTGAACGCGGCCAGGAACGTGCTCGCCGCAGGGCTTGCGGAGAGCTGAAACGCCTGTGGAGCCGGTGTAAGACCCAAGCAGCGCACGCTGGGCGGGCGACTGGCGGTGAAGCAGGAAACCCAACCCGTGAGGGCTGGAATCCGCCGGCTTCAGCCGTGAGGAGGAAGTCAAGAGGACCGTTCCTCTCTTTTTTGGGGGGAAAGGTTGGATCTGGGTCCCTCGTATGACCGTCGCCGGGTCGCGATGTCCCCACCACCGGCCCGGCGTGACGGCGGTACCGTGCCCGGATGCCCCGATGCCGCGCTGTCGCGCGCCGTCCCGCGCGCGCCCTTCCCCGTCCCGTACGGCGTCCCCGCCCGTGTGGCGCGATGCACGGCCGCGGCGTCTGCTCCGTTAGGGGCTTGCCTTCTGTTTACCCGTGTTCGTCCGGTGTGCAACCGCCAATGGCAATTGCCACGAGACACTGTCCCTCGTGTATACCTCGCGGAAGGCCCGCGGGGAATACCGTGAGCTGTCACACCGCCGGGCCCGCGCGGACGACCTCCGGGCACCCGGCCGCGCCCGAGGAGGTGAGAGGCGATGCCCGGGGCCAACCCCACCCTCCGCCGTCGCCAGCTCGCCGGCCGGCTCAGGGAGCTCAGGAAGCACGCCGGCCTCAGCATCGAGGACGCCGCCCAGCGCCTCGAATGCTCGACAGCGAAGATCAGCCGGATCGAGACCGCCCAGCGCGGCGTGATCCCCCGCGACGTCCGCGACCTCTGCGAGATCTACGGCATCGGCCCAGCCGAGACCGACGCCCTGATGACCATGGCCAGGGAGGCCAGGGAGCCGGGCTGGTGGCAGGCATACGACCACCGCGACTTCCGCCTGTACCTGGGTCTCGAGGCCGAGGCGTCGGCCATCACGATCTACGATACGTGCGCCGTGCCCGGCATCCTGCAGACGGCGCGATACGCGGACGCGATAATCCGCGGCGTTCTTCCCGGCATCAGGGAAGAGGTGCTCAAAGAACGCGTGGACGCGCGGATGAAACGGCAGAGCCTGCTGCACGGTGAATCGCCGCCGCACCATCTCGTGCTGCTTGACGAATCAATTCTCCATCGCCATGTCGGCGGCCGTGAAATCATGCGAGAACAGATGGAACGCCTGATCGACACGGCCTCGCTGCCGCGCGTCACCATTCAGGTCGTGCCGTTCACCGCAGGCGCGCACATTGGTTTCAACAGCGCTTTCACTTTGCTGGAGATGGCCGATTCCAGAGTTTCGGACGTCGTGTACACGGAGTCGATTGTGCGCATGGAGTACTTCGAGAAGCCGACGGAGCTCGCGCTGTACCGGGAAGCCATCGAGCATCTACGTGCGGTTTCGCTGGACCCGCAGGCCTCCGTGGCACGGATGGCCGAAGTCAACCAGAAGTACGCGATCTGATCAAGCGGCACGGCGACCGCACGTTCGCGATCATCTGATGGCATAATGCCGGAGATGGGACACCGGGGTCTCCGGTGACCTTGTCATGCCCGACAGCCATCAGGAGAATCAATGAGGTTCTCGTCAGCCGCGTATTTCCCGGACGCCCGATGGCGTTCGGCCACTCGATGCAACACTGGAAACTGCGTCGAGGTAGCAGCCACGGACGGGTGGATAGCCGTACGTGACTCCAAGGATCCGAGCAATCCTGCGCTCCTCTACACCGAGAGCGAATGGCAGGCTTTCATCGAAGGCGCCAAGAACGGCGAGTTCGACCTCTCGAGCCTCAAGGAATAACGAACAGCGGGCGATAGACGGACGCCGGGGCGGGCGGGACCGCCCGCCCCGGCCGACCGGCGGGTGTTCTCCGGGACGGAACGCGGGTAGCCGGACCGCGACCTCCGCCGGAGCGCCGGCGGCCGAACGGGCCCATCCGCGGGCCACCCCCCACGCGAGGAGTCGACGGTGAGCGGATTCAAGCAGTTCCTGATGCGCGGCAATCTCGTGGAGCTCGCTGTGGCCGTGGTGATCGGCGCGACGTTCAGCGGGCTGATCCAGGCGCTGGTGGCCGATCTGATCACGCCGCTGATCGCCGCGATCACCGGCGGGCGGCAGCCGGACTTCTCGCGGTTCACGTTCACCGTCAACGGGGCGGTGTTCAAGTACGGCGACTTCGTCAACCACCTGCTGACCTTCCTGATCATCGCGGCCGTCGTCTACTGGCTCGTGATCACGCCGATGACGCGGGTGATCAGCTTCTTCGACCGCGACAAGCAGGCCACGCAGAAGACGTGCCCGGAGTGCCTGAGCGACATCCCGGTGGAGGCCCGCCGCTGCGCCTTCTGCACCGTCGAGCTCTCCACCGTCCCTGCCGCCGACGACCGGCCGGCGGTCTGACCGCTCCGCGATGAGCCGCCGCTGCCCTCGCCTGACCCCGCGCCGCGAGCGGTACCCCCGGCCGGCCGCGCTCCCGGGCGTCGAGGACGGCAACCTCGGATCCGTGGTCGCCGGACCTTGGAATAGCGAGGAAACCTCCCCGGTTGTCGGGAGGGTGACCGATGAGATCCGTGGTGTCCCGCGTGGCGAGGCGGCCGTCCCCCTGTCCGTGCTCGACCTCGCGACCGTGGGCGCGGGCGACACACCGGCCGGCGCGCTGCGGACCACCACCGAGCTGGCGCGGCGGGCCGAGGCCTGGGGGTACCACCGCTTCTGGGTGGCCGAGCATCACGGCATGCCGAGCGTCGCCAGTTCCTCGCCGGCCGTCATCCTCGCCCATCTCGGGGCGAACACCTCGACGATCCGGCTGGGCTCGGGCGGCGTGATGCTGCCCAACCACGCGCCGCTCGTCGTCGCCGAGCAGTTCGGCACCCTGCACGCCCTGCACCCGGGCCGCATCGACCTCGGTCTCGGCCGCGCCCCCGGCACCGACCAGGCGACCGCCCGCGCGCTGCGCCGCGAGGCGACACCCGACGCCGACGACTTCCCCCGGCAACTGACCGACCTGATCGGCTTCCTGGACGACGCGCACCCGGCGGGCAGCCCGTACGAGCGCATCCGGGCGATCCCCGGCGAGGCCTCGGCCCCCGGTTCTGGCCGGCCGCCGATCTGGCTGCTCGGGTCGAGCGGCTTCAGCGCCCGCCTGTCCGGCCTGCTCGGCCTGCCGTTCGCGTTCGCCCATCACTTCAGCGCGGCCAACACCGTGCCGGCGCTCGATCTGTACCGCTCGTCGTTCCGCCCGTCGGCGGTGCTGGACCGGCCGTACGCACTGATCGGGGTCGGCGCGGTGGCCGCGGACACCGCCGAGGAGGCGCGGCGGCGCGCTCTCACCGGCGCGCTCGGCATGCTGCGGCTGCGGCGCGGCCACCCGGCCCCCCTGCCCACCCCCGAGGAGGCGGAGGCCTACCCCTACACCGACGTCGAGCGCGGCTTCGTGGAGGACTGGCTTTCCAACGTGGTGCACGGCGACCCGGACACGGTGCGCGCCGGGCTGGAGGCGCTGCGTGAGCGGACCGGCGCCGACGAGCTCATGATCACCGCAGCGATACACGGCGGGGCGGCGCGGCTGAGGTCCTACGAACTGATCGCCAAGGCCTTCGGGACGGCCGAGGAGCGGGACGCCGAGCGCGTGATCGCGTAACAAATCTGCAACGCCCCCGGCTGGATTGTACTCAACCGGTTGAGTGAAGGACAGGGCTGAGCAGGGCGGCCGGTCGACTCGGCGCCGCGGAGCGCCCCCGGTCGAGCGAGGTGCGGAGAGGTCTCCGGTTCACGAAGTCTGACAGGGACCTTTCTTCGCATGGAATATGTCCGTAACATCGCCTCCAGATCGGCGTGGAACATTTACCGGAAACATCTGTTGACACGCAAGAAACACTGTTATTGTGGTGGGAGCGCTCCCACACCTTCGCGATTTATCTTGAAAGCGGAGGAAGCCGGATGGCTGACCAGCCCACGCTTGCCCAGGTAGCAGCCGAAGCAGGGGTCTCCCCCGCCACGGCATCACGAGTGCTCACCGGATCGGTCCGTGTGAGCACCTCGACCCGCCGCCAGGTCCATGACGCGATGTCACGTCTGGGTTACGTACGGCACCGCGCACCCCGGGGTACTTCCGCCCGGCGGTCGGACCAGCTTGTCGCGGCGGTCGTCTGCGAGCACACGCAGCGCATGTTCGCGGAACCCTTCTACGCAAGACTCCTGTCCGCGGCGGACGAGGTGTTCACCGGCTACGGTGTGCCCTTCGTGGTGATGACCGCCACCCCGGCGACCTCCACGATCGCCGCGCCACCGCTGGTCACGGGCTCGTTCGACGGTGTCCTGCTCGCGGGCGCCAGAGAGCGGCATCCCCTGGCGGTGACCCTCGCCGCGTCCGGGATCGCCGTGCGCAGTGCGGGCCGCCCGCCGGACGGCATCGACCTGCCGTTCGTCGACATGGACAACAGGGACGGCGCCCGCCAGGCCGCCGAGCACCTCCTGCTGACCAACAGGCGGGCGATCACCGTCATCGCGGGACCCCCCACGTTGCCGGGCGCCAGGGACCGTCTCGACGGCTTCCTGCGCACTCTCAACGCGGCCGGGATGACCGAGATCCCTGTGGCGTACGGCGACTTCACGCACGCCTCAGGCGCGCACGCCATGCAGTGGCTCCTGCAGCGATCGCCGCACCTCGACGCGGTGTTCGCCGCCTCGGACCCGATGGCCGCGGGCGCCATGCAGGCGCTGCGGCGCGCCGGGCGCCGGGTGCCGGACGACGTGGCGGTGGTCGGCTTCGACGACGCCCCGCTCGCCCGGCACACCTCCCCCACCTTGACGACTGTGCGTCAGCCGGTGGAGGAGATGGCCGTGCTCGCGGCCAGGATGCTGCTCATGTCGATCACCTCCGAGGAGGACGTCCAGCACGGCAACCCGATCCTGCCCACGGAGCTGGTGGTACGTGAATCAACTTGATGCGGGGGGCGTGCAGGAAGGCGATGTGCTCACGCGCCGTTACCGGCTCGTCGAGCGCATCGCCTCGGGGGGCATGTCGGCGATCTGGCGCGCCTTCGACCAGTCGCTGCACCGTACCGTCGCGATCAAGTTGCTGGACGGCAGCGTAGGTGGTGACAACGACGGTCGTGATCTCATCATGCGCGAGGCGCGGGCGACCGCGCGGCTGATCCATCCGGACGCCATCGAGGTGTACGACTACGGAGAGACGGTCACCACGCGTGGCCGGCTCGCCGCGTACGTCGTGATGCGGCTGCTCGACGGGCGGCCGCTTTCCGAGCGCATCGACGAGGGCCCGCTTCCCTGGCGGGAGGCCGTGGTGATCGGGACCCGCGTGGCCCTGGTCCTGGCGGCCGCCCACCAGCGGGGCATCGTGCACCGCGACGTCACGGCGGAGAACGTCCTGCTCTCCCCCGAGGGCGCCAAGCTGCTGGACTTCGGCATCGCGGCGTACGTCGGTGAGCAGGTGGACCAGCGGCTGGCCGACTTCGGCACGCCGCCCTACGTGGCGCCCGAGCGCCTCACCGGCACGACCGTGCACCCGTCGGTCGACGTGTACGCGCTCGGCGTGCTGCTCTTCGAGATGCTCACCGGCACCCTTCCCTATCCCGAGATCACCTGGGAGGCGCTGGAGAACGCGCGCAGGACCGGGCCGCCGCCCGCCCCGTGCGTCCCCGGCCTTCCCGCCGAGGTGGCCGAGCTGTGCCGGCGCTGCCTGTCGCAGGACCCGGGCGAGCGGCCGAGCGCGCAGTACGTCGCCGACGTGCTGGGCGCCTCGCTCGCGGCACCCGCCGTGACGACCGGCAGGTCCACACCCCCGTGGGTGCGGCGGGCCAGGGTCGTCACCATCGCGGCCGCGGTGCTGACCACCTGGACCGCGGTGCTGCTGTGGGTGCAGCCGGACGTGACGCCGCCGGTCGCGACGGCCTTCACGACCGGGCCGTCCCAGCCGGCCGCGCCGGACGGCGAACGGCACGGAGGGGCGCTCGCCGAGCCGATCTCCGACGCCGACGCCGACATGGAGACCGGGACCATACTGGAAGGCTCGCCCACCGTGTCGCCGACCGGCGCGGTCACGGTCTCCCCGTCCCCCTCTCGACCTGCCGCTTCACGGCCGGCCGAGCCGAGGAAGGAGTCACCTCCGGTCGCGCAGGCACCGCCCGGCACGCCGCAGGACGAGCCGGACCCGCCGGCCCCCACCGGCGCGGGCACGGCCGTACCCACGCTCACCCAGGCCGTCGGCCGGTTCGACGCCACCCTGTCGGCGGGGCAGGAGGCCGGGCACATCCGGCCCGATGTCGCCCTGGACCTGCGGCAGGTGGTCCACAACCTGATCAAGTCGGACGGCGACCCGTCCGACGGGCTCGCGCGGGTCCGCGCCAAGCTGGCGGACCGGGAGCGCGAGGGCGGCCTCACCCCGCAGATACGGCAGGAGCTCGACGAAGGGCTCTCGCTCATCGGCGCGGCGCTGCAGAAAGCCGCGTAGCACCGCACGCACCGCGCGCCCGGTCCCAGGCCGGGTGCCGCGCGGTTCTCCCCGCCCGGACGGCCGCCGTGCCGCGCGTCCGGGCCCTCCCACCGCCCCTTGCGGCGGTCTCGTCGTGTGCCGGGGCGTTCCTTCACCGCGCAAAGTATCCCGGCAAATCCGATTGTTTACCCGGAAATAATTGGTTCTTCGAATTTAGCCTTATTTCAGAACAATGGCGGGCGGAGAGTGACGATCTTGTCGCTCGCAAGCGTGTCCGAAAATAGGGTTGACCCCAGTCCTTGACCCCGCCTTGACCGGACATGGCCACATGGGAGCGCTCCCAGCACGGCGGAACATCTTCCTCGCGACACACGCGCCGGGCGTGGAATCTCCGGCCGGCGGCCGGAGCGCCGAGCCCGTGACCATGGGAAACCTGGGACGCACTTACGGCCCGCACCCTACCTCAGCCGTGGAATTTCCACTCTCGGAAGATCCGGTGAAAGTTACACAGCCGACCCTAGGCCATGCCCCAGGTCACACCCTGGGCGGGAAGCCCCCGGGGGCCGCTCTGTTGACGACCGGGGCACCCGCGCGAACCATGGCTCCGCCGTGCGGCCCTCCCGGCCGGGCACGGCAGGTCGGCCCTCACCGGGCCGATATGGGCGCGCTCCGGCGGCGCCGTCGCGCCTCCCATGTCACGAAGGGGTTTCCCGATGAGAACACGATGGAGCGGCAGCAGGTGGCAGGCCGCGGTGACCGCGGTCGTGACCACCGCGGCCGCGGCGGCGATCGCCGTGACACTCGGCTCCGCTCCCGCCGGCGCCGCCGGCGGCACGGGCGTGGGCTATCTCCACACCAACGGCAACAAGATCGTCGATAGCACGGGCGCGACGGTGCGGCTGACCGGCATCAACTGGTTCGGCATGGAGACCGACAACAAGACCTTCCACGGTCTGTGGGCCAACAACCCGTGGCGCAACCAGATCGACCTGATGGCGAGCCTCGGGTACAACACCATCCGCGTGCCGTACTCCGACGACGCGGTCAAGCCGGACGCGGTGGCGACCAGCGTCAACACCTTCAGCAACCCCGACCTCGTGGGGCTGAGCCCGCTGCAGATCCTGGACAAAGTCATCGAGTACGCCGGCGGCAAGGGGATGCGGATCATCCTGGACCGGCACCGGCCCACCTCCGCCGGCCAGAGCGCCCTCTGGTACACGCCGACGGTGCCCGAGAGCACCTGGATCAGCAACTGGAGGATGCTCGCGCAACGCTACGCGGGCAACACCACCGTCATCGGCGCCGACCTGCACAACGAGCCGCACGCCGACGGCACCGAGCCCAACAGCACAGGGTCCTGCTGGGGGTGCGGGGACTCGGGCCGCGACTGGCGCCTCGCCGCCGAGCGCGCGGGCAACGCGATCCTGGCCGTGCAGCCGAACTGGCTGATCTTCGTCGAGGGCGTGAGCTGCCCGAGCGGCGGCAACGCCAACGCCTGGGACAACATCCCCGACGAGCCGTGCGGCTGGTGGGGCGGCAACCTGTCCAAGGTCAGGGACTTCCCCGTGCGACTCGACGTGGCCAACCGGCTGGTCTACTCCCCGCACGAGTACGCGACCTCGGTCTTCCGCCAGTCGTGGTTCGACGACCCCGCGTACCCGGCGAACATGCCCGCCATCTGGGACCGGTTCTTCGGCTACATCCACAAGGAGAACATCGCCCCGATCATGATGGGCGAGTTCGGCACCACGCTGGCCAGCGACACCGACCGCATCTGGCTCACGGAGCTGATGAAGTACACCGGCACCGGCGTGAACGGCATGTCCTTCACCTACTGGTCGTGGAACCCCAACTCCGGCGACACCGGCGGCATCCTGCGGGACGACTGGACCACGGTGGACCAGGCCAAGCAGAGCATCCTGCAGCCCTACCTGATCCCGCCCGTCGGCGGCGGCACCGGCACGCCGTCCCCCACCCCGACCCCCACTCCGACCCCCACTCCCACGCCTACGCCGACGCCGACCCCCACGCCTACTCCGACCCCCACTCCCACTCCGACGCCGACCCCCACGCCGGGTACGCGGTGCCAGATCACCTACCGGCTGATCAACGCCTGGCAGGGCGGGTTCCAGGCCGAGCTGGCGATACGCAACAGCGGCACCACCCCGTGGACCAACTGGACGGTCGTCTGGACCATGCCCTCCGGCGTGACGCTCGTCAGTGGCTGGAACGGCGTGATCAGCCAGAACGGGACCGTGTGGACGGCCAGGGCACCGAGCTACGCCCCGACGCTCCCCGCCGGCCAGACGGTCACGGTGGGCTTCACGGCCAACGGCCCCTCGTCCCTCGCCCCCACGGCGTTCACCTGCACCTAGCGGGGATCACCGGCGCGGGACGAACGCCTGTCCCGCGCCGGTGACCGGTGCGCGGACCGGTGGGCCCATGTACCGATCGCGGAGAATGTCCGAAAGCTGAAAGTTTCAAGTAGGTGTCAACCGCTCGTGTAAGCCGGACATAAGAACGGCCAGGCTGGCGACCAGGGAGACCTCCCCCGCACGAAATCTGCCTGACACGTCATTGACATCTTTGTCGCGCCCACCAGAATTTCCAGGTGGGAGCGCTCCCATTCACCATCATTCACTCCGCCCGGTACGAGACCGACGCTTCGCACACCATCTGTACCATCCGTCGTCATTTATTCCTTTGGAGTACCTTCAGGATGTCTTCAACATCGTTAGGAGCGGGAGCGCTCCCACGGAGCCGTGCCAGAAGGCGCGGGGTGTGGGTGGCGTTGGTCAGCCTGGCGGCCGGCCTGTTCACCATCTTGACCACCACGCCGGCCTCAGCCGCCGTGTCCTGCGACGTGACCTACACGAAGCAGAGCTGGAACAACGGCTTCACCGCCTCTGTCGTGATCAAGAACACCGGCGACCCGTGGACGAACTGGACCCTGCGGTTCACGTTCCCCAACACCGGCCAGCGGGTCACCCAGGGCTGGAGCGCCAACTGGACGCAGAGCGGCCAGAACGTCACCGCGACCAACATGCCGTGGAACGGCAGCCTCGGCACCGGCCAGTCGACCACCATCGGCTTCAACGGCGCGCACACCGGCACCAACAGTGACCCGGCCTCGTTCACGGTCAACGGGGTGACGTGCAACGGCGGGCAGACGAACTCGCCGCCGGCGGTCACCCTCACCTCGCCGACCGCGGGCCAGACCTACACCGCGCCCGCCACGGTGAACCTCGCCGCCACCGCCTCCGACGCCGACGGCACCATCAGCCGGGTCGAGTTCTACAACGGCACCACCCTGCTCGGCAGCGACACCACCGCGCCGTACACCTACACCTGGACGAACGTCCCGGCGGGCGACTACTCGCTGACGGCACGGGCGTACGACAACGGGACACCGGCGCTGGTCGGCAACTCCGGGCCGATCGGCATCAGGGTCGACGGCACACAGGCCTCGACGATCGTCGCGAGCGCGTCCACCCTCCTCGTCCCCGAGGCCGGCAACGCGACCTACACCGTCCGCCTGTCGCGCCAGCCCAGCAGCAGCGTCACGGTGACCACCACCAAGGCCTCCGGCGGCGACGCCGACCTGACCCTCAGCTCGGGCTCCCCCCTGACCTTCACCACGTCCAACTGGAACACGCCGCAGACCGTCACCATCGCGGCGGCCGAGGACAGCGACAGCACCTCGGGCTCGGCCACCTTCACCTCCGCGGCCAGCGGCTGGACCAGCGCCGCCGTGGTCGCCACCGAGGCCGACAACGACGGCAGCAGCGGCAACGAGTACATCCAGCGCTTCACCACGCTGTACAACAAGATCAAGGACCCGGCCAACGGGTACTTCTCGCCGGAGGGCGTCCCCTACCACTCGGTGGAGACCTTCCTGGTCGAGGCCCCGGACCACGGTCACGAGACCACCTCCGAGGCGTTCAGCTACCTACTGTGGCTGGAGGCCGTGTACGGCCAGGTCACCGGCACGTGGACCCCGTTCAACAACGCGTGGGCCCTGATGGAGAGGTACATCATCCCCGCCCAGCGGGACCAACCCACCAACTCCAGCTACAACCCGAACGACCCCGCGACCTACGCCGGTGAGTGGAACGACATCTCGGACTACCCGTCTGAGCTCGACGGCAACGTGAGCGTCGGCGTCGACCCCATCGCCAACGAACTGCAGGCCGCGTACGGCACCCGGGACATCTACGGCATGCACTGGCTGCTGGACGTCGACAACACCTACGGCTTCGGCCGCTGCGGCGACGGCACCACCAAGCCCGCTTACATCAACACCTACCAGCGCGGCCCGGAGGAGTCGGTCTTCGAGACCATCCCGCAGCCGTCCTGCGACACCTTCGCCTTCGGTGGCCCGAACGGCTACCTGGACCTGTTCACCGGCGACGCGCAGTACGCCCGCCAGTGGAAGTACACCAACGCGCCGGACGCCGACGCGCGCGCCGTCCAGGTCGCGTACTGGGCGAACATCTGGGCGACCGCCCAGAACAAGCAGTCCCAGATCTCGGCGACCCTGGAGAAGGCCGCCAAGATGGGTGACTACCTGCGCTACGCGATGTACGACAAGTACTTCAAGCAGCAGGGCTGCACCAGCACCTCCTGCCCGGCGGGCACCGGCAAGAACTCCTCGGCGTACCTGCTGTCCTGGTACTACGCCTGGGGTGGCGCGTACGACACCTCGGCCGGCTGGGCGTGGCGCATCGGTTCGAGCCACAACCACCAGGGCTACCAGAACCCGCTGGCGGCCTACGCGCTGAGCAACGTGTCGGCGCTGCGCCCGCGCGGCGCGACCGCGGTACAGGACTGGAGCACCAGCCTCACCCGGCAGCTCGAGTTCTACCGCTGGCTGCAGTCCGCCGAAGGTGCCATCGCCGGCGGCGCGACCAACAGCTGGGAAGGCCACTACGCGACGCCGCCGGCCGGCACGTCGACCTTCTACGGCATGCGGTACGACTGGCAGCCCGTCTACCACGACCCGCCGTCCAACCAGTGGTTCGGCTTCCAGGTCTGGTCGATGGAGCGTGTCGCGGCGCTGTACAACGCCACCGGCAACGCGCAGGCCAAGGCGATCCTCGACAAGTGGGTCCCGTGGGCCATGGCCAACACCACCATCGGCACCGGCGGCACCTACCAGATGCCGTCGACGCTGCGGTGGACCGGCCAGCCGGACAACTGGAACGCCTCCAGCCCCGGTTCCAACAGCAACCTGCACGTCACCGTCGTCGACCACACCACCGACGTCGGCGTGGCCGGCTCCTACGCCAAGGTCCTCATGTACTACGCCGCCCGGGCCAACAACACGGCGGCGCGGGACATGGCCAAGGCGCTGCTGGACGGCGTGTGGGCCCACTCCGACTCCAAGGGTGTCTCGGTGCCGGAGACCAAGGCCGACTACAACCGTATCGACGACCCGATCTACGTCCCGCCGGGCTGGACCGGCGAGATGCCGAACGGCGACGCGATCAACTCCAGCTCCACCTTCATCTCCATCCGGTCCTTCTACCGCAACGACCCGGACTGGCCGAAGGTCGAGGCGTACCTGAACGGCACGGGCCCCGTCCCGACGTTCAACTACCACCGCTTCTGGGCGCAGGTCGACGTCGCCGTCGCCCTCGCCGAGTACGGCCGCCTGTTCCCCTGATCCGCAGGCCACGGTGCGGCGGCGCCTGACACGCCGTCGCACCACCTGCCAGGCGGCCGCGCCGACGCCTGACACGTTCGCGCGGACCGCCGAGGCGGGGTGCGGTGGGCCTGCCCCCCACGGCACCCCGCCCGCCCCACCCCTGCTCCACCCGCACCGCCACGGCACCACCGGCTCCCCCTCCAAGCCACGTAAGTCCGAGAGGCCATCGATGTCCCTCAAACGCGCCCTCACCGGCCTGGCGATCCTCGCCGCGTCGGTCACGTTCTTCCCGGTTCTCGGTCCGGCCTCCGCGGCCCCCGCGTTCAACTACGGCGAGGCGCTGCAGAAGTCCCTCTTCTTCTACGAGGCCCAGCGCGCGGGCGACCTGCCCGCGAACAACCGGGTCGCGTGGCGCGGCGACTCCGCGCTGACCGACGGCCAGAGCGCCGGCCTCGACCTGTCCGGCGGCTGGTACGACGCGGGCGACCACGTGAAGTTCGGCCTGCCGATGGCGTCCAGCGCCACGATGCTCGCCTGGGGGGCCGTCGAGTACCGCGACGCGTACCAGAGCTCCGGCCAGCTCCCTTATCTCCTGGACAGCCTGAAGTGGGTCAACGACTACTTCATCAAGGCCCACCCCTCGGCGAACGTGCTCTACGGCCAGGTGGGCAACGGCGGCGCCGACCACGCCTGGTGGGGCCCGGCCGAGGTCATGACGATGAGCCGCCCGGCGTACCGCATCGACGCCACCTGCGGCGGGTCGGACCTCGCGGGCGAGACCGCCGCCGCGATGGCCGCCTCCTCCATGGTGTTCCGGCCCACCAACCCCACGTACGCCGACACGCTGGTCAGCCACGCGCGGCAGCTCTACACCTTCGCCGACACGGTGCGGAAGGTCTACAGCGACTGCATCACCGACGCGGCCGGGTACTACCGCTCCTTCAGCGGCTACAACGACGAGCTGGTCTGGGCGGCCGCCTGGCTGCACCGGGCCACCGGTGAGGCCTCTTATCTGACCAAGGCCGAGCAGTACTACGACAACCTCAGCAACGAGCAGCAGACCACCACCAAGTCGTACAAGTGGACGATCGCCTGGGACGACAAGTCCTACGGCGCCTACGTGCTGCTCGCCAAGCTCACCGGCAAGCAGCGGTACATCGACGACGCCAACCGGTGGCTGGACTTCTGGACGGTCGGGGTGAACGGCCAGCGGGTGAACTACTCCCCCGGCGGCCAGGCCGTGCTCGACCAGTGGGGCTCGCTGCGGTACGCCGCCAACACCGCCTTCACCGCGCTCGTCTACAGCGACTGGCTGAGCGACGCCACGCGCAAGAGCCGCTACCACGACTTCGCCGTCCGGCAGATCAACTACGCGCTGGGCGACAACCCGCGCCGCTCCTCCTACGTGGTGGGCTTCGGGAACAACCCGCCGAAGAACCCGCACCACCGCACCGCGCACGGCTCGTGGTCCAACAGCATCAACGAGCCCGCCGCGACCCGGCACGTCCTGTACGGCGCGCTGGTCGGCGGACCGAAGTCGGCCGACGACGCCTACGCCGACAGCCGCAACGACTACGTGATGAACGAGGTCGCCACCGACTACAACGCCGGGTTCACCGGCGCGCTCGCCCGGCTGTACCGGGAGTACGGCGGCGAGCCGCTGGCGAACTTCCCGGTGGCCGAGACGCCCGACGGGCCGGAGATCTACGTGCAGGCCTCGGTCAACGCGTCCGGCGGCGCCTTCACCGAGATCAAGGCCGTGGTCCACAACCACTCGGCGTGGCCGGCGCGGACGTTGTCCGACGGGTCGCTGCGGTACTACTTCACGCTGGACGGCAGCACCACGCCGTCGCAGATCACCCTGTCCTCGGCGTACACGCAGTGCAAGCCGCCGACCGGGCCCACGCAGTTCTCCGGCCGGATCTACTACATCACCATCGACTGCTCGGGGCAGGCCATCGCGCCCGCCGGGCAGTCGGAGTCCCGGCGTGAGATGCAGTTCCGCATCGCCAGCTCGGGCACGTGGGACCCCACGAACGACTGGTCCTACACCGGCGTGGCGACCACGCCGGGCGGGACACCGGTCACCGTGCAGAACATCGTGGTGTACTCCGGGACCACCCGGATCTACGGCACCCTGCCCGGCGCCGATCCCGACCCGACGCCGACGCCCACCCCCACGCCGACCCCGACCCCGACGCCCACCCCGACGCCCACCCCGACCCCCACTCCGACACCGACCCCGACCCCGACACCGACCCCGACCCCCACCCCCACGCCGGGACGGGCCTGCACGGCGACCTACACGATCACCAGCACCTGGTCGGGCGGCTTCCAGGCCGGCGTGGTGGTGCGCAACAGCGGCGCCGTGGCGCTGAGCTCGTGGACGGTGAACTGGACGTTCCCGAGCGGGCAGACGGTCAGCCAGATCTGGAACGCCGCCCACACCCAGTCCGGGGCATCCGTCACCGCGCGGCCCTTGAGCTACAACTCCGCCATCGGGGTCGGCCAGACGACCTCGTTCGGCTTCCTCGGGACAGGCGCCGGCACCGTGCCGGCCACGGTGGGCTGCAGCCCCGCCTGATCCCCCCGAAGACGTGGTCTCATGCCCTGGGAGCGCGAGACCACAGCCCGGCCGGGCCTCATCAGCCCGGCCGGGCACCCGAGGCCCCGCCCCTTGGGGCGGGGCCTCCACACCCCGTCCCGACCCTGAGTCCTGACTGAAAGTTTCCGGCGTCCTCGCAGCTCACAGGCGCTTCACCACAGCCCCTGATTGACCGTGAGGCGACGCGGTCCCTACGGTCGCGGCGATATCGAGGAGGAATTCGATGAACGCCGAACGGTACCCGCGTCGCCTGCTCGACGCGTCGAGAATCCCCCTGATCGTGGTGCTGGCGTTCGCGATGCTCGGCGTCGTCGAGCAGCCACGGGTGGCCACGGCGGTCGGGGCGGCCAAGGCCGCCGCGCTCCCCTACCAGGACCCGAGCCTGCCGGTCCCGACCCGGGTGGCCGACCTGATGTCCCGGATGACGGTGGACGACAAGGTGGGCCAGATGGTCCAGGCCGAGCGTGCCGCGCTCACCACGATCTCGGACATCGCGACGTACCGGATCGGCTCGATCCTCTCCGGCGGCGGCTCGGTGCCGTCGCCCAACAACGCAAGCGGCTGGGCCGACATGTACGACAACTTCCAGCGGCAGGCGCTGTCCACGCCGCTGGCCATCCCGATGATCTACGGGGTGGACGCGGTGCACGGCCACAACAACCTGATGGGCGCCACGATGTTCCCGCACAACATCGGGCTCGGCGCCACCCGCGACCCCGACCTGGTGCAGCGGATCGGCCGGGCCACCGCCGAGGAGGTCACCGGCAGCGGCATGGACTGGACGTTCGCCCCCTGCCTCTGTGTGGCCCGGGACGACCGGTGGGGCCGCACCTACGAGTCGTTCGGTGAGAACCCGCAGCTCGTCAGCCAGATGGCGAGCATCGTCACCGGTCTGCAGGGCTCCGCGCTCGGTGGTTCCGCCTCGGTGCTCGCCACCGCCAAGCACTACGTCGCCGACGGCGGCACCACCGGCGGCCGGGACCAGGGCGACGCCCAGATCAGCGAGGCCGACCTGCGCGCCGTCCACCTGCCGCCGTTCCGCGCCGCCATCGAGCGCGGCGTGGGCTCGGTGATGATCTCGTTCAGCAGCTGGAACGGCCAGCGGATGCACGGCCACCGCTACCTCATCACCGACGTGCTCAAGAACGAGCTCGGCTTCAGCGGCTTCGTGGTGACCGACTGGGCGGCCATCGACCAGCTCGACGGTCAGCCCGGCTTCACCGCCGACGAGATCAGGACCTCGTTCAACGCCGGCATCGACATGGCGATGGTGCCGACCAACCACCGGCAGTTCATCACGCTGCTGAAGCAGGAGGTGCAGGCCGGCCGGATCAGCGCCGCGCGCGTCGACGACGCCAACCGCCGCATCCTCACCAAGAAGTTCGAGATGGGGCTGTTCGAGCGTCCGATGGCGGACCGCTCGTACGCCTCGACGATCGGCGGCACCGCCCACCGCGACCTGGCCAGGGAGGCCGTGCGCAAGTCGCAGGTGCTGCTGAAGAACAGCGGCGGCATCCTGCCGCTCGCCAAGAGCGGCGGCAAGATCTTCGTGGCGGGCAAGAGCGCCGACGACATCGGCAACCAGAGCGGCGGCTGGACGATCTCCTGGCAGGGCTCGTCGGGCAACATCACCTCCGGCACCACGATCCTGCAGGGCATCCGCCAGAAGGTGGGCTCCGGCACGACCGTCACCTACACCAGGGACGGCTCGGGCGTCGACTCCAGCTACCGGGCCGCCATCGCGGTCGTCGGTGAGACGCCGTACGCCGAGGGCCAGGGCGACCGGACGTCGCTGTCCCTCGACTCGACGGATCTGGCCACGTTGTCGCGGCTGCGGGCCGCCGGCGTGCCGGTGATCGTGGTGCTGGTGTCAGGACGCCCGATGGACATCTCGTCGCAGCTCGGCGGGTGGAACGCGCTGGTCGCCTCGTGGCTGCCCGGCACGGAGGGCGGCGGCGTGGCGGACGTGCTGTTCGGCGACCACGCGCCGACCGGGAAGCTGCCGATGACGTGGATGCAGAGCATCAGCCAGCAGCCGATCAACACCGGCGACGGCAAGCAGGCCCTCTTCGAGTACGGCTACGGCCTGACCTACGGCGCCACCCCCACCCCGACCCCCACACCGACACCGACCCCCACTCCCACCCCGACCCCCACACCGACACCGACCCCAACTCCCACCCCGACCCCC